>DATIYO010000085.1:0-4864 GCA_035517575.1 Methanomicrobiales archaeon
CCCCGCGGGTTCCGGGAGAAGATCTGGAAGGTGTCGCACCCGATCTCGCTCGCCCGGTCCACCGCGAGGTCGATGGACTTCGCGATGGAGACGTGCACGCCGACGGTGACCATTTTTTGCCTCACTCCTTCCTCACGGCCATTCCACCCGCCCCGTGACCCCCCGCCGGATGATGCCCATGATCCCCGGTTTCCGGCCCTTCTTCGGCCTCGGCGGGAACGCCTCCCTGTCCATCATCGGGGATTCGAACATCTCCCTGTTGAGCCGGTCGGTGATCTCATCGAATATTCGCATGTAGGCCCTGCAATAGGGATCGACCCCCTCCACCTTCCCGCCCGTCGGTGCGATAGCGTTGTACGGGCACCCGCCGCGGCAGTAGCTGATATGGGCGCATCCCCCGCATGCCTTATCCACGTAATCCCTGAACTCCTGCAGGAGCTTCCCCGCAGGGGACCGGTCGAGATCTTCCTGGCTCGGGTGGTCCCTCACGTTCCCCATGACGAACTCCGGCATCCCGACGAACCGGTAGCATGGATAGATGCTCCCGTCGGGCCCCACGGCATAGGTGCTCCCCATGCAGTCGACGAAGGTGCAGACGCTCCCCCTCCGGGTGAAGACACACCTGACCAGGTCGTTGATGTTCATGACCTCGATCTCGTCGAAGTGCTCGAGGTACCGGTCGAGGAGGTAGACGAGGAGCTCGCCGTACTCTTCGGGGTCGAGGGCCCATCTCCCCGGCTCGTCGGACCGGAGCGAGGGCAGGGCGGGGTGGAGCTTGAGGGTCAGGCCGTTCTCGAGGAAGAACCGGAAGATCTCCTCGCGGTGCTTCACCGAGTACGAGGTGAAGGTGCAGATGAACCGGACGCCGAGGCCGTGGGCCTTCGCGATCCGGTACCCCTCCATCGTCCTCGCGAAGTAGCCCTCCGATCTCTGGAGGTCGTTCAGCTCCTGCGGCCCGTCGATGGAGGAGCCGAGGGGGACATGGTACTCGGCGAGGACCTCCGCGAGCTCGTCGGTCATCCTCCAGAGGTTCGTCTGCAGGGCGAACTCGGGCGAGAGGTGGGAGAGCCCCTGGGCGAGGATCGGGAGGGCCTGCCGGTAAAAACCGGCACCGGCGAGGAGCGGTTCGCCGCCGTGGAAGGTGAAGGTGACCCGGCCGGTGCGGAAGTCCGCGAGCCATGCGACGATCTCCCGCACCGTGTCGATGCTCATGACGGGCGACCCCTCCTCGGAGCTCCAGCAGTAGGCGCACTTCGACGGGCAGCCGAGGGTGGGGACGATCATCACGTGGAAGGCGTTCTTCACTGCACACCTTGGTAACCCTTTTCCGGGCATTATAGTATCTCAAATCCCTGCCACCGAAGATCCGGGGGCACCCATACCCTTAACATACAGAGAGCCACTTTCTCTTTCAGGGTGCCTTCCATGGAATTCGAGAAGCTCTTCAACGACGGCATCGGGTATACCCGGGAGACCTTCGAGGGCCACTGGGTCCGGTGGATCATCTTCGTCCTCCTCGGCCTCCCCTTCTCCCTGGTACGGTTCGTCGTAGATCCGACGAAGATCATCGAGAAGACGGCGATTCACTGGGAACTGATCCCCTGGAGAACCCTCGCGGCCATCGGGGTCGTCGGCCTCCTCGCGTCGTTCTTCATCTCGGGTTACCTCGTCAGGGTCTACCGCGGGACGCGGCCTGCGCCGGACTTCACGGGATGGGCGTCCCTCTTTGTCGACGGGATCAGGCTCGACCTCGTGATGCTCGCCTGGTTCCTCCCCGCCCTGATCGTGCTCCTCGCGGAGCTCGCCCTGGGGCTCGGCATGATCACGTCCTCGCACATCACCGCGAACCCCGGGACCCTCGTCCTCATGATCCTCCTCATCCCCGTCGAGATCGCCTTCCTGGTCGTCGCGTTCTTCTACATGGTCCTGGGCGGGATCCGGTTTTCCCGGACGGGAAGCATGGCCGAGGGCTGGAGGTTCTCCGCCGTCACGGAGATGCTGCGGCGCATCGGCTGGGGGAACTACTTCATCGCCGTCGTCCTCTTCACGATCGCCGCGGTCCTCTACAACATCGCCGTATCGCTCCCCTCGGTCATCCCCTATGTCGGCTGGATCGTCCCCGTCTGCCTCGGGCCCTTCCTCACCGTCTTTGCCGCCAGGTACTACACCCTCATCTACGAGGCCGGGGAGGTCCCGCCCGCGGCGGCGTCACCGGCCCCCTGAGAAACCCTTATTTTCCTCCGGGTGGTTCCTTCTTCGTTTCATATCCCCGCGTATGTGGAGAGAACTCTGCCGTCGCACAGAGAAGGGCCTGCCCCCTGCGGGGGGCCCGAAATCCCCCGACGAGAAGACCCACCCGGTCATCTTCGCCTCACGGGACCTGCCTTATCGCCAGATCACGGATGTCTCTGAGTACCGGTTCGACGACATCCGCGGGGATGACATCGTCGTCGATATCGGCGCGAACGCGGGTGCCTTCTCCCTGCGGGCCGCGAGGTATTCCGACCATATCGTCGCCGTGGAGCCGGTCACGTGGGAGATCCTCGAGGAGAACGTCAGGCTGAACCAGGCGCCCGTGAGGGTCATCCGGGGTGCGCTGGGCGACGGGAACCCCGCCTCGGTCTCCTGGGACGGGTGCGGGGGAACGGTCCCCACCTTCACCCTCGGCCAGATCAAGGGAAATGCTCGCGGGTGCGACTTCCTGAAGTGCGACTGCGAGGGAGGGGAATGGCTCATACGGCCCGAGGAACTCTCGGGGATCCGCAGGATCGAGATGGAGATCCACCTGCCTCCCATCGGCGGACCGCCGAACCCGGGTCTCCTCGATTACATCGGGAAATATTACGACTTCGAGATCGTGCGGATACCGACCCACGACGTCATGGGCGTCATGGGGGTCATGCACGCCGTCCGCCGCGACGGGTGAGGGCATCCCCCGTTCGATTACCGGTCCCCGGCCGCCATCAGCCGTTCGAGGGCTCTCGCGCACCGGAAGCAGAACCCGGGTCCCTTCCGGTCGGTGTCCTCGATCCGGTTGGAGAAGTGCATCACGCAGCCGGGGTACTCGCAGTGCGAGAGCCCGAGGGCATGGCCGATCTCGTGGACCGCCTCGACGAGGACCCTCCTCCGGAATATCGATTCGGCCTGCCCGCGGCCATAGAACTCCGGCCTGAGCCGGAAGGTGGAGATGAGTGCCCTCCCCCGGTTCGCGATCCCGAACACGAAGTTCAGGCCCGGCGAGAAGAGGTCTGCCCCGGTGACCCCGAGGATGACGGTTCCCTGCCCTCCCACCGCCGATGAGAACTCCCCGAGCAGGGAATCGGCGAGGTACTGTTTCCGCTCCTTCACGAAATGCTCCCGGCGGAGGGGCAGGGCGGGGTACAGCTCCAGCCCGGCGGCGAAGATCCCGGGAAGGTCCTCCCTGAGCCACGAGACGAGAACCGGGTCGACCTCACCACCGGGACTTCGTCCCGTCGGTTCACCGCCCGGCTTTCGGCCTGTCGGTTCTCGCTCGGCCCGTCGCCCTTCGCGTTCACCCTCATGCTGATGCCCTGCGGGTTCACCCAGAGGGACGAGGGAGATCGTCAGTCCAGGCATGGTTCACCCCTGTCCGCGGGTCGCTCCCCGAGGGCGGCGACGATGGCCTCCCCCATCTCCCTCGTCCCCGCGGCGCCCCCCAGGTCGCGGGTCTTCACCCCCGAGGAGAGTGCCCGCCCGATGGCCCGCTCGATACGCGCCTCGCCCTCCCTGTCCCCGAGGTGTCCGAGGAGCATGGCACCGCTCCTCACGGCCGCGACGGGGTTTGCCGTGTTCCTCCCTGCGTGCTTCGGGGCGCTCCCGTGGACCGGTTCGAAGAGGGCGTGCCGGTCCCCGATGTTCCCCGAGGGGAGCATGCCGAGCCCCCCGACGAGGTACGCCGCGACGTCGGAGAGGATGTCCCCGAACATGTTCTCGGTCACGATGACGTCGTAGTCCCGCGGGTGCTGGAGGACGTCCAGGCAGAGGGCGTCGATGAACTTCTCGCGGACGGGGACGCCGGCCTCGGCCGCGGCGGCGATGCAGGCCTCGCGGAAGAGGGTGTCGGCCTTGAGGACGTTCGCCTTGTGCCCGACGGTCAGGTGCCGCCGGCCCTTCGCGAGCCCGCAGGCGAACCGGGCGATCCGCTCGCTCCCCTTCCGGGTGACGAGCCGCAGCGTCGTGGCGCGGTCGGGCCCGACTTCCTCGATGCCTGAGTAGAGCCCCTCGGTGTTCTCCCGGACGATGACGATGTCCGCGTCCCCGCCCCTGACCGGCCGCACGTTGGCATAGAGGTCGAGCTCCTTCCGCATCCGGACCACGACGCTCCGATAGTTCGGGTCGGGGGGAGTCGTCACCGCCCCGAAGAGCACCGCGTCGGCCTCCTTCATGGCCCGGATCTCTGCCGGGGTGATGGCCTCGCCCGTCCGCTCCCAGCGGCCGTACCCCACCTCGACGGGGAAGAACTCGAGATCCGGGCGGACCGCCGCGAGAACCCGGACGGCGACGGGGATGACCTCCTTCCCGATGCCGTCGCCCTCAGCCACCGCGATCTTCGGCACGGGACCTCCAGCCTTCCGCTACCTTCTCGACCGTCTCTGCTATGGTGCGGGGTGTTGCACCCCAGTGCACGACGCCGCCGAACTTCCCCTTCCACACACGCAATCCCTCCCGCTCGCTCCTGCAGCAGCGGGCGATGAACGGCTCCTCCCTCACCGATTCGAGCGGGCAGATCTCCTCCATCTGCACGTCCCCTCCGCCGCATTCCTTCAGGATCTGGGCTCCGGTCATGCAGCCCGCCACCCGCTCTCTCTTCCCGACGGAGTCCGAGTCGACGGTCCGCGAGAAC
>DATIYO010000086.1:0-2309 GCA_035517575.1 Methanomicrobiales archaeon
CCACCTGCATTCCACCCTCGAACTGGTGCCCTTCTACCGGACGCTGGGATTCGAGCCGATCCCCGACACCGACCTCCCCCCCACCATCAGGGAGAGGTACAGTTTCGCGATGGGGGACCTGGGGATGGCCGGGGTACAGCCGATGAGACGGGCTGCACGATGAACTCTGGATAGAAGTGGCACATCCAAAAGGACGACGAACTACAGCAGGTCCTCCACCTTCGAGTTCGCGATCCTCCCGCTCACTCCGTGCCGGTCGGTCTGGTGATCGAGGACATACTGGTACACGTCGAGGATCTTCCCGAATTCGTCCACGTAGGCATTGTACTGGGTAACGAGGCTCACGTACTTCGTGTAGTCGGCATCGAAATCCTCCTGGGACGAGTACCCCGTCCCCGAGCGGAGTTTCTGCTCGAGGTCCTGGATCTCGGCGAGCATCCCCGTGCCGGTCTCGTTGATCCACCGGAGTTTCTCCTCCATCCTCTTCTGGGTCGAGACGATGTGCATCACGTCGTTGATGGCCCGGTAGGTGATGTTCCCCTTCCCCGTCGGGACGATGACCGGGTCCTGGTCCTCGAACCCGTCGGGGTAGAGGCCGATGAAGGAGGGGTGGGTGGTCTCGATGTAGACGTACTTCCTCCCCCCGAGGTCGAAGACCCGGAAGGACGGCTGGGTCTCGAGCTGGATCCGGATCCCCGCCGTCGCATGGTGCATCGCGGGGAAGAGGAGGATGGCGGCGTCGTACCCCTCGCGGTAGAGCATCCCGAGGAGGAGCAGGCTCTTCTCGTCGCAGTCCCCCTTCCCGTCCAGGATCACCCCCGCGGGCGTGCGGGGGCAGACCGGCGCGGACGGGTCATAGGGGATCGCCTGGACGAGGTTGACCATGAGCTCCAGGTACTCGTCGTCGTTCAGGTTCTCCGTCCGCCTGATGCGCCGGAGCTCGGAGATGAGGGGCGTGTAGAGCGCGTCCTCGGCGGGATCCCTGAATATGCCCGCGTAATAGGCCGCGAGCTCCTGGGTATCGTCGGGATGCCAGGAGGAGAGGGGGCAGTCGTTCCCCCCTCCCGTCGTCGGGAGCGCGGCGGTATCCAGGTCGAAGGAGACCTGGCGCACCTTCCCGCTGGAATTGAACCGGATGGTGACCCTGTCGGCAGGCTGGTCGCCACGGATGGGGAGCGGGGCGGGGACCGACGTCGCGGGGGGCGTCCCGAGCGACGGTGTCGGCGGAAGCGGCGCCGGCGTGGGGACCTGCGAAGGCGGGGAGACGGGTTGCCTCCCCGATGAACCGCTCCCGCCGGAACCCGTGCAGCAGGCGAGGCAGGACGCCAGGATGACGAACACCAGCAGGAAGAGATTTCCGGTCTTCATGCCCTCATGCCTCGACGGAAGCGATCGGGAAACCCCCGTCCCTCCGCAGGGTCGCCGCGACAGGGAACGATGGTCACCGGATAGGTTATTATTTCAAAAATTTATATAATTTTCTTATTTTAAAAAAGAAGGACCCATATCCTCATGAAGGGCGGTGCCCATAGAATCCGGCGGCATGGAGCTCAGGCGCGACCTCACCCTCTTTGACATGACGAACATCGTCATCGGGTCCATCGTCGGGGCCGACATCTACATCGCCTCGGCCCTCACCGCCGGCCTCGTCGGGCCCTTCGCCATCGTCGTCTGGATCCTCGCCGCGGCCTGCGCGACCGTCCTCGCCCTCGTCTTCGCCTACTGCAGCTACTACCTCCCGAGGGTCGGCGGCCCCTTCGCCTACGTCTCCGAGGCCTTCGACGACTTCTACGGCTTCATCGCCGGCTGGTCCCTCTGGATCGCCGAGATCCTCTCCCTCCCGGTCTTTGCCCTCGCCTTCACCCAGTACCTCGGGTTCTTCCTCCCCCTGACCGCGCTCCAGGAGGTCCTCGTGAAGGGCCTCTTCCTCGCCGCCCTCACGCTCGTGAACGTACTCGGGGTGAAGGCGGCCGGCCGGGTGAACGACGTCCTCACCATGGTGAAGCTCCTCCCCCTGATCGGGATCATCGTCGCGGGCCTCGCTGCCTTCGCCCTCACCCCCGGCCGGTTCGCGGCGAACTACCTCCCCCTCGCCCCCCTCGGGTTCGGGAACCTGGGCACGGCCCTCGTCCTGATCTTCTGGGCCTACGTCGGCTTCGAGCTCGGGACCTTCCCCGCGAGCGAGGTGAAGGACCCCTCGCGGAACATCCCGCGGGCCATCATCACGGGGATGGTGGTCGTCACCGTCTTCTACCTCTCCACGAACTTCGTCGTCTTCGGGATGGTGCCCTGGCAGACCCTCGCGGGGT
>DATIYO010000087.1:0-4658 GCA_035517575.1 Methanomicrobiales archaeon
CGGTCCCCGCGGAAAAGAAGGCGGAGGCGGGAACATGACCGAGGCCCTCACGCTCGACCAGGCGAAGGCGGTCCTCGAGGCCTTCGGACCGGTCGCCCAGCTCAGATGGAACCGCATCCAGGTCGTTACCGAACCCGGGAAGGCCCGGGACGTCATAAAGGCGGCCTTCGGGTCCCTCTCCTGCGACCGCGTCATCCAGATGAGCACGGCTGACGTCGGGGAGAACTTCGAGCTCACCTACCACCTGACCGGCCCCCACCGCACGGTCATCTCCATCCGGGTGCACATCCCGAGGGAGAACCCGTCGATCGCCTCGGTGCACGACCTCCTCCCGCCCGCGGGCATCTACGAGCGGCAGATCCACGACCTCTTCGGGATCGTCTTCCGCGGGCACCCGAACCTCGCGCGGATCATCCTGAACGAGGACTGGCCCCTGAAGGAGTACCCGATGCGGAAGGACTGGAAGCCCGTGAAGGGGACTTTCTACGGCGGGATACAGGAGGAGGTGAGGTAGATGGTCGAGATAACGGTCCCCATCGGCCCGCAGCACCCCGCCCTCAAGGAGCCGGTGAACTTCAAGGTCTTTGCCGAGGGGGAGACCGTCGTCAGGCTCGAGCTCGACGTCTCCTACAACCACCGCGGGATCGAGAAGGCAGCCGAGCAGCGGGACTTCATCCGCGTCGTCCCCCTCCTTGAGCGGGTCTGCGGGATCTGCTCCCATTCCCACGGGACCGCGTTCGTGAAGGGCATCGAGGAGATCATGGGGGTCGAGGTCTCGCCCCGCGCCCAGTACATCCGCACCATCGTCGCCGAGCTCGAGCGGATGCACAGCCACCTCCTCTGGCTCGGGGTCGCGGCCCACGAGATCGGCTTCAACACCCTCTTCATGTGGACCTGGCGCGACCGGGAGGTGGTCCAGGACATCCTCGAGGAGCTGACCGGGAACCGGGTGAACTACGGGATGAACGAGATCGGGGGGGTCAGGCGCGACATCCCTCCCGCCCAGGTGAAGAAGACCCTCTCCCTCCTGCCCGGGCTCGACGAGCGGCTCGTGAAGTACCGCGAGATGGTGCGGCGGCAGGAGACGATGATCCTGCGGTTCCGCGGGGTCGGGAAGATCACGAAGGCCCAGGCGCTCTCCTATGGCACCGTCGGCCCCACCGCACGGGCGAGCGGCGTGGACTACGACGTAAGGAAGGACGACCCGTACATCGCGTACCGGGAGATCCCCTGGAACGTCGTCACCTCGAACGACGGCGACGTGTACGGGAGGACCGTCGTCCGGATCGGGGAACTCGCCGAGAGCCTCGGGATCGTCCGCTCGTGCCTGGAGGGCCTCCCCGACGGCCCCGTCACCGTCGATGCCCCGAAGAAGGCCCCGACCGGCGAGATCCTCTCCCGGTACGAGGCCCCGCGGGGGGAGCTCTGCCACTACATCAGGACGAACGGCACGGACAAGGTCGACCGGCTCGACATCCGGACGCCGACCCTCGCCAACTGGACCTCGGTGGCCGTCTGCCTCGTGGGCCAGAACATCGCCGACATCCCGGTCATCGTCGCGGCCATCGACCCCTGCCTCTCGTGCACCTCCCGCATGGCGGTCGTCGACACGGAAGGCAGGGCACGGCCCTGCCTCTCCTGCACCTCCCGCATGACGGTCGTGAGAGGAGAGGACGGTGAGGCCTGATGGACCCGTTCTTCCTCCTCCTCTACGTCCTCGTCTTCCCCGGGTTCCTGTTCCTCGCCGCGTACGCCCTTTTCCTCGCGTACCTGGACCGGAAGGTCGGGGCCAGGATGCAGCACCGGGTCGGGCCGCCGCTCCTCCAGCCCCTCGCCGATTTCGTGAAGGTCCTCGGGAAGGAGGTCATCGACCCGAGGGGAGTGGACCGGCCGGCCTTCGACGCGGCCCCCCTCCTCGCCCTCGCCGCGGTCATGACCGCGTTCCTCTATGTGCCGGTCATCGGCCCGTCGCCGGTCGCCTTCCAGGGAGACCTCGTCCTCGTCCTCTACCTCCTCACCCTCCCGACGGTCGCCCTCTTCCTCGTCGGCTGGCTCTCGAGGAACGTCTACTCGACGGTCGGGGGCGTCCGGGCGGTGACCCAGCTCTTCATCTACGAGGTGCCCTTCTTCCTCGCCCTTCTCGCCCCCGCCATCGCGGCGGGGACCTGGTCCATCTCGGGGATCACGGCCCTCCAGGCCGGCCACCCCTGGTTCGCCCTCCTCCAGCCCATCGGCTTCGTCGTCGCCCTGGTCGGGCTCCAGGCCAAGCTCGAGCGGACCCCCTTCGACATCCCTGATGCAGAGACCGAGATCGTCGCCGGCCCCTGGACCGAGCTCACCGGCCGGCGGCTCGCCCTCATGATCCTCGCGAACGAGATGTCCCTCGTGGTCGGGGCGGGCCTGGTCGCGGCCCTCTTCCTCGGCGGCCCGTCGGTCCCCGCCTGGGTGCCCGTGGGGCCGGTCGCCGCCCTCGCGGGGTTCGCCCTCTTCCTCGTGAAGACCATCGCGATCCTCCTCGTCCTCGCCTCGGTGAAGGTGATGACCGGCCGGATCCGGATCGACCAGCTGAACGACGTCGGCTGGAAGTACCTGGCGAACGCGGCCCTCCTCCAGGTGGCGCTCGTCCTCCTCATGGGCTTCTGGGGGGTCGGGAAGTGACGACCGTCTGGATCACGGACCTCGGCAACCGGTTCTCGGTGCTTCGCGAGATGCTCAGGAACCTGGTCTCGAAGCCCTCGACCATCTGCTACCCGTTCGAGAAGGTCCCCGTCCCCGAGGGGTTCCGCGGGCGGGTCGAGTACATCGACGAGAACTGCATAGGATGCGGCAGGTGCTCGAGGGTCTGCCCCGCCGATGCCATCGTGATGGTCGAGGGCTCGCGGGAGATGGAGGTGAAGGGGAAGAAGCTCATGCGGAAGAAGAAGCCCGAGGTGGCCATCTTCCGCTGCATCCGGTGCGGCCTCTGCGAGGAGCACTGCCCCCAGGACCCGAAGGCGATCCGGCTCACCTGCGAGTTCTCGGGCGCGGGCGAGGACCGCGAGGTCGTGGTCGGGTGAGGTGCAGCGACTCGCCCGGGTTCGTGGCGGTGCTTCGGGAGAGGCTCGCGGGGGCGGGCCCCCTCGCGGTTGTCGGCATCGGGGACGAGCTCAACCCCCATGACCGGCTGGGGATGCTCGCCGCGGGGAGGATCGGCGCTGTCAGGATCCCTGGCGTCACCGTCTTTCTCGGCGGCACGATGCCCGAGAGCGTGACCGCCCCGATCCGGCGGGCAAAACCGGCCCGCATCCTCTTCCTCGACTCGGCCGCGATGGGGAAGGAGCCAGGGACCCTCGGCATCATCGAGGCCTGCGAGGTCCACGGCGACCTGCTCATCTCCCATGCCCTCCCCCTCCCCGTGGTGATGGAGTACCTGGAGAAGGAGGCGAAGGCGCCGGTCACCCTGGTCGGGATCCAGCCGGACCTCACCGTCACCGGCGACCGGCCGACATCGGCAGAGGAGAAGGGGATCGCGGAGCTCACTGCGCTGATACAAGAGATCCGTTCCGGATGAGAAAGGGAGAGAGAAAGAGGGGGGCAATCAGTCGACGGCGATCATCACTTCGCTCGACTTGATCACGGCATAGCAGGGCTTCCCGACCACGAGCCCGAGGGAGCTCACCGAGGTCTTCGTGATGATCGAGGTGATCTCCTGGCCGCCCGGGAGCTCGACGACGACCTCGGAGTTGACGGCGCCCGCCGTGATCTTCTTCACCTTTCCCTTGAGGATGTTCCGTGCGCTGATCTTCATGGCTTTCACCGGAGGCCGGTTTGCATCGCCAAGGGATATGAACTTTGGGTGAAGGTTCAAAATCTGCCATGAACCGGTAACCTTTAAGAGTTGACAAAAGCGAAAAGGTAATTGAATCACCACAATCTATATATCCCGGCGGGATCCAGTTCACTCCGGAAAGGGCCGGGTCCGATGATCACGCGGCACCACTTCGCGCTCGTCATGATGTGCGCTCTCCTCGTCTGGAGTGCGCTCTTCCCCTCCGAGCCCTGGCTCATCGCCGCGGGCCTCGCGGGCGCATGCGCCGGCGCGGTCCTCCCCGACTTCCACATGAAGAAGCCGCGGAAGGCCGGCCCCCTCACCGGTGCCTGGATCCTCACCCGGTTCACGAAATTCGCCTGCGTCCCGGCGATGCTCCTTGCCTGCTCCGTGATACTTCCCGGAAAACCCGACAGGGGGGACAAACGGCTTACGCACTCCATCCCGGGGATCGGGGTCATCGCGGCGATGTTGTCGGGGGTAATCCTGGTACCGGCTCTCATCTCCGGCATCGCGGCGGTTCTCGCCTTCTCCACGGTGTTCCTCGCGGGGGTCGCCCTCGGCCTGTGCCTCCACCTCGCCGAGGACCTCTGCACGATGAAGGGGATCTCGCCGCTCTTCCCCTTCTCCACCTCCACCCTGTGCGGGTCCATACGGCCTTGCAATTCGGCCGACCGGCGGATCGCCCGTTTCCAGGCCCAGCACGCCTCGGTCCTGGGGGTGTTCCTCGCCCTCCACGCGACCGGGCTCCTCCCGGTCCCCCTCCTCCGGGACCTGTCCCTCCCGGGCCTCTGCATCCTCATCGGGTGGATGGTCTATCTCTCCGATGTGTCTCCCGGGAGGGCACCGG
>DATIYO010000088.1:0-9692 GCA_035517575.1 Methanomicrobiales archaeon
GAGATGTCCTCGAACTTCCCGTGGCCGTACGAGTGGTCCTCGTCGGGGGGCTCGCCCGACTTCCGCACCGAGAGGAGGGCGACCACGGCGGCGACGAGGTCGATCCCCGAGTGGACCGCCTCGGAGATGATGGCGACCGACCCGATGGCGAGGCCCACGGCGAGTTTCAGGACGACGAGGCAGGTGTTCGAGGCGACCGAGATCCTCGCGGTCGCCACCTTCACGGCGTTCATCCCCGCGCCGGAACCGGCGGGGCTGGCTCCGGGTCCCCCGGGGCCGGTCTCGTTCATGTCAGAAGAGCTGGTCCGGAGCGGTTATAGGGGTTTCGCCCGGAATGCGGGGAAGGTCCTCTCTCCTCCCCTGCCCGCGCCCGGGGCATACGCTTTTTGCACGGCATCGCCCAGCTTGACGGGAGGGAGACCGTGAGGCTCGGGGTCCTCTTCTCGGGGGGCAAGGACTCGGCCTTCGCCTGCGGGATGGCGATGGAGAGGGAGGAGGTCGCCTGCCTCATCACCGTGGTCCCGGAGAACCCCGAGAGCTACCTCTTCCACACGCCGAACCTCCACCTCACCGCCCTCCAGGCCGAGGCGGCGGGCCTCCCCCTCGTCTCCGTGACGGGCAGGGGGGTGGAGGAGGAGGAGGTCGCCGACCTCTCCCGGGCGATATCCCTCGCCGTGGAGGGGCATGCCATCGCGGGGGTGGTGACGGGGGCGATCCGCTCGGTGTACCAGGCGACCCGGGTCCAGCGGGTCTGCCACGAGCTCGGCCTCTGGTGCTTCAACCCGCTCTGGCAGCGGGACGAGGGGGAGCACCTCGACGAGGTCGCCGGGTCCGGGTTCCGGTTCGTCATCTCCGGGGTCTCGGCCGCCCCCCTCGGGGAGGAATGGCTCGGCCGGGAGGTCGACCGGGCGGCCCTCCGGGAGCTGAAGGCCCTCGCAGGGAAGCACCGCATGAACCCCGCCGGCGAGGGCGGCGAGTACGAGACCCTGGTCCTCGATGCGCCGTTCTTCAGAAAGCGGATCGAGATCCTCGGGGCGTCGCGGGAGTACCATGGCGGCCACGGGATCTTCCGGGTCAGCGACGCAAGGCTGGTGGCGCGGTGATCCTCGTCGTCGACCTTTCCTACCGGCCGGGCTCCCTCTCGACGGCCGAGTTCGTGCTCCCCGTGGAACGGGCGGTGCGCGATTCGGGGGAGGCGACCCGGATCCTGCACTACACGGAGGTCGCACCCGGGGATCTCGCTCCCGCGAGCGGCGCCATCCTCTGCGGGACGGCCATCGCCGACTTCGGGTACCTCGGGGGGACAGGGAGGTTCTCCTGGGTCCCCGGGTTCCCCCGCCCGATCCTCGGCATCTGCGCGGGAATGGAGGTGCTCGTCCGGATCTGCGGCGGGGATCTCATCCCGGGAACGAGGATCGGGATGGCCGCCCAGGAGGTCACGGACCCCGACCCCCTGTTCAGCGGGAGGGGGAGGTTCGAGGCCTACGAGCTCCACTCCCTCGCGGTGAGGCTCCCCCCGTCGTTCAGGGCCCTCGCCGTCTCGCCCTCGGGTATCAGTGCCGCCAGGCACCGGGAGAGGCCCGCCTACGGGGTGATGTTCCATCCGGAGGTGAGGAACGAATGGCTGATCCGGCGGTTCGTCGCCCTCTGCGGGCCCGAAACAGGCGGACGGGGGGATGCTCTCATGGGGGATGAGGGATAACGGGGGATGTGAGCAGGATGGCGGGCCAGGGGGAAGGCGGGATCAGGATCGGCCTCGTCCAGATGGAGGTATCCGACGATCCGGATGAGAACCTCGCAAGAGCGCTCGCCTCGGCAGGGGAGGCGGCACGGAAAGGGGCCCGGATCATCTGCCTCCCCGAGCTCTTCCGCACCAGGTACTTCCCCCAGGCGGAGTGCGCCGGCCTCCGTGACCTCGCCGAGCCTATCCCCGGGAAATCGACCCGCGCGTTCTCGGCCTTCGCCCGGGAGCACGGCGTGGTCGTCGTCGTCCCCGTGTTCGAGCGGGGAGAGTCGGGGGCCTTCCACAACACCGCGGTCGTCATCGACAGCGACGGGGGCATCCTCCCCCCGTACCGGAAGGTCCACGTCCCCCTGGATCCGCTCTTCTACGAGAAGAACTACTTCGTGCCCGGCGACGCGTACCGGGTGTACGACACGGGGCCGGCACGGTTCGCGGTCCTGATCTGCTACGACCAGTGGTTCCCCGAGGCCGCGAGGGCGGTCTCGCTCATGGGGGCAGGGATCATCTTCTACCCCACCGCCATCGGCTGGCCGGGCGGGGTGCGGGACACCGACGAGGGGGACTGGCGGGGCGCGTGGGAGGCGGTCCAGCGGGGCCATGCCATCGCGAACGGGGTCCATGTCGCGGCCGTGAACCGCGCCGGCCGGGAGGGGGACCTCCTCTTCTGGGGCGGGTCTTTCGTCGCCGATGCCTTCGGGAACGTCGTCGCCCGCGCCGGCGAGGGGGAGGAGGTCCTCGTCGCCGATCTCGATCTCGCCATGAACCGGCGGGTCCAGGACGGCTGGGGGTTCCTCAGGAACCGGCGGCCGGATACCTACGGGACCATCACGGAGCCGGTCGTGCGGAGGTATCCCGCCGCCGCTGGCGTTCCGAGGACCCCGCACAAGCTGGGCTACTTCATGCCCGCCGAATGGGAGCCTCACGAGGCCACCTGGCTCGCCTGGCCGCATGATCCCGAGACCTTCGGCGACCTCCCTGCGGTCGAGGAGGCATACCTCGCGATCATCGCGGCCCTGTCGCGGGGCGAGCGGGTGAACCTCCTGGTCCGCGACGAGGAGATGCGGGACAGGGTGAAAACTCTCCTCCACGGCGCAGGAGTCGATCGCGCGCAGGTGGACCTCATCCCCTTCGATTACGCGGACGTGTGGTTCAGGGACTACGGGCCCACCTTCGTCGTGAACAGGGATGGCGGGGGGGCCGGCACGGTCGCCTGGGAGTTCAACGCCTGGGGCGGGAGGTACCCGGCCCTCACCAGGGACCGGCGAATCCCCGCATGCCTGAACCGCCTGCTCGGGTTCCCCTTGTTCCGCCCGGGGATCGTCCTGGAAGGCGGTTCGGTCGATGTGAACGGGGAAGGGACGGTCCTCACCACGGAGCAGTGCCTCCTCGACCCGAACCGGAACCCGGGGCTCGGGAGGGTGGAGATGGAGGACTATCTTCGTGAGTTCCTGGGCGCCCGCCAGGTCGTCTGGCTGGCCGGCGGGATCGCGGGCGATGACACCGACGGGCATGTCGACGAGGTCGCGCGGTTCGTCAGCCCCTCGACCGTGGCCTGTGCCATCGAGGAGGACCGGGCGGACGAGAATTACCGGATCCTGCGGGAGAACGAGGGGATCCTCCGGAAGGCCCGCGACCAGGACGGGAAGCCGCTCGAGGTCGTACCCATCCCGATGCCCGGCAGGGTCGGGGGTGAGACCCGGCTGCCCGCGAGCTACCTGAACTTCTACCTCGGGAACCGGACGGTCCTCGTCCCCGTCTTCGCGGACCCGAACGACGGACGCGCCCTCGGGGTCCTGTCGGGTCTCTTCCCCGACCGGGAGGTCGTGGGGATCGACTGCCGCGCCCTCGTGGAGGGGATGGGGGCGATCCACTGCATCACCCGGCAGCAGCCGCGGGCCCGGTGAAGGGCTCCTAGCGCCTCGTCTGGGCCTGTTCCCGCAGGTACGAGAGGAGGTAGTACGGGCCCCCGACCCCCCTGCCCGTCGAGCCGCTCGCCTTCCACCCCCCGAAGGGCTGGCGCCCGGCCCATGCCCCCGTCGTCGCCCCGCCCTGCCGGTTGGAGTAGCAGACCCCGAACCGGATCTCGCGGAAGAAGGCCTCGACCTCTGCCCGGTCGTCGGAGAAGATCCCTGCCGTGAGCCCGTACTCGGTGTCGTTCGCCTTCCCGAGCGCCTCGCCGAGGTTGGTGAAGGTGTCCATGACGAGGAAGGGGACGAAGAGCTCACGCTTCACCAGGGGATGGTCCGGCGGGAGGCCGGTCACGACGGTCGGTTCGGGGTAGCACCCTCGCGAGAGGGCGCCTTCCCTGCGCATATTCCCGCCGGTGATCACCACGCCGCCGTCCTTCCTGCAGAGCCCGACCGCGTCGGTGAAGACCTTCCCCGCCTTCTCGTCGATGACCGGTCCCAGGAACACGTCCCTCTCCCGCGGGTCACCGACCCTGAGCGACTCCGCCTTCCTTTTCAGGGCGTCCCCGAACTCCACCGCGACGGACTCGTGGACGTACACCCGGGATGCCGCGCTGCACTTCTGCCCCGAGTACCCGAAGGCGGCCCGGGCGACCCCCTCGACCGCCTTCCCGAGGTCGGCGCGGGCGGTCACGATGACCGGGTTCCTGCTCCCCATCTCGGCGACGACGGGCTTCGGGTACGGCTGCCTCGCCGCGAAGTTCCGGTAGAGCCACATGCCCGCGTCCCGGGAGCCGGTGAAGGCGATGCCGTCGACGTCCGGGCTCGTGGTCGCGGCCTCCCCGAAAGGGCCTCCCGGTCCCGTGACAAAGTTCACGGCACCCGCGGGGACCCCGCCGTCGATGAAGGCACGGTAGAGCCTGAGGCCCGCGAGGGGGGCGGCGCTCGTCGGTTTCAGGACGACCGTGTTCCCCGCGAGGAGCGCCGCCGAGGCCATCCCCGCGGCGAGGTCGAGGGGGAAGTTGAAGGGCGAGATCACCGCCCAGGCGCCGTGGGGCCGCATCACCGACCGCCCCGTCGCACCGGGCGCCTCGGGCTCCATCGGGACCGTGTACCCGTCGTTCTTCTCGTAGAGGCCGGCGTTATACCTGAGCATGTCGACGGCCTCCCCCACCTCGGCGACCGCCTCGAACCGGTTCTTCCCGACCTCGAGGGTGATCAGGGCCGCGAGGAGGAACCGGTCGGCCTCGAGCCGGTCCGCCGTCTTCCTGAGGATCTCCGCCCGTTCCTTCCAGTCCCTCCCGCTCCAGTCCGGGAACGCCTCCCTCGCGGCCCGGAACGCCCTCCGCGCCTCGGCCTCCCCGCCCAGCGGGAACGTGCCGATCAGGATCGACCGGTCGATGGGCGACCTGACCTCGAACCTCGCCGCGCCGCCCGCCTCGCTCCCCCCGATGAGGATGGGGTGGCTCTTCCCGAGCTCCGCCCCGGCCTCTTCGAGGCCTTCCTCGTAGGCGCGGTGCAGGGCGGGGTCGCCCTCCATCGATACGTACGTGACCTTCTCCATCGGCGTCGCCTGCCTCCTCTGCGTACAGGTGAGAGGCGGGCTCCTGTTAAAAAATGATCCCTGCCGCAAGGGTTATGTGGCCCCCCGCCCATCCCCTCGCCGATGAGGAGAGAGATGGGGGGCGCGCCATGATACGGGTGAAGCGGGTGTACGAACCCCCCTCGGCAGAGGACGGGACGAGGATCCTCGTCGACCGGCTCTGGCCGCGGGGCCTGTCAAAGGAACGGGCCCGGGTCGACCTCTGGCTGAAGGACCTCGCGCCCTCGAACGAGCTCAGGAAGTGGTACGGCCACGACCCCGCCCGCTGGGATGAGTTCCGCCGCAGGTACCGGCGCGAGCTCTCGGGGAAGGAGGACCTGATGCGCACGATCCGTGAGAAGGAACGCGCGGGCACCGTCACGCTCCTCTTCGGCTCGCGGGAGGAATCCCTGAACAATGCCGTCGCCCTGAAGGGGTTTCTCGAGAGCGGGTGAGGCGGGAGGAAGAAGGAAGAAAAAGCGGGGGAGGACCGGTCAGCCCATCATCGGCTGCCAGACCCCGATGACGTTCCCCTCGGTGTCCTCGACGAGGGCGATGGGGCCGACCCCCTCGATCATCATCCTCGGCTGGCGGATCTTCCCGCCGAGCTTCACCACCTTCCCGAGCACCCCGTCGATGTCCCCGACGGCGGCATAGAAGACGGGGCCGGCCCCGGCCATCTGGCGCCTGTACATCCCGCCCATCGAGAGGGTCCCCTCCTTCGGCTCCCCGGTCTTCACGTCCTGGTACTCCATCGCCGCGGGCATCGCCGCCGGCATGGAGGTCGGGGTGATCTCCCAGCCGAGGACGCTCGTGTAGAACTTCTTCGCCCGCGGGAGGTTGTCTGCGGGGATCTCGAAGTACGCAAAGTTGGGCATGGGGCAGGACTCGCGCCTTCCCCATATAATCCCCGCGCTGAGACCCGGATTTTGAGACGTCGGCCGGGTCAGCGTCCCTTCGCGGGCGGCCTCTCCCCCTCGAGCCCCAGGGCGTGGAGGATCAGGCCCTCGATACCCGCGGTGTTCGTGAAGCTGAGCCGGTCGATGTCCCCCTTCTCCCCCGCGGGCCAGCGGATCCTGAGCACCCAGCCCGTCGCGTCGGGGGCGGAGACGTAGGCGGTCCCGCGCTTCCGCTCCCCCTTCCCGCAGGTGAACCTCACGTCCCACATCCCCCGCCGGTCGCCCGCGTAGACCGAGCACCCCGCGTGCCCTTCCTCGAACCGCTTCACCCGCGTCCTCACGAGCACCCCGACGGATGCCTCGTCCAGGAGATCGAACTCCGCCATGCTCCTCACCGCTGCCCGGTGCATTTGCGGGATGATATTGTTTACCCCCCAACCGCAGGGACGGGCATGGCGCGGGGGGATGCGGCTCCTCCTGACCGGTACCAACGCCTGATCCGGGATTTCAGGCCCGATCTGCGATACCCGTGAGATACCTGCACAGCCGTTCCTGGACATCGCGATCATGGGAGATCGAGGAGGAGCGCGCCTCCCTCATCCCGTCGAAGTACTTCCCCGTGATCCCCTCCACGCGGGGCGAGGTGGCGAGATAAACGGAGGTCCGCGCCCCGGCCTCGGGCGGGTCGCAGGGGTAGACCGGGAACGCCGAGTGGAGCAGTTTCGTGCAGATCACGCCGGGATGCAGGCAGTTGACCGTGATCTCGCCGGGGTCGAGGGCCCGTGCGGTGGCATAGGTCATGAGGACCACGCCGAGCTTCGACCGGGCATAGGCCCCCCACCCGTCGTACTCCTTCTCGCCCTGCAGGTTGTCCCAGTCGATCTCCTCTGCGTCGAAATGGGCGCTCGACGCGACATTCACGATCCGGGCCGGGGCGCCCTCTTTGAGCAGGGGCGTGAGGAGGCGGGAGAGGAGGAAGGGGGCGAGGAGGTTCACCGCGAAGGTCGTCTCGAACCCGTCGGCGGTGAGGGTCCGTTTCGCGTTATAGACCCCGGCGTTGTTCACGAGGACATCGAGGCGGTCGGCCCGGTCGCCGACCTCGGAGGCGAGGGCCCGGACGCCCCCCATCGAGGAGAGATCTGCGGCGACAAAATCCAGGGAGGCCGATCCGGCCTCCTTCCCGATCTCCCGGATCACCTCCCTGCCTTTCGCGGGGTCCCGGCCATGGAGGAGGATCCGGTGGCCCTGCCGGGCGAGGGCCCTCGCCGTCGCCCTGCCGATGCCGTCGGTGGAGCCCGTGACTAGGATGGTCTTCCTCGGGGGTGGCGATGCTTCGGCGAGGGAGTGCGAGAGCGTCATGGCGAGGGCCCGTCCGTCCTTGAGGGTTGTTCCGGGCCCCGGAAGAAAAAGGTTTCCCGCCGGGATTCACCCGGCCGGGACGAAGGGGATGCGGCGCTCAGACCCCGGCCGCCGACGTGTCCGTCGTGGTGGCCGATGCACCGGGCTGGGCAGAGCAGGCCTTGATCGAGGCCTTCGCCTGCTCGCGGAACTGGGTCCAGAGCTTCACGAGGTCCTGGTTCACGGTCTGGAGTGCCTTCCGGTCCTGGTTCGTGAGGGCGTCCGAGAGGGCGGTGCGCTCGTCCCCGATGGAGGCCGCGGTGGCCGAGAGGTCGGTCGTCGGGCAGCCGTGGGAGTCGAGGACCGAGACGACGGCGTTCGCGCCCTCGACCCGGGTGTCGTAGACCTGGAGCCGGTACTTGGCGTACGTGGTCCAGAGGTCGCTCTTCAGGGCGGGGTCGATCTTCGCGGCCTTGCCGAGGGCGTTCCCGTTGCCGGTCGCCGCCGCCGACGCGGGGAGCGCGAAAGCGGCGACGAGGACGAGGCCCAGGATGGCGATTCCGATGGTCTTTGGTGACATGGTGTCTCTCTCCTGTTTCTGCTTCGGGTCTTTCTGACCTTGATCACAGGTCAGGGCGGAGAGCTTATGTATTCCCAGAATAGGGAGGGTTCAGGGTGGCGACCGGCCGGCTCATTCATTGAACCGGCCGGTTCGATGCCGCCGCCACGGATATTCTCACTTAAAAATCGGCGTCTTCCCACCGTTCCATGACGCCGGCCGACATGGGGTTCTACAAGGGAACTGGCGAAGAGACCGGCGCTTCCATCAATTCGACCGTGTACCGGTGGGGATAACCGCACTTCTTGAAGGCCTGCGTCTCGGAGATGAAGAACCCGTACCTGGTCTTCCTGACATGATTCCTCTGGAGATACATCAGTAACGCGGCGATGGACGAGACGCGGGTGCCATTCACCTGAAGCGATGTCGCGATCTCCCGCGCAGTCCCGTGAACGCGGGTGATGTTCTGCCTGAGCATATGATCGCAGATGATCTGCCCGGTCTCGAATCGCTTACTGCCCGTCACCGATATTCCCCCTGTTCTCCATTTTTTCTCCTCCTCCTGCATGTATAGGCTCGCCCAGGGGATATAGCTGCGTATACCCTGTTTTTTCACGAGAAAGTAAATGATACAGGCGTTTTTCACCCATTGTCTGCCGGCGGCACCCCCGGCGGCCTCGCGAGGCAAACCCTTTTCCCCCTTCCCGGGAGAGCCTCAGGTAATGCCCCTCCGCATCACGGTGTACGACGGTGCGAACTGCATCGGCGGGAACAAGATCTACCTGGACAACGGGACCGACGGGCTCTTCCTCGACTTCGGCAAGAACTTCGGGAAGTACGCCCGGTTCTACGAGGAGTTCCTGAAGAACCGGCCCACCCGGGGGATCCATGACCTCCTCGCCCTCGGGCTCATACCGGAACTGGACATCTACCGCCGGGATCTCATCACTTCGGATGTATCGCTCTCGGGATTTCCCCGTCTCCCCGTCTCCGCCGTGCTCCTCTCCCACGCGCACCTGGACCACTGCGGGAACATCGGGCTCCTCCCCCAGGATATCCCCGTGTTCTGCACCCCGATGACGGCCGCGATCCTGAAGGGGAACCAGGACACGGGGAAGTCGACCACCGAGGGCGACGTCGTCTACACCTCGGAGCGGAGGCCGAGCGACGATGACCCCCTGTACCTGGAGTCTGACACGAAGGGCTGTTACCTCGGGAGGGAGTTCTGCTTCTCCCGGCCACCCGCGGAGAAGTTCCTCGGGTTTTTCACCTGGAAGCCCGGCCAGGACAGCCCGAGGGCGAGGAAGAAGCTCGCACCGGGCCGGTGCTGCACCATAGAGGACCACCCGCTCCCCTTCGGGGTATCGGCATACGACGTGGACCACTCCCTCTACGGCGCCTGCGGTTTCATCCTCGAGGGTGAGAAGACCGTCGCGTACACCGGCGACTTCCGGCTCCATGGCAGGCGGGAGGCAAAGACCCGGGAGTTCATCGCGCAAGCGAAAGGTGCTGACGTCCTTATCACCGAGGGTACCCGGGTGTTGGACCCCGGGCCGGCCGACGGTAATAGAGTCACCGAGGACTCGGTGTGCGAGACCTGCCGGGGGGCTGTCGAGGGCTATTCCGGCCTCGTCATCGCCGACTTCTCGGCCCGTAACTTCGA
>DATIYO010000089.1:0-13186 GCA_035517575.1 Methanomicrobiales archaeon
GTCATCTCGGCCCCGTTGTACACGGCGTTCAGGAGCCCGGGGATGCCCGAGTGGAGGAAGGTCGAGTCGCCGATGGTCGCGACCACCTCCCGCGGGTCCCCCGCGTGGTTGATCCCGCTCCCGAGGGACGGGGCCGAGCCCATGCAGATCGTGGTGTCGACCATCCCGAGCTGGAGGCCGAGGGTGTAGCACCCGATGTCGCTCGGGTAGACCGCGTCCCGCCAGACCCGCTTCATCGCGTAGAACGTGGACCGGTGCATGCAGCCGGCGCACATGATGGGCGGCCGCACCGGGACGTTCGGGACGGGGACGGGAGCCGCCCCTGACGGCTTCGGGATGAACCCCTGCGCCGCGAGGATGGCCGAGACCACGGCGAGGGAGAGCTCCCCCTCCTTCGGGACGGCGCCGTCGAGCTTCCCCGAGATTGGGACGTCCCCTGCCACCTGCCTGACCAGCTCCTCGATGATCGGCTCCCCCTCCTCGATGACGAGAACCTTCCGGTGCCCGGAGACGAAGGAGCGGAGCGCCTCCCTATCTACGGGGTAGGCGCCGATCTTCCCGAAGGAGACCCCGGCGGGCAGCGCCTCCAGCGCGTACGTCACGCCGATCCCGCCCGCGATGACCGCGGTCTTCCCCTTCTTCTCGAACCGGTTGTACCCCCGCTCTGCGAGGGTCCGGACGACCTTCGGCTCCTTCTCGTCGAGGGCCCTGTGGAGCGGCCGGGCGTTCGCGGGGATGAGGACGAACCTCTTCGGGTCGCGGGGGAACTCCGCCTTCCTCGATCCCGTCCCTGCCTCGCCGATGGAGACGTCGCTCCGGGAGTGGCAGATCCGGGTCGTCGGCCGGAAGATCACGGGGAGGCCGAGCTCCTCGGAGAGGGCGAAGGCGTCGATGACCATGTCATGGGCCTCCTGGACGGTGGAGGGGTCCAGGCAGGGCAGGTGGGCGAAACGGGCATAGAACCGGGTGTCCTGCTCGTTCTGGGAGCTGTGGGCGAAGGGGTCGTCGGCGGACATGATGACGAACCCGCCGTTCACCCCCGTGTACCCGCTCGTCATGAGCGGGTCCGCCGCCACGTTCAGCCCGACGTGCTTCATGGTCACGAGGGAGCGGAGGCCGCACCAGGCCGCGGCGAGGGCGTTCTCGAAGGCGACCTTCTCGTTCACCGACCACTCGACGTAGAGGGGCCGCTCCCCCTGGGCCCGCAGGATGTCGATCACCTCGGAGGAGGGGGTGCCGGGGTAGCCGCTCACGAAGTCCGCCGATGCCTCGATCGCCGCGTGGGCGATCCCTTCATTGCCGAGGAGGTACCGCTTTGCCATGGTGATCACCGACCGCCCTCTCCCCGAGGTGGCCCCGGAGGGAGACACTCACCACTGATTCTCATTCATAACCTATAAAAACCCGGGTGCTTTAGTGTATAGAGTATCATCTTCTTTCCGGGCCCGTAGCATAGCCAGGTTGTGCGCCCGGCTGATAACCGGGAGGTCATGCGTTCGAATCGCATCGGGCCCATTCCATCCTCACAGGAGGGCGTATGCCGGTACCAAGGCTCGAGATCGGAGTCCTCGCGGGGGGCCTCGTCATCGCGGCGGCCCTGTCCTTCTTCGACATCTACCTCGCGGGGATGGCCGTCATCCTCGTGGGCACCCTGGGCGTCGCGTTCTTCATCATGGGGGAGACCCGCGACCTCCCCGACCTCCGGTGCACCCTCTCCGAGGACGCGAAGGGGGTCCTCGTCACGAACCAGGGGAACGCCCCCGCGTACCGGATCCATGTCACGCTCGTCCCCCTCGACCGCGAGTTCGACCTCCCCGAGCTCGCCGTGGACGCGAGACATGCCTTCGCCCTGCCGTCGATGATCGCCGAGGCGAAGGCGCTCGTCCGGTACGAGAACCAGGGGGGGCGGACCTTCACCCGGACCTTCCGGCTCTCGGCGATGGAGAAGGAAGACGATCTCCTGAAGCCCCTCATCCCCACCTTCGGGTGGAAATGACGGCTTCCCTCGCTTCGCCCGGGAACCCGTCTTCCATCCTTCGGTGAGGCGACAGTCTTCCTCGCTTCACTCGGACGCCCGTCTTCCCCACCTTCGGGTGGAAGTAGGTCCCTTTCCGCTACGCTCAAGGTCCCTCTTTCCCCCCTCGGCGAGACGAGGGTTATTCCTCGCTTCGCTCGGAATCCCCTCATCCCCACCTTCGGGTGGAAGTGATGTGGCCATCAGGACCCATCATTCTCGCCGAAGGCGAGAAGTAATAGGTGAGGAGCGATCTCTCCTTGGACCTGACGCCCGGGGGCCGTTTTTTTCAGCCTTCGGGCTTCCCTTCGGGAGCTGGTGAAGGCCCGGGCCCCGGGGTTCCCACCGGCGCCCCGAAGACGAAGACGAGGAC
The DNA here is from genome assembly GCA_035517575.1 of Methanomicrobiales archaeon. Lineage (GTDB taxonomy): Archaea > Halobacteriota > Methanomicrobia > Methanomicrobiales > JACTUA01 > JACTUA01. Next base: position 2,388 of record DATIYO010000089.1, read on the forward strand.
CTTCCCGAGCGCCTCGACCAGGTCGCGGTTCACCTCGAGGTAGTCCCTCATGGCCCGGTAGAGCATGAACATGATCTCGAGGCCGTAGATGTCGAGGACGTCCTCCGGCGTCAGGGGGTTCAGGAACGAGTCCATGAAGACCTCGTCCGAGCTGTACATGAGCTCGTAGAACTTCCCCTCCTCGGAGATGACACAGAACTGGTCGGCGATGGGCCGGTTCACGTTGTCGGGGCGGAACTTCGCGGGCTCGGTCTTCCCGAGGACGAGCATCTTCCGCGGGTAGTACTCGGCGTTGTACGGCTCGCCCTTGCTGTCGAGCTTCGCCCGGTTCACCATGCTCATCCCGACCCGGGCCACGACGGGCGCCGCCTCCGCGCCCATCTTCCCGAGGAGCGCCGCCTTCCCCTCCAGGATCCGGCCGGCGTCCGCGCCCTGCTCCTTCTCGAGCTCCCCGAGCTGCTGGAAGATCAGGTCAAAGCCCCGCTCTATCTCGTCCACAGGAATCCTCCCGCTCAGGTCATATGGCGCTCCCTTTCTTAACGGGATCGGTGCGGTGCGGGCCGGGCAGCGCACCCGGCCCCCCTTCCCGCCGCCGTAGGGAGCCGCTGGGAAGGAGCATAACGCTTAACCACCTTCACCACCATCCGGTACTGATGATCCGGGTCGGTCTCCTGGGATGCGGGAATGTCGGGCGCATCATCGCGAAGGAGCATGTCGGGGTCGAGATCGCGGCCCTCCATGACCGGATCCCGGAGAAGGCCGAGGAGGCGGCGAAGCTCTGCGGCGCGAAGGTCTACCGCGATTTCCCCTCCTTCGTCCGGTCGGGGATCGACATCGTCGTCGAGGCCGCCTCGGTCGCCGCGGTGAAGGAGCATGCCGAGGAGATCCTCGCGAACGGGAAGGACCTGGTCGTCCTCTCGGTGGGGGCGCTCGCCGACAACGGGTTCAGGGACCGGATCACCGCCCTCGCGGCGGCGAAGGGCCGGCGGATCCATGTGCCGAGCGGGGCGATCCTCGGCCTCGACAACCTGAAGGTCGGGCAGATCGCCCCGATCCGGAAGCTCCTCCTCCGCACGACGAAGAGCCCGGAGTCCCTGAACATCCGGGCGGACCGGAGGATGATGATCTTCCACGGGAAGGCGAACGACTGCATCCGCGAGTTCCCGAAGAACATCAACGTGGCGGTGGCCCTCGGGCTCGCGGCGGGCAGGGAGGCGGACGTCGAGATCTGGATCGACCCCGCGGTCGACCGGAACATCCACGAGATCATCGCCGAGGGGGACTTCGGCGAGGTCTTCATCCGGGTCTCGAACGTCCCGAGCCGGGACAACCCGGCCACGAGCTACCTCGCGGCCCTCTCCATCCTGACCCTCCTCAAGAACCTCGACGCGCCCCTCGTGGTGGGCACCTGACATGCCCGCGGGGGAGCCGCCCTCCGTCCCCGTCGGGGACCTCCTCAGGTTCGTCGAAGAAGACGCCCCGTCGGGCGACCTCACCTCAGCCGCCCTCGCCCCCCTCGGCCGCTGCCGTGCGGAGATCCGGGCAAAGGCGGCGGGCGTGGTCGCGGGGGTCGCGGAGGCCTCGGCCCTCTTCGCCCACTACGGGATCTCGGTCGTTCCGGCCCTTGCCGACGGCGACGCCTGCCTGCCGGGTTCCCTCGTGATGGTCCTCGAGGGGGAGGCGGAGGGGATCCTCCTCGTCGAGCGGACGGCGCTCAATATCCTGTCCCGGATGAGCGGGATCGCGACCGCTACCCGGGCCATGGTCCTCGCGGTGTCGAAGGTCAGGCCTACCCTCAGGATCGCCGCGACGAGGAAGACCTGCCCGGGGATGCGGGAGCTCGACAAGAAGGCCGTGGTCATCGGCGGGGGCGAGGCCCACCGGGCGGGCCTCTCGGACATGATCCTCATCAAGGACAACCACCTGAAGCTCGTCCCGCTCGAGGAGGCGGTACGGAGGGCCCGGGCCAGGGCGCCGTCGGGGAGGATCGAGGTGGAGGTCTCGAGCGCCGGCGAGGCGATCCGGGCCGCGGAGGCGGGGGCGGGGATCGTCATGTTCGACAACATGGATCCCGCCTCCATCGGGGAGGCGATCCGGGAGCTCGGGTCGCGGGGGCTCCGCCGGCGGGTGCTCCTCGAGGCATCGGGGGGGATCGGGCCCGCCAACCTCGCGGAGTACGCCTCCCTCGACCTCGACCGGGTCTCTGTCGGGGCTCTCACCCACTCGGTCCACGGGCTGGACCTGAGCCTGGAGATAGTCTCCCGGACCGCCTAGCCCTGGGGGCCCTTCAGGGTCCGCCACCTCTGGACCGAGATCCAGGCGGAGATCCCGGCGAGGAGGAGCATCGCGGGGCCGACGAGGAGGTCGGTGGGCGTCGCGAGGCCCGCGAGGAAGCCCATGGCGACGGCGATGATGCTCGCCGGCCCCCCGATCCTGAACGCCTTCCTCGTGGCGAGGGCGAGGACGAGCACGAGGAGGAGGGCGAGGGTGGTGCGGATGTAGATGTCGTTCACGTTCGTACTGATGAAGACCTCGAGGGGAGCGAAGACGCTCCCCTGCGGGTTGAACCCCGCCTGGAGCGAGAGCCCGATGAGGTACCCGAAGAGGACGATCCCGATCTCCTTCAGCCGATCTACCACCCGTATCATGCGAGCCTGCCGGTTTCCTGTACCAGAGCTCGGGGGTCAGGTTCATAAATCCTTTCGGTCCCCGGACCCCGGAGGATGCCCCTTCCGGTCAGGAGAAACCGCAAACCATTAGAGCAAGGAGGCCCAACTGCGAGTATCCGAGATCCATCCCATGGCCGAACCCGAACCGACCGGAGGACCGGCTGAAGCGGCAAAGCCGACGGTGCCGGAGGAGGAGAAGGTCGACGAGGTCCCCTACCTGATCGACCTCCTCAGCCACCCCGAGCTGAACATCCGGTGGCGGGCCGCCGAGGCCCTCGGCGAGGCCCGTGACCCCCGGGCGGTCGAGGGGCTGATCGCCGCGCTCTCGGACCCCTTCCAGGACGTCTCCTGGATCGCCGCCGAGGCGCTCGGGAAGATCCGGGACCCGCGGGCGGTCGACCCCCTCGTCGCGGCCCTGAAGAACGGGGAGAAGTGGCTCAGGCAGGGGGCCGCCTGGGCCCTCGGGAAGATCGCCGACCCCCGTGCCATCGACCCCCTCATCGCGGCCCTGAAGGACCCGAAGCCCGACGTCCGGAAGAACGCGGCCTGGGCCCTCGGCCAGTTCACGGGGGACAGGGTCACCGCGGCCCTCTCCGAGGCCCTGAAGGACCCGACCGCCGCGGTCCAGCGGGCGGCCCAGCAGGCCCTCGATGCCGTGAAGCGGAAGGCAGAGACGAAGCAGCCGGAGACGAAACAACCCGGGACGAACCAACCCGGGACGAAGCCCTCCTGACCCCCCACCTTATATCGAAAAAAAGCCCATTTTTCAGGGGAAACGGGGTCCGGCCTTCATGCTCGAGTTCCTCAGTTCACCGGCCTTCACCTGGATCGTCCTCCCCGCCCTCATCTTCCTCGCCCGGATCTGCGACGTCTCCCTCGGGACCATCCGGGTCATCTTCGTCTCCCGCGGCTTTCGGAACCTCGCCCCCGTCCTCGGGTTCTTCGAGATCTCCATCTGGCTCTTTGCCATCGGCCAGATCATGCGGGACATCAACGACATCTCCATCTACCTCGCCTATGCCGCGGGGTTCGCGACGGGGACGTACGCCGGGATCGCCCTCGAGGAGCGGCTCTCCCTCGGGACCGTCCTCGTGAGGGTCATCACCGGCCAGGACTCCGCCGGCCTCGTCGCGGCCCTGAAGGGGGCCGACTACGGGCTCACGACCCATGCCGCCGACGGGGCCCAGGGTCCGGTGACCATCGTCTTCACCGTGGTGAAGCGCAAGGACCTCCCCCGGGTCGTCGATATCATCAGGGAGTTCAACCCCCATGCCTTCTACTCGGTGGAGGACGTCAGGCACGCGAGCGAGGGGGTCTTCCCCGCCCGAGAGGGAGGGGTGCTCAGGAGCTACCTCGACCCCGGCCGGTTCTTCGCGAAGAAGAAGTGAAGGGGCAGGGTGAAGAAGGGGCTGGGTGATGGGGCGGGACTTCAGAGGGAGTCCACGCCCTCGGACAGCATGAGCTTCTTCCGGCAGGCCGTGCAGAGGGTGAGCTTCTTCCGGTCGAGCTCCCCGAGGGTCCGCGGCGGGAACATCACGCACTCCACGTCGGGGCAGTGCTCGAGCCCGAAGAGGTGGCAGATCTCGTGGGCCCCCTCCTTCGCGATCCGGCCCGCGAGGTCGGAGTCCTCGCTCGTCCGCCCGTAGTACCCGTTGTCCAGGCGTGCCGTCGAGACCACCGCCGCCCCCACCGACTGCCGGGCGAGGCCGAAGACGAAGTCCTGCCCCCGCACGGTGAGGTCGTGGGGGACGACGAGGAGGATCGGCTCCGAGGCCCCCCGCTGCCTCTTGAAGAGCTGGATGCGCGAGAGGATCTGCTGGGCGTCGTACTGGTTCTTGCCCCGGTCATAGCCCGAGAGGAGGATGCAACTCTCCACGACCTCCAGGGGGACCCCGAGAACCGACCGGATTCTTCTTTCGACGACGGTTTCGAGGCCGCGGGGCGCGTCCCGATCCCAAAAGATTTTGACGCGCATCAATCCATAGCTGTGGTGATGGGCCCGTATAAACGTATTGAGCGCCTCATCGGGGAATATATAAAGAAAACCTACCGGAGCGCCGTGGAGATCGGCGTGGGGGAGAACCTCGTGGCGGCCCGGATCCTCCGGGACGCGGGGGTCCGGATCCGCTGTACCGACATCCGCCCGGTGCCGTCGGAGGACGGGATCCCGGTCCTGCGGGACGACGTCTTCTCTCCCGACGAGGGGCTGTACGCGGGGGCCGAGGTCCTGTACGCGATCCGGCCCGGGGTTGAGATGGTGCCCGCCCTGATCGCCCTCGCGGCGAGGACGGGGGCGGACCTCCTCGTCTACCACCTGGGGAACGAGGTGTACGGGACCGGCGGCGAGCTCATCGACTGCGGCGTGATCCTCCACCGGTACCACTCGCGGGCGGGGACCCGGGGGACCTGAAGGACCGGGTTTCAGAAAAGGGACGACTGCCCGCCCGGCTTCTTCGCGGGAGGGGTCTTCGCCTCTGGCTTCTCGTCGGGTTTCCTCGCGGCGGCCGCCTTCTCCTCCTTCTCCCGCTTCTCTACCTGCTCCACGATCTCCTGGGCCTTCGCCCTGTCATGGATGAGCATCGTGAGCTCCTCGGCGTTCAGGGAGAGGTCGCGGGCATGGGCGACCGGGTCGGCCTCGACGAGGAGCGAGAGGAAGGTGAGGTGGTCCTCCCTGAGGACCTCGGGCGGGATGTGGGCCCGCTCCCCGATCTTCGCCTCCAGGGAGTCCCGGACCGCCTTCTGCCGCCGGTGGCCCGAGATCCGCCGCCACCGTGCGGGGGGCATGAGCCGCGCCCGGACCCCGCGCCCGCCGGCCGCGAGGGAGCCGCCGAGGAGCATGACCGCGTTCGCGTACCTCCAGAGGGTGTAGTACTGCCGCCTCAGGGTGAGCCCCAGGTACTCGTCGGCCCGCGAGGCCCACCGGTAGGCGAGGGCCCGGGACCGGGCGTCGGGGAGGTGGACGAGGGAGGCCTCGACCCACTGGAGGATGGTGTCCGGCGGCTCGTCGGTTGCCTGGGCCTCGGCGAGGAGAGCGCCCTCCTCCCTCCCCCGGAAGAGGGAGATGACGAGGTCGAAGATCGAGGCCCGGTCGTCCTTCGGCGAGGAGAGGGCCTCCCCCGCGAGCACCCGGCCGGCCCCCCCCGCGGCGGCCTGGAGCATGTTGATGGCCGCCCGGAGGTCTCCCGACGCCTGTTCGCCGATCCGGACGAGGGCGGCGTCGGAGCAGGCGACCTGCTCGCCCGCGCAGATGAACTTCAGCCTGGGGACGATGGACCGCGCCTGGATCGCCCGGAAGAGGACCGGCTCGCACTTCGCCCGGATCTCGACGGGGATCCCGTACAGGTCGTTCGCGATGAGGATGATGGGCTGCCGCGAGGTCCGGATCACCTCGAGGATCTCCCGCGCCCCGCCCCGGTCGGCGGTCCCGTGGAGGTTGTCGGCCTCGTCGAAGACGATGAGCTTCCGGGCCGCCCCCGAGAGGCTCGCCGTGACGCTCGCGGCCCCCGCCACCCGGTCGATGGCATCCCTCGTCCGCTGGTCGCTCGCGTTCAGCTCGACGACCTCCCAGCCGAGGTCGGCCGCGAGGGCATGGGCCGAGGAGGTCTTCCCCGTCCCCGGCTTCCCGTAGAGGAGGAGGGGCTTCCTCCCCGGGGCCCAGGACCGGGCCCAGTCGTACAGGGCCTTCACCGCGGGCCCGTTCCCGACGAGGTCCGCGAGCCGGCGGGGCCGGTACTTCTCCGCCCAGTCCATACCCCATCATCGGTCAGAAATGAAATAAATTATCTCTTATGAAGACCGAACTACCATGACAGGAAGGCCGGATGGACGAGACGAGCTCCACCCTTGACTCGGTGAAGAAGGCGGTGCGCGAGTACGAGGGGGTGACGAGGAAGCACGGCATCGGGGAGATGATCAAGGCCCTCAGGATCGATGCCCCGGACGTCGTCGCCTCCTTCGGCGAGGACGCCGCCGTGATCCGGCACAACGACCAGGCGCTCCTCCTCGCCGCCGACGGGATCTGGAGCCGGCTCATGGAGGCCGACCCCGAGTGGGCCGGCTACTGCTCGGTCCTCGTGAACATCCATGACATCGCGGCGATGGGGGGGAGGCCCCTCGCCCTCGTGGACGTCCTCTCCCTCTCGGACGAGTCCATCCGGGACCGGGTGACCCACGGGATGCTCTCCGCCTGCGAGCAGTTCAACGTCCCCATCGTCGGCGGCCACCTCCACCCGGACACGCCATACAGCGTCATCGACGTCGCCATCCTCGGGGTCGCGAGGCTCGACTCGGTCATCTACTCCCACACCGCGCAGGCGGGGGACGCGGTCATCGCGGCCATCGACCTCGACGGGCGGGTCCACCCGTCCTGCGCCCTGAACTGGGACTCGGTGACCATGAAGCCGCCCGCACGGGTCAGGGCCCAGATCCAGGTGCTCCAGGCCCTCGGGGAGGCGCACCTCGTCACGGCGGGGAAGGACATCAGCAACCCCGGGGTCATCGGCACCCTGGGCATGCTCCTCGAGATGAGCGAGAAGGGGGCGGTGGTCGAGCTCGACGCCATCCCGAGGCCCGATCTCAGGGCCCTCGGCATCGGCTTCGAGCAGTGGATCAGGATGTACCCCGGGATGGGCTTCGTCCTCACGGTAAACCGGAAGCACGTGGACACCGTCTGCCGGAAGTTCGCGGCGGTGGGGATGACCGCCCGCGCCATCGGGCACCTGAACGGGGACCGGAACCTCTGCATCGAGCATGGGGGGAAGCAGGCCTCGGTCTTCGACCTGAAGAAGGAGAGCGTGATGGGGATCGTCACCGACTCCTGCGGGCCCGAAGTATGAGGATCGGGATAGGGGCGGGCACCGACATCCGAAAGGTCCTCTCCTCCGCGGCGTCGGTGACCGGCCAGGGGATCGAGGTATTCTGCTATGCGACGGGCGAGCGGAGCCGCGGGATCGCCGACCCGGGCCTCAGGACGAGCGACCGGCCCGCCGAGGACCTGGTCCGGGCGCTCGTGGACGGGGAGATCGATGCCGCGGTCCGCGGCTCGCTCCCCGCGAACGAGACCCTCCGCGCCCTGAAGGAGGCCACGGGGGTCGGCCACCTGCTGAGAATCGCGATCCTCTCGACCCCCGCGGGGAGGAAGTTCCTCCTCGCGCCCGTGGGCGTGGACGAGGGGTGGACCGTCGCCGAGAAGGTGGAGCTCGTGGAGCGGGGGAGGGCCCTTTCCGCCCGGCTCGGCCTCCCTCCCGAGGTGGCGGTCCTCTCGGGCGGCCGGCTCGGGGACCAGGGCCGGCACCCGGCCGTGGACCGGTCCCTCGCCGAGGCCGAGCGGGTCGCCCTGATGACCGGGGCGGTCCACCGCGAGATCCTCATCGAGGAGGCCGTCGCGACCGCCGGCCTGGTTATCGCCCCCGACGGCATCTCGGGGAACCTGATCTTCCGCACCCTGGTCTTCCTCGGGGGTGGGGGGTCGTACGGGGCGCCGGTGGTAAATATCGACAGAATCTTTGTTGATAGCTCGCGCGCTTCCCCAAATTACGCGAATGCCCTGATTACCGCGTCAGCGCTTGCGAAAAAGTGAAAATCCCTTAAAACGGGCTGTTTCGGGAAATACCTGAATATCTTCGTTTTTCAGGGAGCCCGTATTTCGTCTCCGTCCGACGATAGAGAGGATTTGGTGCCTCTTTCGAGATAAGAAATCCTGATTTTTCGAGCAAATGGAAAGAAAAGTTTAAATATTGACTCATAGAGTAATTTGTGGGTGAAATCGAATGGCTGACTTACCAATCGCAGCAGTGGTACGAATTGCCAAGAAGAACGGGGCCGAGCGGGTCGGGAGCGATGCCGCGGCGGCGCTCGTCGGGAAGGCCGAGGCCTATATCGCGAACCTGACGAAGGAGGCGAACCGCCTCGCCCAGCACGCCGGCAGGAAGACCATCAAGGAAGAGGATGTTGACCTGGCGGCAAAGTCCTGAATCAACTTTTTTTCTCTTCGGTCCCGGTTCTCACGAAAAATTCGAATGAGCCGGTATTCTTTCCTTAGGAGACCCCCTTCGCAACCACCCCTTCGGGCGTGGCCGCTCAAAGGAGATTTTCCTTCAGGGACTTCGTCCCTTCTCCTCCATTTCCTTCGGGAATCCTCCCTTTCCTTCGGAAACGTCGGTCTCAAAAAACTCCTTTCGTACTCGGCACGCCCTCGGCACCCGCCTCTTTTGCGACCGCCTCGGCGAGGGCCCGGCCGAAGGCCTTGAAGACCGCCTCGCACTGGTGGTGGTCGGACCGGCCCGAGAAGGTGATGTGGGCGGTGATACCGCCGTGGGTGCAGAGGCTCGCGAAGAAGTGCTCGAAGAGCCCGGTGGGGATGGTCCCGAGGGTCGGTAGACCGAAAGAGCCGGTGAAGACCAGGTACGGCCTCCCGCCGCAGTCGAGGGAGACCTGCGCGAGGGCCTCGTCCATGGGCACGGAGGCGAACCCGAACCTGCCGATCCCCTCGCCGCCGCCGACGGCCTTCCGTATCGCCATCCCGAGCACGATGCCCGTGTCCTCCACCAGGTGGTGGGGGTCCACCTCAAGGTCACCCTCGGCGGTGCACTCGAGATCGAACCGGCCGTGGCGGGCGAAAGACCCGAGCATGTGGTCGAGGAAGGGGATGCCGGTCTCCACCGCCGCCTTCCCCGTCCCCTCGAGCCCGATGCTCACCGCGATCCTCGTCTCTCCCGTCTTCCTCTCGACCTTTCCCTTCCTCATCGGCATACCTCCATCGCCTTCCGGAGATCGATCTTCCCGCTGTATAATGCTGACCCGAGGACCACCCCTGCGGCCCCCATGTCCCGCAGGGCCGCGACGTCCCCGACGGTCGTGACCCCGCCCGCGACGACGACCGGGAGCCGGGTCGCGGCGAGGAGGCGCTCCACGGGGCCGGTCCGGATGCCCTCCTGGAGCCCCTCGACGTCGACGTTCGTGAAGAGGAGGGACCCTGCCCCGAGCTCCCCGAACCGCCTCGCCCAGCCCAGGTAGTCCCCCTCAGCGCCCGTCCAGCCTTCCACGACGACCTGGCCGGCCTTCGCGTCCACCGAGGCCATGACCCGCGACGGGCCGGCCTCCTCGGAGAGGGTGCGGACCGACCCGGGGTCCCGCACCGCGAGGGTCCCGAGGATCACCCGGTCCACGCCGGTCTCGAGCCATGCCCGGGCATCGGCGAGCGACCGGATGCCCCCGCCGAGCTCCATGAAGACACCGGTCTCCCGCAGGATGTCCCGGATGATCCCCGCGTTCCTCCCCGACTCGCCGAAGGCACCGTCGAGGTTGATGACATGGAGGGCCTCGGCCCCTGCACCGACCCAGCGGCGGGCGCAGTCGAGCGGGTCGCCGAAGGCGGTCGCGGTCTCCCGCCTCCCCTGGACGAGCTGGACGCACTTCCCCTCCAGGATATCGACCGCGGGGAAGACCACCATCGGCATGTCAGCGTACCATCCGGTCGATGGGGACGACCAGGATGTCCCTCGCGCCGGCCCGCTTCAGGAGCGGGATGAGCCGGTAGATCCGCTCCTCCTCGACGACGACGTGGACGGCGACCAGGTCCTCGGAGGAGGCGACCTCCATGACCGTCGGGCCCGAGAGCCCGGGGATTACCTTCTTCACCTTTTCGAGGGCCGGCCGCTTCACGTTCATCATCAGGTAGCACTGCCCCCGGGCCCGGACCACGCTCTCGAGAGCGACCCGTATCTCCTCGACCTTCTCCGCCTTCTCCTCGACCGCGGCCGGGTTCCCGATGAGCCGGGTCGAGGTGGCGAGGACCTCGGCGACCTCGCGGAGGTGGTGGGTCCGGAGGGTGTCCCCCGAGGAGGTGAGATCGACGATGGCGTCGGCGATGCCGAGGTGGGGGGTCACCTCGCAGGCCCCGCCGACCCGGACCACCGAGACGGGGACGCCCTGCTCGGCGAAGAATGCCCCCGCGAGCCGGGGGAACTCGGTCGCGACCCGGGCCCCGGAGAGGTCCGCGGCCCGGCGGGCGGGCGACTCCTCGGGGACCGCGACGACGAGCCGGGCCTTCCCGACCTGGAGGTCCAGGAGCTCGGCCACCCTCGCCCCCCGCTCTGCGACCATGTCCGCGCCGGTGATCCCGAGGTCGGC
>DATIYO010000090.1:0-5683 GCA_035517575.1 Methanomicrobiales archaeon
TTCCCCGTTATGAACGCGGCGGTCCGCCGGGGACCCGCCGATGGCAGGGGCATTCCGGCATTCCGGCACTTTCATCCCGCCCGCGGCGCGGGTTTATCAGCGGGCCCCGACGAGTCACCCGCATGAACGTCAGAGAGACACTCGAGGCCTTCCTTGAGGAGGGCAAGGACTGGGAGCGGAAACCGACGTCGGTGAACGGGGTGACGGTCCTCCGGATGCCGAGGACGACGACCCGCCCGCCCACCCTCGCCATGGAGATCAACCCCGTCGACGAGCGGGGCAGCCCGATGAAGCGGAAGGGGGTCATGATCCGGAGCCCGAGGGAGCTCGAGTCGCTCAGGAACGTCCTCGCCGACCCGAAGGTCGGGCACCTCATGGACGCCCTCGCCACGGTCGCGCCACCCGTCCCGTCCGCGCAGAAGGAGAACGCCGGAAGGATCGATCTCTGATGGAGAGGGCAGGGGAGCAGGGAGGATCGGTGATGGACCAGCCGGAGAAGGTCGTCCGACCGGACGGCCGCGATTCGGGGAAGGGGAAGAGGGTCAGCCGAAGGAGAACCTTCCGTATCGGCCTCCGCCGCCCGGGACGAGGGTTACCCGCCCCGTTCGCAGCCTCCCGACGGCATCGCCGATCCCCTCGTGGAGATCCCTGATCTCATCGACGGGGACGTCGACGAGGATCCGGATCTCGTTCCCGAAGGCCCCGAGGAGGGAATCGTAGAGCGCGGTTCCCCGCTTCGTGGCAGGGCCCGAGGTCCCGAGCACCCGCTGGATGATCTCGAGGAGCGGGATCAGGTGGAGGTACGGGGGACGGGGGAGGGCCGGGCCGTCGGAGAGCTCCCTCGCGCGATCGGCGACCCCCTTCTTCAGGAGCCCACCGTCATCAGGGCACCTCCAGGAGAAGGCCACCGCCTCCTCCAGGGTGAACTGCCGGTAGCACCGGGTGCACGCGGTGCGGTTGTACTTCCCCTCCTCGGGGAAGAACCCCGCGTTCATCACGATCCCGCCCCCCCGGATCGCCCCGAGGACGGCAGGGACGGTGCGGGTTGGGACCTCCAGCCGGTTGAACTCCCTCCCGAGCTTTGCGGGCGACGGGCTGTGGGCGTCGGAGTTGGAGAGGAACGGGATGCCCCGGAGATCGGAAATCCCCGCGCCGTAACCCGAGTCGGCCGAGAGCCCGAGCTCGAGGAGGTCGGGCCGCTCCCCGCCATAGCAATCCCCGATCCGGTCGAAGGAGGCGTAGAGGGCGGTCCAGGGGGTGAAGGCATGGGCGGGGCCGATGAGCCCCCCGGCCTCGTGCACCTCCCTCGCGATCGCCTCGCCGGGGAGCCTGAGGTGGGGCCGGCCCATCGTGGAGATGGAGGGCGCCGCGGGGGAGAACCTGCGGGCGAGCTCCTCGAAGGTCCCGAAGGACTCCGCGAGGATCAGGTGGTGGACCCGGTCCCGGTCCTCGACCTCCGCCGATGGAATGACGAGGATCCCGCCGGCTGTCGGGGTCTCGCCCCACATCCCCCGCCACTCCCCGTGGAGGGCGTCCCCGCTCCCCACGGCGGCGAGCCCCTTCCTGCGGCAGCCGTCGAGGATCGAGGAGGGGACCATGGAACGGGAGGAGGCGATGGAGAACCGGGAATGGAGGTGGAGGTCGGCGTCGAGGAGCATGGGTCAGCCGGTGCCCGAAGATGCCGCTACGGCGTCCATCGTCGTGCCATCCTCCGGTACCTCCCCTTCGGGTCCCCGGGCGAGAACCTGGCGGGATGGGCGGTGCGGGTCGGGCCCCCGCAGCGGGGGCAGACGGGAGAAAGGGTGTACGCGGAGTCGACGGGGCAGCGCCGGATGCGGCGGCTCATGGGATCAGCCGGCCTTCTGCTTGCGCACGAACTTGCCGGTGTCCCCCGATTTCTCCATCACCCGGATGGCTGACTGGGCCGACTTCTCGATGGCCTTCTCGGCCTGCTTGTAGTCGGGGGCCGTCACCTTGATGCGGTAGATGGGGGCGCCGACATAGAGGAGCTCGATGTCGACGTTCTCGATCTTCGGGAGGGCCGCCTTGAGGGCCTTCTTGATCACGCCCACCCCGTCGGGCTTCGTCGAGGTGAGGTGGAGGTTCCCCGAGATGGTGACCCGCGGCTTCCGGACGTTCTCTCCGGCGACCCGGAGGAAGGACGGCCGGGCGGGGGAGGGGATGGCGAGCTTCTCGAAGACCTTCTCGCCGTCGACCACCGCGTCCTCGAAGGCGCGGTACAGGTGGGTGTAATCCTTCCGGATCGCCTCCTCGATGGCGGGGGCGGGCACCTTCGCCTCCTCGGCGACGAAGCCGATCCACTTGTGGGCCTTCTGCTCGTTCTTCCACTCCTGGATCTTCTCGCGCCGCTGGTGCTCGTTGACATCCTTTAAGGAGAGGTCGATGTGCCCGCGGTTCCTGTCGACATGGAGGACCTTGCAGACCACCTTCTGCCCCTCGCGGATGTGGTCGCGGATGTACTTGACCCAGCCCTTCGCGATCTCCGAGATGGGGATGAGCCCCTGCCTGCCGCCGTACTCGTCGAGCCGGACGAAGGCGACGAAGTCCTTCACCGCGTCGACGGTGCAGACGACCAGTTCCCCCTCCTCGGGCCAGTCGCGCTCGGGCATCGGCGGCTCACTCGATCTCGGAGAGGATCTCGGCCGTGATGTGCGCCTTCCCGCCCGCCGGCTGGGCGAGGACCTTCCCGCAGACGATGCAGTCGACGACGGTCGCCGCCTTCCCGAAGATGACCTGCTCGTTCTCGCAGTCGGGGCACTTCACCCGGTAGAACTTGCTCCGGTTCTCGCGATTCAGTCTGACCATTCCCTCACTCCGTGAGCTCGAACTTGGAGAGCCGGAAGCCGGGCCGCAGGTGGGCCTTCTTGCACTTGGTGCACCGGTACCGGACATTGATCTTCTTCGTCGGCTTGTCGCCGCCGGGCACCTTGGAGAACTTCCCCATGTTCCCGACTTTTCCCCTCCGCGCCTTCTGCCGGTCGATCCAGTGGAGGCCCCGGGTCTTGCCCTTCTTGACCTTCTCCACCTCGTGGATCTCGTGTTTCCGGCAGAAAGGGCAGTATGTGTTGAATTTCACCGGCATCTTCATGATATCGGCTCCTTTCCCTCGTGAACGAGTACCATATCTATTCACCGGGCATGCTATTTAAGAGTAGTGTTGGCAGGGCTCCCGCGGCCCCGCCGACGGGGGGAGCACGGGTCAGGGGCGGGGTCAGGCACCCGGCTCCTTCATCACGCCCACCGCGATGTTCCGGTCGATGAGGACCCCCGCGTTCTTCGAGGGGAGGGTGACCACGTCCTCGGCCTTCAGCCGGTAGGTCCGGCCGTCCACCCCCATGAAGGGCTCCATGTCCGAGAGGATCCGGACGAGGACCATGGCCTCGGCGGCCGGCTTCGCCGCCTCGGGGGGGGCGCACGCGGTAGCCGCATCCCCCGCGGCCTCCGCCGCCGTCGGGCCGGCAGGGGCCCCGAGGGGGACCTGGACGGAGAGGGCCGCCTTCCCCTTCCCGAGCTCGCGGACGATCCCGTCGAACATCTCCCGCTCCTCGGGGAGCATCTTCTTCAGCTCGTCCCGGTCGGTGGTCTCTGCCTCCATCTGGACGAGGGCGAGGGAGAGGATCTTCCGGGACCGGATCCGGAAGATGTCCCGGACGATCTCACGCATCGCCTTCACCTCCTCGATCAGGTTCTGGGCATCGTCGGACAGGGGGTCGCTGCACCGGTAGACCCGCTCCTGGAGGGAGGAGAGGTGCCCGCGGATCTCGGCATAGAGGGTCGGCGGGACCTCGGACAGCCGGCCGCTCTCCCGCTCGGAGAGGATGATGATCCGCAGGTCATCGAGCGGCACGGCTCTCCTCTCCCGCGATCTCCGCGATGCCCCGTGCGCAGAGGAACACCGCGAGCGCCTCGGGGACCGCGTTCGGTCCCTTCGCCACCTGGTAGGCGTTCCCCAGGAGGTCCATCGAGAGGTTCATCCCCGACTCCACCCGCACCTTCCGGTCGGAGAAGACGACCGCGTCGGTGAGGGGGTCGAAGGACGCGAAGTCCCCGAGGGGGACGGGCGTGACCCGGAGCCCCGAGCCGCCGTGGAGGGTCGTGGGCATGCGGATGAGCCTCCGGGTGTCGGTGGTCACCGGTTCATCGGCGAGGGCCGCACGACCGCGGAGGAGCTCCCGGAACCGCCCGTCCTCCCGGTTCACGACGGCCGCGAACACCTGGTTCGTGAGGAGGGGGGAGTGGTCCCCGCCCGCGAGCCCCGCGAGGTAGGTGTCGACGGCGTCGAAGAACCGCGACGCCCGGTCCTTCCCGATACCCGGGGACTCCATGAGATGCTCCACCCCCTTCTCCCGTCCCAGCCCCTTGAGCCAGAGAAGGTACTCGGAGATAGTGGATATATACCTCACCTTCCAGCCCGGGCCTCCGGCGGGGGGGCCCGCGAGGAGCACCGCGGGGTCGATACCGATGCCGCAGACATAGTCGATGAGCTCCCTCCGCTCCTGGCTCCCCCAGCCCCGCACCGCGATCTCCCGGATGTGGACATGGTACCCGCGGCCCCCCGAGAAGACGAGCTGGATCTCGCGGCCCGAGAAGCCGAGCTCGCCGGTGAGCATCGCCAGGAGCTTCCCCGTCTCCTCCTTCACCCGGGCGAGCATCGCCCCGTACGGCCCCCGCATGAGGTGGTCGGCGTCGAGGTCGAAGATGAGGTCCGCGCCCGTCCAGCCCTTCTCGGCCATGGTGCCCGCGCCCGGGGAGGCATAGTACGCGCTCGAGTAGAAGGCGTGCTGCGGGACGATGGACCGGACATAGGCAGCGAGCTCCTCGGGGGCCCCGAAGCCCAGGTGCCGCCGCATCCGCACGTCAGGGGAGTCGGGGTCGAAGAGGATGAACCCGAACTCCCGCTCGGCGGTGGCCGGCGGGGCCTGGATCCGCTCCTTCCGGTAGTACTCGGTGAACCGCTGCCTCAGGAACTCGGCGGTGGCGGGCCTCATGCCAGCTCCTTAACCAGGTACTGCCCGCTCCGTTCATATCCCCTCCGCCTGTAATAAGGCCTCACCCCGATCCCCGAAAGTATCGCGACCCTCCGGAACCCTCCCTCCCGCGACAGCCGCTCGGCATGCCCGAGGAGGAGCGCCCCGAAGGACCGGTGCTGCCACTCGCGGTCCCCCGCGCCCTCCCCGAGCCTGACCATGGGCCCGTACACGTGGAGTTCCCGGAGCAGGGACGCATCATCGGGCACGGTTCCTGGAGTGGCACCCGGGAACCGGAGCCGGGCGTACCCGATGAGCGCGTCGCCGGCCTCGGCGGAGACGAAGTGCTCGGTCCCGCCGCAGCACCGGTAAGAGAGGACACCGACCGCCGGTTCGCCCTCGGCAGGTCTCCTCCCGGCCTCGCGGCAGCGGATGCAGCGGCAGGAACCCCCCGTCGCCCTGAGCCGCGCCTGTGCCATCTGCCTGAGGTTCCCGTGGATCGATCCAGCGGTGATGAGCTTCGCCGGGATGTCACGCTGGACCCGCTGGAGACGGGCGTAAGGGGGGATCATCGCCTTCGCCCTCGCGATGAGATCGACGAGGACCGGTTCCGGGTAGGGTTCGTACTCCCCGCGCCGATAGAGCTCCTCGATCCCCGATCCCGGGGTCACGAGAGTCGGGTAGATCTTCAGGAA
>DATIYO010000091.1:0-11275 GCA_035517575.1 Methanomicrobiales archaeon
GGGCCGCTCTTCGGGGAGCAGGGGGCAGGTGGGGCCCCCGAGCAGGAGTGATGGGCCGCACATGACAGACGGGAAGCCGGCTTCGTCATCCTGCGGCTGCGGGGAGACCCCGACGCTCCGGCAGCCCTGCTGTGCCCCGGAGGGTGGCGGGGCAGGAATGCCGACGGTTGATCCTTCCCTCACCCCGGCGGGGCGAACGGAGATCCGCACCGCGACCTCGGAGATCACCCGCGCCAACCGGTTCGACCACTTCCTGGCCCGATGGGGCGTGAACCGGATGGGCCATGTCGTCGAACCGGGCCTGTACCGGCTCGGCCACCCCACGCCGGAGTCGGAGGTCTTCGTCTCGGCGAACTACTCCCTCTCCTTCGATGCGCTCAGGTCGGCCCTCGCGGGGAGGGACGCCTGGATCCTCGTCCTCGACACGAAGGGGATCAACGTCTGGTGCGCCGCGGGGAAGGGCACCTTCGGGTCGGATGAGCTCGTCCGACGGATAGCGCTCACCGCTCTCGCGAACATCGTCAGCCACCGCCGGCTCATTCTCCCGCAGCTCTCGGCGCCCGGGGTCTCGTGGCCCGAGGTGGTGCGGCGGTCCGGCTTCCTCGTCGAGTACGGCCCCGTCCGGGCCCGGGACCTTCCCGCGTACCTGAAGGACCGGAAGGCGACTCCCGCGATGAGAAGAGTGGAGTTCCCCCTCCGCGACCGGGCGGTGCTCGTTCCCGTGGAACTCGTCACGGCCCTCCCGTTCATGCTCGTCCCCGTCGTCGCGCTCCTCTTCCTCGGCTATCTCCTCTTCGCCGCCGAGGTCGTCCTCGCGGTCGTCGCGGGGACGGTCCTCTTCCCGCTCCTCCTCCCCTTCATCCCGACGAAGGACTTCAGCACGAAGGGGCTCATCCTCGGCTTCCTCGTGATGGTCCCGCCTGCCCTGGCCGGTTCCGGCACCTCCGCGCCTCTCGGGATCGCCACGGCGGTGGCGACTTTCCTCGTCTTCCCGCCCGTCACGGCGTACCTCGCCCTGAACTTCACCGGTTCGACACCGTTCACCTCGCGGACCGGCGTGAAGAAGGAGATCTTCCGGTACATCCCCGTCATGGCGGGCATGGCGGTATCGGGGGCGGTCCTCGCGGTCGCCGCGGGGGCGCTCCACCTGCTCGGGGTGATCTGATGTTCGACTCCTACCGGGAGAACACCCTCGTGTACCACCCCGAGCGGTGCATCAACTGCAAGCGGTGCACCCAGGTCTGCCCCCACGCGGTCTTCGCCGAGGGAGAGAAGCAGGCCCTGCTCGCGAACCCGTCGGGCTGCATGGAGTGCGGGGCCTGCGCCCTGAACTGCCCGACACAGGCCATCGAGGTGCAGAGCGGCGTCGGGTGCGCCTGGGCGATGATCAACGCGGCCCTCCGGGGAAAGGACATGGACCGCTGCAGCTGCGGCGGGCCGGAGGGCACCTGCTGCGGCGCGGAGAAGGAAACGGAACCCGGGGAGCCCTGCTCGCGGTAGGGCCGCTCGACGTTGCGGGGGGCCTGCCCACCGGAACCTTCATCGGTTTCCCCGCCCAAAAAGGGGATACGAGCAAGGGATTCGGCATGGAGAACCCCGAAAAATCGAGATTCCATGGCAGGCTCTCGCGGACCAGGAAGGACCTGATCTTCATCGTCATCCTCTCCATCGTCGTCCTCGCCCTCTCCATCACCTTCGACATCCCGACCTGGCTCTTCGCCTTCGTCGAGGCGCACAACTCGATGCAGCTCGACGACCTGGTGACGGTCGCGATCGTCCTCGTCTTCGCGCTCGCCGGCTTCTCGTACCGCCGGTGGAGGGAGACCGAGGACGAGATCGGGGAACGCAGGGGGGTGGAGTACGCCCTCCTCTCGGCAAACACCCGGCTCCAGCTCCTGAACGACATCACGAGGCATGACATCATCAACAGCCTCACCGGCCTCCTCCTCATCCTGAACCGTACCGAGGCGAAGGCGGGAGGGGACCAGGAACTCCGGTCCGAGATCCAGCAGGAGAAGGAGATCGCCGACCTGATCCACCGGCAGATCGCCTTCACGAAGGACTACCAGGAGATCGGCCTCCGGAAGCCCGAGTGGCAGAACGTCGAGGACATCATCACGAAGGCCTGGGTCGGGCACAAGATCGGGGCGGTCAGGATCGACATCCAGGTGAGGGGCCTCGAGATCTTCGCCGACCTGCTCCTCGAGAAGGTCTTCTCGAACCTCATCGACAACGCGATGCGGTACGGCGGGCCGGCCATGACCACCATCCGGTTCTCCCTGCACCGCGTGGACGACTCGGTGGTCATCGCCTGCGAGGACGACGGGCTCGGCATCCCCGAGGAGGTGAGGCGGAACCTCTTCCGGCGGGGCTACGGGAAGCACACGGGCTACGGCCTCTTCCTGATCCGCGAGATCCTCTCCATCTCGGGGCTCACCATCGCCGAGAAGAGCCAGCCGGGCGGCGGGGCCCGGTTCGAGATCCTCGTCCCGAAAGGCCTCTGGCGGTGCATCCCCCCGTCCATCTGAAGAGAGGCCGCCGTCCCTGCATCCGTGCCACGGGCAAGGGCCTGGTGCTTTACCGCACCACCACGCTCGCCGCCTCGTCGAAGGGGTTCGTCCGCATCGCGAGCGAGAAGAGGTACGGGTGGTGCTCCTTCAGGTGCTCCATCGAGTCGAGCCACTGGAGGGTGAGGGGCCGGTAGACCCGGGTCGTGTCGGTGACCAGGTGGGCGCGGTCCGACGGCGGGAGGGAGGCGAGGTCGCCCCGCCGGAGGAGCTCGTCCGCGAGGTGGAAGACCGCCTGGAGGAGGTCGGTGAAGCTCCCCTCCTCGAAAAGGACCGGGTTCTCCATCAGGGCGAGGAGGAAGGGGCGCTTCTCCCTGAGGAACCCCCGCATCGCCTCGAGGTCGAGCCGGTCCCCGTCGACCTGGTAGGGATAGCTCCCGAGCCGCTCCCTGACCCGCCGGAAGTCGGCGTCGGTCCATGCCCCGCTCACGACGAGGCTTTCCCGTATCCCGTCCGCCGCGGGGTCGGTCGCGGCGAGCCTCCCGAGCATCTCGGTCCCGAACTCGGAGAAGAAGACCCCGAGGATCATGTTCACCTTCCGCCGGCGCTCCCGGCCCTCCGAGCGCCCCACGAGGATCTCGATGGCGTTCGCGAAGACCGCGAGGAAGGACCCGACGCCGGCGAGGATCAGGAAGATGGCGAGGGCCTTCCCCGCCTGGGTCTTCGGCGAGATGTCCCCGTAGCCGACGGTAGCGATGGTCGAGACGACGTAGTAGGCCGCGTCCAGCGGCGTGAGCCCCTCGAGGGCCATCGAGCCGAGGAACCCCACGATGCAGGCGAGGGCGAGGACGGTCGCGTAGATCCGGATGGGGGAGACCGAACCCATGGTGAGATGAGGGGCGCGGGGGAGGATAAAGCCGCCGACCGTCCGGACCCCGGGGTGCGATGCCTGCGGCGACGGAAGAAAAGGTGGCGGGACGGGGTCTCCGCGCCCGCCGGGCTCTTATCTACCAGGCCTCGGGGAAGGCCTGGTTCGTATAGATATCCTCGAGGCGCACCTTGTGGGAGGTCTCCATCTTCGCGAGGGAGTCGAACATCTTCTTCATGTCGGCGTCCTTCGAGGCCGCCGAGAGCCCCCTGTAGAGCTCCATCGCGTCCTCCTCCTTCTTGATGGCGAGCTTCAGGCCGTCGATGGGCTTCATGTCGATGGTGACGTCGGGCCGCTCGATGGTCTTCGAGACCTTGTAGTCCCGGGTCTCGTCGAACCGAAGCTCCTTCATGGGCTTCACGAGGAGCCCCTCCAGGAACTCGCGGTGCTTCGTCTCCTCGCCGGCGAGCTCCCTAAAGGTGGACTTCAGGCCCTTGTCCTTCACCTTCTCCTCGATGCTCCGGTAGAAGACATAGGACTCGACCTCCTTCGAGATGGCGTTCTGGATGATCTTCCGGTACTCCTCTGGCTTCATGGGTTACACTCCTTGCTCGTAAGTGGTTCATCGACCCGATATAAAAAAGTTCCTTATTGCACCGATAATCGCCGGGCATTGCAGAAAATCTGCGAGAATCGGGCTTATTACGACCGGCAGCCCCGCGGGGATTTCCGGAAAATCGCCCCTCTCCGGAAGCCGGTGGGAGGCGCAGCCAGTCCTGAAAACGTCATGAAACCTGGAGAGACTTCTGGAGGATCGTCCTGCCGAACAGCCGTGAGGGGAGCAGCCACCCCTTGATGGAGTCTGAAACCTGGAGAGACTTCTGGAGGATCGTCCTGCCGGAAAACCAGGAGGGAATGCCACCAGGCCCTGATGGATCATGAACCCTAGAGAGACTTCTGGAGAATCACGACATCGAAGGACCGGCCGAACTTGGTCCCGATGTTCCGGATCCGGCCGCAGAGCTCGAACCCGTTCTTCCGGTGGAACCGGATGCTCCGCCGGTTCCGGGACGAGACCCGGGCGACGAGGCTCGTCATCCCGAGGGCCCTCGCCCGCTCCTCGAGGATCCCGATGAGCCGGGTGCCGGTGCCCTGCCCGGTGTGGTCCGGGCAGAGGAAGTACGAGACCTCCCCGGCCTGCATCAGGTTCGGGAAGGGGTAGAGGGGCCGGACCAGGCCGAAGCCGACGACCCTCCCCTTATCCTCGGCGACGAAGGCGCCGTACTCCCTCGCCTGCCCGAGGAGCTGCGCGATGAAGGAGGGGTCCAGTTCCCGGTCGGGGAAGGCGGCGAAGCTCCTCCTGACATAGTGGTTGAAGATCGTGGCGATCCTGCCTGCGTCCGCGTCCCGGAGGGGGCGGATCCGGATCCCGCGGTCAGATCTCAAGGATCTCCACCTCGAGCGTTCCGGTCTCGAGGACCGCCACGGTCCCCTTCCCCGTGAGGTACCCGCAGGCCTCGCCCGGGTTCACGACGAGCGTCCGGCCCCGGCGCGTGACCGAGGGCCGGTGGGTGTGCCCGTGGACGACCACGTCGAAGAGGTCCGCCCCCGCGACCCCGTCGAGCGCCCCCGGCTCGTGCCCGTGGAGGAGCGCGATGGACCTCCCGCCCGCCTGCCTGACCGCGAAGGAGCCGGCAAGCTCCAGGTTCCCCGCCTCCCGGGCCTTTGCCGAGAGGAGGGCCCGGTCGCCGTCGTTGTTCCCGAATACCCCGATGCAGGGGCAGGAGAGGGAGGCGAGCCGCGGGATGACGAAGGGGGCGATGAAGTCCCCGGCATGGAGCACGAGGCCGGGGCCCGCCGCGTTCAGCCGCTCGACGGCCCGCATCACCAGGGGGAGGTTGTCATGGGTGTCGGCGAGGATCCCGATCCGCATCCCATCACCGGTGAGAGATGGCCCTTGGGTGAGAAATAGGTATGTGCCGAGCCGGGACCGCCCGTTCCCTCATCCGCATCGCCCTGCCCGTGCCCGATCGATGAACCTCGGGAGTGATGCTCGCGCGACTTCGCCGGCGTCAACGTCAGGCGAGCCCCTCCATCTCCGATCTCCTCGTGTAGTAGACGCCCACCAGGTGGTGGGGGTGGTACCGCTCCTTCGCCTCCCTGAGGCCGGGCACGCCGAGGTCGCTCTCCCGGTTGATGAAAGGGTACCGGTCCCTGAGGAGGAGGGCGGTCTCGTGGTTGATGGCCCGGTAGATCCCCTCGCAGTCGGGCAGCCCCTTCTCGAAGTGGACCACCGCGGTCTCGGGGTTCAACTCCTGGAAGATCGCCATCGCCCCGATCCGGTCCCCGACCCGGACGAGGAGCCCCGAGAGGCCGAGCTCCTCCCGGTGGGCGAGGGAGAAGAGGATCGCCTCCCGCTCGTTCGCGAGCACCGGGTCGGTCTCGCAGTCGCGCCAGTCGCACCAGCGCTCGACGAACTCCCGGGCCGCCGCCGTGTTCTCCTCCCCGAGGGGCTCGGTGGAGGAGGCGCACCGCCTCCGGAACCGGTTCAGCTGGTGCCGGATCTTCAGGTACGGCCGTCCGGGGAGGTCGGCGAGGTCCGAGGACCGGTAGACGTACTCGAAGAAGTCGCGGAAGGGGTGGAGGACGAGGCCCGGGAAGATCTCCGCGAGGTAGTTCCGGTCGTACCCGTTGAAGACCACGAAGGGGGTGCTCCCCCCTGCCTCGAGGGCCACCCGGATCACCTCCCGCACGATCCCCGGCTCCCGCGGCCCGATGGGGAACCGGAACCGGGTCTCGCCGTTCACCGTGCTCGAGAGGACGAGGTGCCTCCCGGAGACGGCCTTCCGGTAGTGGGCATAGTGGTTCCAGGCGACCATGTTCGCGAAGCTGTTGTCGCTGTGGAGCTGGGGGTAGTCCCGGTACCAGCCGGCGAAGAGGTCACGGTCCTCCAGGGTGACCGGCGAGAAGTCATCGGGGGAGAGCATCGCCGCCCCCCCCGCCTCCGCGGTACATCATCGGCACGTCCCCCTCCTCGACGACGAAACCGAGGCGACGGTAGAAGTCGTCCGTCCTCTGCTCGGCGATGAGCCCGATCCAGCCGATCCCCCGCTCCTCGCAGACCGCGAGGATCCGCCGGAGCATGGCCCTCCCGATCCCGCGGCCCCGGAAGCCGGGGAGGACGACCAGGTCCTGGATGTACGCGTCCGAGACCCCGTCGGAGATGGCCCGCCCCATCCCGACGGCCTTCCCGCCCGCCCGCTCGACGGCCACGACGAAGACGAAAGAACCGCGGATGAGGGCGGGGATCTCGGCCGGCCGGTCCCGTTCATCCTTCCACCAGCCCGCCGAATGGTAGAGGGCGAGGATCTCGCCGGTGTCCCAGGCGGTGACGACCTCGATGTCCACGCCGGTATCTTCTCCCACGTCCTCTCGCCCTCCAGCATCTCCCCGGTCCGCGGGGCCCTGGTTCTTCCTGTACCATGGGACAACCGGGTCTCATAAACCCATGGGGAGGGACGACACCCGGGCACCCGTCGGGAACCTTGATGAAGGGGGGGAGTGCCGGATCCGAATGTTTATCCATGCCCCCCGCGAGTACGGCAGGTATGAGCAAGCAGAACTTCTGGCTCGCGGCCATCGTCGGGGCCATCGTGATGTTCCTCCTCTCGTTCCTCCCGGTCATCGGTCCCCTCATCGGGGGGTTCGTCGCGGGGATCATCGCGAGGGGGAAACCCTGGAACGGGGCGAAGGCGGGCTTCGTGGCGGGCATCATCGGGGCGGTCCTCGCGGCCCTCGTCATCCTCCTCGGGGCCTCGATCCTGGGCGGGATCTTCCACCACGCCCTCGCGGGGATCCTCGTCGGGGCAGGGATCGGGGTGATCCTCCTCGCGATCGGCCTCTACCACGCCCTCCTGGGGCTCGTGGGCGGCGCCGTGGGTGCCGCGATCGTGAAGGACTGAAAACACCCTCTTTTTCGGGTTCCGAAGGGCCGGCCCTAGATTAATAGGGAACCGGGTAGCACTCTGTACCCATGTGCGGGATCGCGGGCATCTTTCGCCTGAACGGGGGCGACGTGGACGCGGCCCTCCTCGACCGGATGTCCGAACGGATCCGGCACCGCGGCCCCGACGGGAGCGGGACGCACCTCGGGGGCCCCGTCGGGCTCGCCCACCGCAGGCTCGCCATCATCGACCTCTCGGACGCGGCGGCGCAGCCGATGGCGAACGAGGATGGGACCCTCCGGCTCGTCTACAACGGGGAGATCTACAACTACGTCGAGCTCAGGAAGGAGCTCGCGGGGAAGGGCCACAGCTTCCGTTCCGAGGGGGACACCGAGGTCGTCCTCCATGCCTACGAGCAGTGGGGGAAGAACTGCCTGAAGCGGTTCAACGGGATGTGGGCCTTCGCCCTCTGGGACTCGAAGAAGGGGGAGCTCTTCTGCGCCCGCGACCGTCTCGGGATCAAGCCCTTCTACTATGCCCGGGCCGGAGACACGGTCCTCTTCGCCTCGGAGATCAAGGCGCTCCTCGCCCATCCCGACGTGGGGAAGAGGCCGGACGACTCCCTCCTCCTCGCCTTCCTCGCCTGGGGCGTCCTCGACCACACGGGCGGGACGATGTTCGACGGGATCAGCCAGCTCCGGCCCGGCCACCGGATCGTCTTCGGCGGTTCGGGGGGAACGGGCACGCCCGAGCCCTACTGGGACCTCGCGGTGAACCCCGAGCCCGGCCGGCCCTGGGCCGACGAGGACGAGCGGGTCACCGCCGCCTTACGGGAGCTCCTGACCGATGCCGTGCGGGTCCACCTGCGGAGCGACGTCCCCGTCGGGACCTGCCTCTCGGGCGGGATCGATTCCTCGACCCTCACGATGCTCATCAACCGGCTCATCCGCGACGAGGGCCCGAAGAGCGTCGGCGACCGGCAGAAGACCTTCTCGATCGTCTTCTCCGACCCCCGGTTCGACGAGAGCGGTTTCATCGACGTGGTGGCCGCGGAGTCGGGCGTCGATGCGAAGCGGGCCACCATCGACCCCTCCGAGGCCGGGAAGGACCTCGACGCCCTGCTCGCCGTGCAGGACGAGCCCTTCGGCTCCCTCTCCATCTACGCCCAGTACCGGGTGATGCAGCTCGCCTCGCGGTCGGTGAAGGTCGTCCTCGACGGGCAGGGGGCCGACGAGGAGCTGGGCGGGTACCTCGCCTACCAGGGGACGTACCTCGTGGACCTCCTGCGGGGGCTCCACCTCACCACCGCCCTCCAGGAGTTCGCGGGGAGCTACCGGCACCACCTCGGGTTCTTCTCGGGCGCGGTGGGGCAGGTGTTTGCCCGGAAGGAGCGGCGTGCCCTCCTCAGGGGCGACATCCCCGCGGTCTCGCGGTACGAGGGGAGCCTCGGCGAGGTCCTGAAGCGCGAGATCCTCGAGACGAACCTCCCCGCCCTCCTCCACTGGGAGGACCGGAACTCCATGGCCTTCTCCATCGAGTCCCGGGTGCCGTACCTGGACCACCGGGTGGTGGAGTACCTCGCGGGGCTCCCCCTCCACCAGAAGATCCGGCACGGGGTCACGAAGTACGTCCTCCGGCGGGCGATCAAGGGCCTCGTGCCCGACGCCATCAGGTGCCGGATGGACAAGATGGGCTTCGTCACCCCCGAGGAGGCATGGATGCGGGAGGAGCTCCGGCCGCTCGTGCTTGAGGTCCTCAACTCCCCGAGCTTCCGGGCCCGCGGCTACTGGGACGCGGACCAGGTCCTCGAGAGCTATAACCGCTACGCCGACGGCCGCTCCCCCTACTCCCCCGAGCTCTTCCGGATCGTCTGCGCCGAGCTCTGGCTCAGGAAGATGTTCGACGCGAGGGGGGCCTGAGGAGGAGGGTGGCCGTGAGCGGGCAGGCTCCCTGGCGCACGGATAGCTTAATCCCCTCCATCCTCACCGGTTTCTTGTGGACCTCGTCATCGGGACGGCAGGGGACCGGGACTTCGCCGTCGACGCCCAGCAGCTCGTCACCGGCCGGACCTGCGTCATCGCCCAGTCGGGGGCGGGGAAGAGCTGGGCCATCGCCGTCCTCTGCGAGCGGCTCTGCGCCGCGGGCATCGGCTTCGTCATCGTCGATACCGAGGGCGAGTACTTCTCCCTCGGGCAGAAGTACCCCGTGCTCTGGGTCGGTTCCGACGAGCGGTGCGACGAGGACATCGACCGGGTCAACCTGAAAGACCTGATGCTCCGGGCGATGGTGAACGGGACGGCCGTCGTCTTCGACGTCTCGGAGACCGACATGCGGGAGAAGGCCGCGGCCCTCGCCGAGGTGCTCTACGACCTCGCCTCGGCCCACCGGATCCCCTACCTCCTGATCCTCGAGGAGGCGGACAAGTTCATCCCGCAGGCGAAGGAGTCGATAAAGAGGATCGAGGAGATCTCCCGGCGGGGGAGGAAGCGGGGCCTCGGCCTCCTCCTCGCCACCCAGCGGCCCTCCCTCGTGACAAAGAACGTCCTCTCCCAGTGCAACAACCAGGTCATCGGGAGGCTCTCCATCGAGAACGACCTCCGGGCCGTGGACCTCTTCTTCGGCTCCCGGACCGAGCTCGAGGAGCTCGCCGCCCTCTCTCCCGGGGAGTTCTTCGTCATGGGGGGGTTCGCCCGCAGGAAGACCCGGATGCGGTTCGCCCCGCGGGAGACCGAGCACCGGGGCGAGACCCCCGAGATCTCGCAGAGGCAGGCGGGGGCCGTCCCCAGGGCAAGGCCGGATCACCGCACGGCGCACGGGCCGGCCGTCCTTGGGGAGGCGGGGCAGGAGCCGGGGGAGGTCGCCCCGCCGTCAGGCCTCCCCGGACCCGCCCCGATCCTCAGGCGGGAGGAGGCCATCGCCCTCGCCGAGAAGCGCCGGCGGCGGGGGGCGATCCTCGGCAGGGGAGGGAGGCGGCTCGTCTCGGCCGAGCTCGTCGCCTGGCCCGTGGCCCGGGTCCAGGTGAAGTTCCACGGGGGGCTCCTCGGGAGGACGGTGAGGACCGGCTCCTTCCTCATCGACGCGGTCGGCGGCGGGCTCGTGCAGATCCGGCGCGGGTTCTCCCTCAGGCCCGGCTTCTCCGAGGTGATCGGCCTTTCGGCGGACGCCATCCGGGTCCTCACCCGGATCCCCCTCACCGGGGCGACCCCCGCCGAACTCGAGATCCTCTCGGCCCTCCCCCGCGAGGCGGTGGGCGCGGCCCTCACGGCGCTCCAGGAGCGGAGGATCGTCACCGAGGCGGGGAAGGCCGGGCAGGCGCGGGTCTTCATCCCCCTCCTCGCAAAAAGGCTCCCCTCCATCAGGAATCTGAAGGGGGACTGGACCCCCCCGCAGCAGCCGGCGGCCGGGCAGCCCCTCGAGGCGAAGGTCACCGAGGGGCAGGTGAGGGAGGCCCTCAAGGGGATCGAGCCCACCGCCGAGGTGGTCTCCTTCGCCCTCTTCTCCTATCCCCTCTACGAGATCGTCACCGCGGACGGCGGGCGGGAGGGGCGGACCTACCTCGACGCCCTCACCGGGAAGGAGGTCCCCGGGATGGGCCAGGGCGGGGGCGGGGGGTGAGGCGCGGTGGGGTGGCCGGCCGCCGTTCTCCGCCTTCACCTTCACCCGAAAGACCACTACCCTTTTGTATCAGGA
This sequence comes from Methanomicrobiales archaeon, assembly GCA_035517575.1. Classification (GTDB taxonomy): domain Archaea; phylum Halobacteriota; class Methanomicrobia; order Methanomicrobiales; family JACTUA01; genus JACTUA01. Next base: position 11,010 of record DATIYO010000091.1, read on the forward strand.
GCAAGATACAGCTGAAATGGCAACAGATCGCGCCCGGAACCACGGGGGGACGAATCCCCGGGGCCGGTGCGGCGGTCCGCCACAGAAGTGTTGGTCCCGACAAGGTGAACACACTACCATGGATGATTCAGGCGAAGACGGAGACCCTGGGCCTCATAGCTCTTTTAAAACCGTGAGCACGGTTGCCATACCGGCCCGAAGTATCGTCATCCAGACCGTTCAAGCCCAGAAACCCTACGATTACCGTGACAGGACCGGCAGGGTGA
>DATIYO010000092.1:0-4237 GCA_035517575.1 Methanomicrobiales archaeon
AAATAAGGCTTCGCCTTATTTCTCAGACCGCTCCCGCGGCCCTCAAAATGACTTCGTCATACCTCAGTCCGTGGGCGCGGCCGTCCAAGTAACCCAAGATCCCCTTTTTCAGTAGATCCCCCGCTTTATCCGCTCCATCTCGCGGAGCACCGGCGCGGCCCTGACGGGAACGCCCTCCCCCGCGAGCATCGCCGCCATCCGGTACACCGAGGCCTGCGAGAGGTTCTGCTCGAGGGCCACGCGGGCGGCCAGCCGCTCGACAGGCTCTCCCCCTGCCCGGGAACGGCCGGCCACCAGGGCCGCGGCTCGTTCCACCCTGCCTGCCTTCCTCTCCCTCCGGGCGATGCCCTCGTGCTTCCTCAGGATCCCCTCGAGCTCCTGCGCAAGGCCGTCCTCGCCTATCAGCTCCAGGACCCTCGGGAGGAGGGATTCATATTTTTTCATATATAGTATAAATGATAATTTTACTGGTTGATAAAGCCCGCTGTCCCCCGAAACGAAGGATTACCCATATATGGCACCGGTGCAAAGGTACCGGGCGTGAGATGGGCGGTCCTGGGCGGGGGCCTCGCCGGAGTGACGCTCGCGAGGCTCCTCCACGAGCGGGGGCACGAGGTCCGGGTCTTCGAGCGGGAGCCGGAGACCGGCGGCCTCTGCCGGTCCCGGAGCGGTGCGGGGTTCACCTTCGACACCGGCGGGTCGCACGTCATCTTCTCCCGCGATGAAGGAGCCCTCGCCTTCATGCACCGGGCGCTCGGGGAGAACCGCGAGGTGCGGGACCGGAACACGAAGATCTTCTACAAGGGCCGGTACGTGAAGTACCCCTTCGAGAACGGCCTCGCCGACCTCCCGAAGGAGGACCTCTTCTTCTGCATCAACGAGTTCGTGAAGACCCTGATCTCCGCCGAGAAGGGGGAGCTCGCCCCCCCCGCGAACTTCCGGGACTGGATGGTCCAGACCTTCGGCCGCGGGATCGCCGAGTCCTACCTGATCCCGTACAACGAGAAGATCTGGAAGATCCCGCCCGAGGAGATGTCCTGCCACTGGGTCGAGGGGCGCATCCCCCGCCCCCCCGTCGAGGACGTGATCAGGTCGGCGATCGGGATCGAGACCGAGGGCTACACCCACCAGGCGGTCTTCTCCTACCCGCGGAAGGGCGGGATCCAGGCCCTCGTGGAGGCGATCGCGAAGCCGGTGGAACGGTTCATCGAGACGGGGGCAACCGTCACCTCTGTCGCCAGGAAGGGTGACGGGTTCCTGGTCACCGCGGGGGGGAGGGAGTTCCGTGCGGACCGGGTCGTCTCCACCATCCCCCTCCCCGCCCTCCTCCCGTGCCTCGCCCATGTCCCTCCTGACGTGCAGGAGGCCTGCGACGGCCTGCGCTCCACGGCGCTCCTCTCGGTCTTCCTCGGGGTCAGGGGCGAGGTCCCCCCGTACTCCTGGGTGTACGTCCCCTCGCCCGAGATCGGCCTCTTCAACCGGGTCTCCTTCCCATCGAACTACAGCCCGGCTGTCGCCCCGCCCGGCCACTCCGCCGTCCTCGCCGAGATCACCTGCACGAGGGAGGACCCGGTCTTCTCACGACCTGACGGGGAGATCGTCTCCCACGTGCTCGGGGGGCTCGCGAGGATGGGGATACTCGAGGATCCCGGCCGGGTGGCCTACGCCGCCGTCGCGAGAAGCCCGTTCGCCTACGTGGTCTACGACCTCGGGTACCAGGAGAGGATAGAGGTCGTGCGGCGGTTCTGCGAGGGCGCGGGGATCGACCTCGTCGGGAGGTTCTCCCGGTTCGAGTACCTGAACATGGACGGGATCATCAGGAGCGCCATGGACTTCGTGGAGGCGCAGGGATGAGGATCAACTTCGTCGTCGAGGACTTCTCGGTCTTCAAGTACATCGGGAGCGCGACCGCGGCGAGGAGCATCTACCGGAACATGCCGAAAGATGCCGACCTCGAGCTCTCCTGGAACTCGGCGCGGCGGGATGTGGACCTCGCGCACTTCCACACCTTCGGCCCCATGGCCCTCGCCTACCGCGCCTACGCGAAGGGGGTGAAGGTCCTCACGGCCCACTCCACCCCGCACTCGAACCAGGGGAACCTCGGGTTCGAGGGGGTCATCAACCGGCTCTACCCCCCCATCTACGGGGGCTTCGACCACATCATCACCGTCTCCGACCCCTGCGACCGGGAGATCAAATCGATGCTCCCCGGGATGGAGACCACCGTGATCCCGAACGGGGTGGACCGGAGGGTCTTCCAGCGGTACGAGGACAAGCGGCGGGCCTTCCGGGCGGCCCTCGGCGTGGACGAGGACGAGACCGTGGTCCTCACCCTCGGGCAGCAGACCCCGAGGAAGGGCATCTACGACTTCCTGGAGCTCGCGGCCCGGACCCCCGAGGTCATCTGGGTCTGGGTGGGCGGCTTCCCCTATGGACGGCTCTCGAAGGACTACGCCCGGATCGAGCGGGAGAAGAGGAAGGCCTCGGAGAACGTCGTCTTCACCGGCTTCGTCCCCGACGTGACCGAGGCGTACAGCGGCGCCGACCTCTTCTTCTTCGGGTCCCGGGCCGAGACCTTCGGCCTCGTCATCCTCGAGGCGCTCGCGAGCGGCCTCCCCGTCGCGGCCCGCGGGATCCCCGAGCTCCGGGAGATCTTCGGGGACGCCGTGGCCTTCTTCGACGACCTCGGGCAGGCCGGGGAGCTGGTCCGGCCGGGGGCGAAGCTCCGGCTCTCGGGCGACCGGGCCCGGCAGTGGACCGAGCGGTTCGACGTAAGAATTATTGCCGAGGCCCACGCGAAGCTGTACCGGAGGCTTGCCGAGCCGTGATCTCCGTCGTCGTCCCTGCATTCAACGAGGAGGCGAACATCGTCGCCTGCCTCGAGTCCCTCAACCGGCAGACCATCCCCCGCTCCGACTACGAGATCATCGTCGTGGACGGGGACTCGAAGGACCGCACCCGGGAGCTCGCCGCCCCCCTCGCCGACGTCGTGTTCGTCCAGACGAGCGAGCGGGTCGGCGGCGCGAGGAACGACGGGGCGATGCGGGCGCGGGGGGAGATCCTCGCCATGACCGACGCGGACAGCGTCGTGCCCCCCCACTGGCTCGAGCAGATCCGGAAGGACTTCGCGAGGCACCACGCCGTCGTGGTCTACGGGCCCGTCTACCCGAGGGAGACGGGCGTCAAGAACCGTTTCTCGCTCGCCCTCGCGAACAGCTTCTCCCGGCTCGGGTACTACACGGGCACCATCTACTTCACCCTCGGGTGCAACACCTCCTTCGACCGCGAGACCTTCATCAGGGCGGGGATGTTCCGGTTCATGGACGCGGGGGAGGACATCGAGATCGGCACCCGGATGAAGCGGTTCGGGAAGGTCCTCTTCGACCGGAAGGTCTGGGTCGGCTTCTCGATGAGGCGCTACCAGCAGTTCGGCACGGTGAAGAGCATCTACCAGTGGCTCTACATCGTGGCAAAGGGCGGCGAGACCGCGAAGTACTCCTACTCCCGCAGGGAGTACGGGAAGTGAAGGGAGGGGCGACCCCGATGGCCGGAGGAAAGGAGCCGAAGGAGGCACCCGCCGAGAAGGGCCCGGAGCAGATGACCGGCGAGCAGCGGATCGTTGCTCTCGGCGCGTGCCCCTATGCCCACCTCCTCGGGATGGAGATCCTGGAGGCACGGCCGGGGTTTGCGAGGGTCGCGATGGACACGGCGGGGAAGGAGAACTTCCTCGGCGTCGCCCACGGCGGGGCGATCTTCTCCCTCGCCGACCAGGCCTTTGCCGCGGCCGCGAACCGGGGCGAACACCTCCAGGTCGCGGTCTCGGTCCACATCCACTACCTCGTCCCCGCGAAGGGCCGGCTCGAGGCCGTCGCGAGGCTCGTCGCCGAGACTTCACGCACGTCGCACATCCTCGTCGAGGTGAAGTCCGGCGAGCGGGTCGTCGCGACGTTCGAGGGCGTGGCGTACAAGGCGTGAATAATCCCCTGACTAATTGAGATTCTTCCTCCCCTTCCACCACCCCGCGACGAGCGGGTACAGGAAGGTCAGCAGGTAGTACAGGTAAACATCCAGCTTGTAGTACCCGCCTTCGGCGTTCAGCGCCCTCACGATGAACAGGTAGTCGAACATGATGGCGATCGCGGTCCAGGCAACGGCGACCATGAAATAATACCGGATGCCCTCGCCATACACCTTCGCGAGGAGCACCCAGAAGGTCACGACGGAGCCGATGGGCAGG
>DATIYO010000093.1:0-3565 GCA_035517575.1 Methanomicrobiales archaeon
GCGTATTCGACACGGGACAACTTTTTCACTCCGTTGATGGTCTGCAGTGTATCCTCTTAATTTGAGCCCGTACCCTTTTTACCTTACGCACCGGACCGCCCCCGTGCCGGATCGCCCGGGGACGGGGAGACCACCTTTCAGTATTCAGGCCAGGGAACTTCCGATCCCTTTTTCTCTTTTCCGGCAGGAGTGAGGATGCGATGAAGGGGCGGATACTCGTCCACGGTGGCGCCGGCGCCTGGAAGGACGAGGTCGTCCGGGAGGAGCAGGCCATCCCTGCCCTCCGCCGGGCCGTAGGCACGGGTCTCGCGGCCATGGAGGAGGGTTCCGCGGTCGGCGCCGTGGTGGAGGCGCTCGCCTCCCTCGAGGAATCGGGGGTGTTCAACGCAGGGAGGGGGGCGTACCCGAACCTCGACGGGGAGATCGAGCTCGACGCGGGCCTGATGGACGGGACGACCCTCAGGGCGGGAGGGGTGGCGGCGGCCCGTTCGGTCCCCCACCCGGTCAGGCTCGCGAGGGTCGTCATGGAGAGGACGGAGGACGTTCTCGTCGCGGGGGCGGGGGCGGACCGGCTCGCCCGCAGGTTCGGCCTCGCGGGTACCCTCGCCCCCGACGACCGGTGCCTCCGGGATTTCGATGCGAAGAGAAGGGAGTACCTCGGGGCAGCGGATCACCGCTGGGTGCGGGAGCTGCTGAACCGGGGCGGGGGCACCGGCGAGGGGGATACCGTCGGCGCCGTGGCGATGGACGGCGAGGGGAGGTTCGCCGCGGGGACGACCACCGGCGGGCTTGCCTTCAAGCTGCCGGGGCGGGTCGGGGACTCCCCTCTCGTGGGCCACGGGTTCTACGCGATGCGGGGCGCGGGGGGAGCGTCGACCTCGGGGATCGGGGAGGCCATCGCACGGTACGGCCTCTCCCTCCGGGCGGTGGACCTCATGGCCGGGGGACTCCCCGCGCCCGCCGCCGCCGGGGAGGCGATATCCGGCCTGACCCGCCTGTTCGGGGCCGACACCGGCGGGATCATCCTCCTCGACCGGAACGGCTCGCCGGGCGTCTCCTTCAACACGGGGGGAATGGCCGTCGGGTTCGGTGGCGAGGGAATCGAGGCGGACGCAGGTATCGTGAGGCGGGAGAGGCTGGCCGCCTTCTCGGCGGTGCTGCAGGAAAAGATGGGGAGATGGTGACGGGTCCGGGGACGGATCCGGTCCCCGTCAGGATTTCTTCTTCCCGATGACCATGCCCCGGTTGTCGATCTTCGTCTCGACGGCGACCGTGAGCCCGAGGGGCCGGATCACTTTCTCCACCGATCTCCGGTCCCGGTCCGTGATGACCGCGATGGTCGGGCCGACGGAGGACATCCCGACGAACCCGAAACCGGCCTCGCGGAGCTTCGCCATGTACTGGTAGATGCGGAACCCGTGGTGCTCCACCTCGGCCCGCTTGGAGCCGCGGAACTCGATCTCCCAGATGACGTCGCCCGCCCGCTTCACGTCACCGCGCTCGATGGCGGGGATCAGGTCCATCATGACCATGTGGCACTTCAGGTCCCGGTCCTTGTAGTCCAGGTCCCGGGCGCGGTTCATCAGGAGCTCGAACTCCTTCTCCCCCGCCGAGGAGATCTCCGACGTCGGGATGACGATGAAGACGTTCTTCCCCTCGGCGAAGGGGTGGTGGTACACGAGGGCGAGCTCGTCCCCCATGATCGCCATGCCGCCGTAGGTCGAGACCGCGGGGCCGACCCCCGTCTCGAAGGCGAAGGTCACGTTCCCGTCGGCCGTCTCCTCCACGAAGTTGTTCCCCATGAGGAGCCGGAGCTCGTCCTTCGTGAGGGGCGAGCCGAGGGCCTCGTTCATCGCGTTTGCCACCGCGATGGTGATGGTCGAGGTCGAGCCCATGCCGACGTGCTTGTACTCGTGGTCCCGGGCCTTGATCCGGAACCCGCCCCTGTACCCGACGGTGGTCCTGAAGACCTCCACGAAGTGGCGGAGGATGGGCTCCCGGTTGTAGTCGATCTTCACCTCCTTCGGGGTGCAGGTCACCTCGGCGGTGCAGTACACCTGGACGGCGAACCCCACCCCGCCGCCGCCCGGCCGGCCGGGCGCGAACCGGTTCATGTCGAGCACCGTGAGGTGGATCCGGGCCGGTGCCTTCACGGTCACCGTGCCCTTCGTCGGTTTCAGGGCGTAGCGCTTCTTCAGGTCCAGGGTGTTGATGTTCTGGCTCGGCGGGAACGGGCTGAACTCGAACTCCACGAGGTCCAGGTCCCCGCCGCGGATCATCATCTTGGCCATGTCGTTTCCTCCTATGCCTTCCTGTCGAAGTAGATATTCTTTCCCGATGCCTTCAAGGGGATGCCGTAGGCGACGGTGCAGCCCTCGAGGAGCCCGAGGGCGAGGGCGGTCGCCCCCGCGGAGAACATCACCCGGTTGTCCACGTTGTGGACGGACGCGGTCTTCACCGCCGAGCCGACGGCGATCCCCAGGTCGGCCATCCGCACGGCGCAGTTCGGGCCCGTGTAGAGGGTCTTCAGCTTCGCGGGGTCCTCCATGAGCATCTCGGCGCAGGTCGGGTAGCCGCAGGCCCCGCAGTCGAGGCCCGCGGTCGGCTCCCGCTGCGACCCGATGAGGAGGCAGGCGTCGCTCTCCGCCAGGTTCCTCCCGTCGCGGAGGAAGAACTTTATCCCCCGGTCCGTGCCGAGGGCGTCCATCCCCCGGGCGAGCTCCCTCAGCTCGTCCCCGACGAGGACCCGGATGACGAGGGCGTCCTGCCCCTTCCCCTTCGGGGCGGTCCTCGCCGAGAGGGCCATGAGGCCGGCCACCGTCTCCACGGCTTTTCTCTCAACACTCGCCATGATGGAGGAGGGGTGGACGGGGTGGATGATAAGGATTTATCAACGGGTCTCCCCCAAAACCGATCCATGGACCGGCAGCTCGCGAGAGACGCCCTCGGATGGGGCATCATCCTCTGGGCCATCGGCTATGCCCTCGGCTTCGTCTTCTTCTTCCTGCTCCCCCCGTCGCTCATCGGCTGGGCGATCCTGCCCATCGGCACCGTCATCACTTTCTGGGTGCTCCTCGTGAAGGTGCATGGAGAGGGCATCCGGTATTATTTCATGGTCGCCGTCGCCTGGACCGCAATCGCCATCGTGTTCGACTACCTGTTCATCGTGAGGGCGCTGAACGCCGAAGGCGGGTACTACAAGCTGGATGTTTACCTGTACTACCTGCTGACTTTCCTGTACCCGCTCGTCGCGGGGTGGTGGAAAGGGAGGAAGAATCTCAATTAGTCAGGGGATTATTCACGCCTTGTACGCCACGCCCTCGAACGTCGCGACGACCCGCTCGCCTGACTTCACCTCGACGAGGATGTGCGACGTGCGTGACGTCTCGGCGATGAGCCTCGCGACGGCCTCGAGCCGGCCCTTCGCAGGGACGAGGTAGTGGATGTGGACCGAGACCGCGACCTGGAGGTGTTCGCCCCGGTTCGCGGCCGCGGCAAAGGCCTGGTCGGCGAGGGAGAAGATCGCCCCGCCGTGGGCGACGCCGAGGAAGTTCTCCTTCCCCGC
>DATIYO010000094.1:0-8264 GCA_035517575.1 Methanomicrobiales archaeon
AGGCGACCGACATGCCCGAGATGATGTTCGTCGCGGGGCCCGTCACCGAGGCCTTCACGATCTCGAGGACCGGCCGGTGGGTGTAGTCGGTGTAGTAGAGGGTGATGTGGACGAAGACGATGGAGAGGATGATGCCCACGAGCCCTGCGGCGAAGAACCACAGGTAGTACGCGGGGCCGAACAGGTAGTAGGATGCCCCCAGGAAGAAGAGGGTCGCAAGGGCGGCGCAGATGTAGTAGCCACGGTTGAGGGCGTCCATCGGGCTCCCCTTCTCGGCCCCCTTCTCGGTGACCGCGAGGATGCCCACGATGGTCGCGATGAGCCCGAGCGCCCGGGCCACGAGCGGGAAGAGGATCCCGTTCACCCCGAAGTACGGGTAGAGCGCGACCCCGAGGATCATGGCCCCGATGTTCTCGGCGGCGGTGGACTCGAAGAGGTCGGCGCCACGGCCGGCGCAGTCCCCGACGTTGTCCCCGACGAGGTCCGCGATGACCGCGGGGTTCCGCGGGTCGTCCTCGGGGATCCCGGCCTCGACCTTGCCCACGAGGTCGGCACCGACGTCGGCCGCCTTCGTGTAGATCCCGCCGCCCAGCTGGGCGAAGAGGGCGATGAAGGAGGCGCCGAACCCGAACCCGACGATCAGGAAGGGGGTCTCCTGGGGGTTCGAGCCGAAGGCCGTGAAGATGAGCGAGACCCCGAGGAGGGAGAGCGCCACGATGGTGAGGCCCGAGACCGCCCCGCCCCGGAGGGCGAGGACGATGGCCCGCCCCGCGCTCGTCCTCGCCGCCGCGGCGGACCGGAGGTTCGCCCGCACCGCGATCCACATCCCGATGACCCCCGCGAGCCCGGAGCAGAACGCCCCGAACACGAAGGCGACCGCCGTGTGCCAGGCGGTGTCCAGGTCTCCCGCGATCACGTAGACGAGGAAGAGCAGGATGGCGACGACCACCCCGAGGATCGCGATGGTCGTATACTGCCGCTTGATGAAGGCCTCGGCGCCCTCCCGGATGGCCGCGGCGACCTCCTGCATCTTCGGGGTCCCCGTGTCGGCCTGCAGCACCTCTCGCGCAAAGAGGGCCGCGACTGCGAGAGCGATCAGGCTCACCGCAACCGTGATGATCAGGTGGATATACACGTCCCTTCACCTCGCTTTTCGGAGTATCCGCTGAACGGATGTGGAGTGTAGTGGTTCCCCGGATGGTTTAAGGATATCCATTCGACTCCCGAGGGGCGGGGAGAAACGGGCCGGGATCGGGGAAAGAAACCCGAGGGCACGCCGGATACCCGCCCCGCCGGCGATCCCCCCGCGGTGCGCGCCCGGATTCTTCATGATAAATAATAACAAATTTAAGCTCTCTCCCTAACCGATAGTCTGCATCCTAAGGGTAAGGGAGGGTCTCGGCCGGCCGCCTCCCCGGGCGGGCCGGTGCGGGAGGTGTTCCGAACCATGGTTACCGATCCGGTGCTCTACGCCATCCTCGGGCTGGCGACGGTTGGGATGTCGATCATCGCGGTCTCGGTGAAGAACCTGATCCGGGCCGTGGTCGCGTTCGCGCTGTCGAGCGCCTTCCTCGCGGGCATCTTCTACCTGCTCGCCTCGCCGTACGCCGCGGCCCTCGAGCTGACCGTCGGGGCCGGCCTCGTCGCGGTCCTCTTCCTCGTGGCCATCCTCCTCGCGGGCGGCGAGGAGCTGGAGGTGCCGGCATGAGGGGCTCCCGGGCCGCGGGGGTCCTCCTCGGGATCCTCGCCCTCCTCGTCCTCGCCGCGGCCCTCCTCCCGGGAGCGGCCCCCCTCCCCGCCGCGGAGCCCGGCCTCTCGAACGTCGGGACGGCCCTCTGGGAGGGCAGGACCGCGGAGGTCATCCTCCAGGGGCTCATCCTCCTCGCCGGCGCCGCCGCCGTCCTCCTGCTCCTCGGGATCCGGGCCCCCCGGGAGGACGCCCGATGAACGCGACCGCGGTCCTCCTCGCCGCGGCGTTCGGCCTCTTTGCGGTCGGCCTCGCCACCCTGGTGGGAAGGTCCGACCTGATCCGGATGGTCATCGGCCTCGAGTTCCTGGGGAAGGGGGCGAGCCTCGTCCTCGTCACCGCGGGCTTCGCCGCGGGCGACACCGGTGTCTCCCAGGCGATGGTCTTCACCCTGATCGCCATCGAGGCCGTCGTCGCGGCGGTCGCCCTCGCCCTCGTCATCCTCGTGAAGCGGACGACCGGGCGCCTCGACGCCTCCATGGCGGGTAAGTCCAGCAGGGGGGCGTCCTGATGGACGCGTCCGCGTGGGCCCTCGCCCTGACCGTCGCCGTCCCGTTCGTCGGGGCGGCCGCCATCCTCGCCCTCAGGAACCTGCCCGACGCCCGCGAGGCGGCCTCCCTCGTCACCTCGGTCGTCACCTTCCTCCTCGCGGCCTCCGCCCTCCCCGCCCTCTTCAGCTCCGGCGGGTCGGTGACGCCCTCCCTCGTCATCCTCCCCGGTTTCTCGATCCAGCTCCACGGGGACGCCCTCGGCCTCCTCTTCGCCACCCTCGCGTCCTTCCTCTGGATCCTCACGACCGTCTATAACGTCGGGTACATGCGGGGCCTCCGCGAGCACGCCCAGGCCCGGTACTACACCTCCTTCGCCCTCGTCATCGGGGCGACCATGGGGGTCGCCCTCTCGGCAAACCTCTTCTCCCTCTTCATCTTCTACGAGATCCTCACCGTCGCCACCTATCCCCTGGTCGTCCACAAGGAGACCCCCGAGGCCTTCGCCGCGGGCAGGAAGTACCTCGTCTACACCCTCTCGGGCGGGGTCGCGATCCTCGCGGGGACCTTCCTCCTCGCGGGGATGGGTGCCTCCCTCGACTTCGTCGCCGGCGGGGCGCCCACGGTCGCCGCCCTCGCGCCCGAGTTCGCCCGGCTCGCCTTCCTCCTCCTCCTCGCGGGCTTTGCCGTGAAGGCCGCCGTCGTCCCGCTCCACGGCTGGCTCCCCTCGGCGATGGTCGCCCCGACCCCCGTGAGCGGGCTCCTCCACGCCGTCGCCGTCGTGAAGGCGGGGGTCTTCGGGATCCTCCGGCTCCTCCTCTACCTGTACGGCCCCGACCTCGTCGGGCACCTGGGCCTCCAGAACCTGGTCATCGGGGCCGCGGTCGTGACGATCCTCGTCGGCTCCCTCTTCGCCCTCCTCCAGGACGACTTCAAGCTCCGGCTCGCCTACTCGACCGTGAGCCAGCTCTCGTACATCATCCTCGGCGCGGCGATCCTCCTCCCGGGCGGGCTGACCGGCGTCTCGGACGCGGGAAGGGCGGCGGCCGTGCTCGGGGCCGGCTTTGCCATCGCCGCCCATGCCTTCTCGAAGCTCGCGATGTTCTTCGTCGCGGGGGCGGTGGCCGTCGAGACGGGGAAGACGAAGATCTCGGAGCTCGACGGCCTCGGGAGGCGGATGCCCGCCGAGTTCGGCGCCTTTGCCCTCGCCGTCCTCTCGATGGCGGGGCTCCCGCCGATGGCGGGCTTCGTCTCGAAGTGGTACCTCTCCATCGGGGCCTGGAGCGCGGGCGACTGGTGGATCCTCCTCGTCTTCGTCGCCTCGAGCGTGCTGAACCTGGCCTACTTCCTCCCGATCCTCGTGAGAGCCTTCTTCCCCGCCTACCCGGGGAAGGACACCCTCGCGGGGGCCCGCCCGACGCTCTCGGTGCCCATCCTCGCGACGGCGGGGTGCGGGCTCCTCTTCGGGCTCTTCCCCTCGTTCCCGTACGGCCCTTTCACCATCGCGGCGCGGATGGCAGCCGACGTGACCGGGACGGCGATGATGAGCTTCGGGAGCCTCTCGCCCTCGCTCGCGGTCCCGCCGTTCCTCGTCTTTGTCATCGGCGGGCCGCTCGTGCTCGCGCTGCGGGGGAGGGCGCGCCAGGCCGGCCTCGTCGTGGTCGCGGGTATCGCGCTCCTCGACACCCTGTTCCTGCCTGGCGGGTACCTCGCGGGGCCCGTCGCGGGCGGGGTCTCGCTCTGGCAGGTCCCGTTCATGGGGTACACCCTGACCCTCCTGCGGGTCGACGCCCTCTCCTACCTCGCGGGGACCATCTTCGCCCTGATAACCTTCCTCGCGGTCCTCTATGCCGCGAGCATCGACCATCCCCGGCTCCACCTCTTCGCCCTCCTCTATGCCGGCACCTCCCTCGGGGCGGTGTTCGCGGGCGACTGGATCGCCCTCCTCGTCTTCTGGGAGCTCATGGCGATCACCTCGACCGTCCTCATCTGGCAGGAGGGCGGCGAGGCCGTAGGGGCGGGGTTCCGGTACTTCCTGTTCCACGCCCTCGGGGGCGCGCTCCTCGGGGCGGGGATCGCCCTCCTCATCCTCTCGGGCGGCTCTCCCGTCGTGGGGCCGCTCGCCGGCCTGGGCGGGTCCTCGGTGGGATCCTGGGGCGCCCTCTTCATCCTCCTCGGGATCGGGGTGAACGTCTGCTTCATCCCGCTCCATACCTGGCTCCCCGACGCCTACCCGCGGGCCCACTTCGCGGCGAGCGTCTTCCTCTCGGTGTACACGACGAAGCTCGCGGTCTACCTCCTCGCACGCGCCCAGCCCTCCACCATCCTCATCGCCTACATGGGGGCGATCATGGCCGTGTACGGGGTGAGCTTCGCGGTCCTCCAGAACAACATGCGCCGGCTCCTCTCGTACCACATCGTCTCCCAGGTCGGGTACATGGTCGCTGGCGTGGGCATCTTCTGCTGGCTCGCGGGGACCCCGACCGGCCTCCTCGGCCTCGACGGGGGAATGGCCCATGTCTTCAACCACATCCTCTACAAGGCCCTCCTCTTCATGACGGTCGGGGTCATCATCTGGAAGACGGGCGAGAACCTCCTCTCCCGGGTCGGCGGACTCCAGAAACGGATGCCCGTCACCGCCATCGCCTTCTGGATCGCGGCCTTCTCCATCTCGGGGGTGCCGCTCTTCAACGGCTTCGTCTCGAAGGGGATGGTGATCAGCGCCGCCGAGCAGGCGAGCCCGCTCCTCTGGGCGCTCCTCGAGATCGCCACCTTCGGGACGTTCCTCTCCTTCCTGAAGCTCGGGTACTTCGCCTTCCTGCGTCCCGCGAAGAACGAGCTCCCGAATGCCTCTGACCCCCCGCTCACCGCCCAGGTCGCGATGGCGGGGACGGCGGCCCTCTGCGTCGCCATCGGTTTGTACCCGCCCCTCCTCTACGCCATCCTGCCCGTGCCGGTCACCTACGTCGCCTATGATCCCGTCCAGACGGCGACCACCCTCGCCGTCCTCGGGGCCGCGGCCCTCTTCTTCTTCACCATCGGGAAGAAGGTCCTCGAGCCCCACGAGACCGGCCTCGTCGACTTCGACGCCCTCTACGCGGCCGCCTGCCGTGCGGTCGTCGACTTCTCGGGCGTGCTCTGGGAGATCTTCGGTTGGGCGTACCGCACCGCCCTCGACCTCGCGGCGGGCCTCTTCGCGGCGGGCCGTCGGGCCATGTGGGGTGAGGGGAGGGACGTGAACTGGAACCTCCTCGTCTTCGGGTTCACCCTCGTCATCCTCCTCGCCCTCGCCACAAGGGGGGTCTGGACATGAACCTTGCCGCTCTCGCGGGCCTCGCCCCCCTCCTCATCGCCGTCGGCGGGGTCGCCGCGTACCTCGTGGCGAAGCTCCTCCCCGCAAGGGACCTCCGCTTCACGGGCACCTTCTCCGCCGCGTGGCTCGCGGCGGTCTTCCTGCTCGTCCTCGCCGCGGGGGTGACCGGCTCCTTCGGCGAGGTGCCGTTCCTCGGGCCGATCCTCGCGGCAACCCCCCTCGGGGTCGCCTTCGCCCTCCTCGTGACCCTCCTCGGGGCGGCCGCCTGCCTCGCGTCGCAGGGGAGGCTCGACCCGCGGGGCCCCCTCCAGCTCTACTACCCGCTCCTCCTCTTCGCCCTCGCGGGTGCCTCGGCGGCCGGCTTCACGAGGGACCTCTTCACCCTCTTCGTCTCGGTCGAGCTCTCCGCGATCCCGTCCTATGCCCTCGTCGCCTACCTCCGCGACGGCGAGCCGCGGGCGGTCCCTGCCGCGGTGAAGTACCTCTTCCAGGGGGTGACGGGGACCCTCACCGCCCTCCTCGGGGTGGCCCTCCTCTACGTCGCGGGCCACACCCTCCTCATCGCCGACCTCCCCCGCGCCCTCGCGAACGCGGACCCGTTCCTCCTCGCCGCGGCGGCGACCCTGATCACGATCGGGTACGGGGTGAAGCTCGGGGCGGTCCCCCTCCACACCTGGCTCCCCGACGCGTACAGCTTCGCGCCGGCCGGGGTGACCGCCGTGATGGCAGGGGCGACCAAGGCGGGGTCGCTCCTCGCCCTCGTCCTCTCCCTCGCGGCGCTCCCCGCCGGCGGAGGCTCGGCCCTCGCCGGCCTCCTCCTCCTCTTCCTCGCGGTCCTCACGATGACCGCGGGGAACCTCCTCGCTCTCGCGCAGACCGATGTCCGCCGGCTCCTCGCCTACTCGAGCGTCGCCCAGATGGGGTACCTCCTCCTCCCCTTCGGGATCGGGCTCACCTGGGGCCTCGCCACGGGCATCCTCGCCGGCCTCTTCTACGCGGTCGCGTACGGCCTGATGAAGGGCGGGGCCTTCCTCTCGGCCGACCTCCTCGCCGCCGCGGCGGGCTCGTCGGAGACGGCGCGGATGGAGGGAGTGGGGAGCCGTCACCCCGTGGTCGGGGTCGCCTTCACCCTCTTCGTCCTCGGCCTCATCGGGGTCCCCGCGACCGCGGGCTTCGCGGGGAAGGCCCTCATCTTCCTCGCCGGCATGTCCACCATGACCTGGGGGGGCGTCGCCCTCGCGCTCGTCCTCGCGGCGAACAGCGCCCTCTCCCTCGGGTACTACGTGCCCCTCCTCTCGACCGTCCTCTTCGGCGGGCACGCCGCCGCGGGGCAGGGCGGGGAGGCGAAGGCGAAGGTGCCGGTCACGGGCCTCGTCGCGGTCGTGATCCTCGCGATCGCGCTCGTCCTCCTCGGGTTCTTCCCCTGGACGATATCGGGGTGGCTCGGGAGCGCGGCGGCGTACTTCCCCTGGGGGGCGGCCTGAATGGCGCTCGCCGACCTCCTCCTCTCCCCCTTCGTCATCTACCTGGCGGCGCTCGGGATCGGGGGGCTCGTCTACCTCTGGGCGCGGGGGATCGCCCCCCGGCCGGCCGACTCGGGGGACAAGCGGATGCCCTACGTCGGGGGCGAGGCCTGGGAGGCCCAGTCCTACCAGCCCTCGTACCAGTTCTTCTACGTCGCGATCTTCTTCACGCTCGCCCACGTGGCCGCGCTCGTCATCGCGACCGCGCCCCCCTCGGCGAGCCTCGTCGCGACCGTGGGATACCTCGCCATCATCGCGGTCGCCGTCATGGTGCTGCGGTGGGAGCAGTGATGCTATCATGGAGGACGTGAGATGACTGTGGGAACGCACATGTCCCTGTCACGCCGCCTCGCCACCTGGGCACGGCTGAAGTCGCCCTGGATCACCATCTTCAACAGCGGGGCATGCAATGCCTGCGACATCGAGATCATCGCGACGCTCACGCCCCGGTTCGACGTGGAGCGCTTCGGGATCCTCGCGAAGGGCTCGCCCCGGCATGCCGACATCCTGATCGTGACCGGCCCGGTCACGAGGAAGCAGGCCCCGAGGCTGCGGCGGATCTACGAGCAGATGCCCGAGCCCAAGTACGTGATCGCCATGGGCGCCTGCGGCGGGAGGGGCGGGGTCTTCCAGGGGCTCTACCACGTGATGAACGCGGTGGACGACGTGGTCCCGGTCGACGTGTACGTGGCGGGGTGCCCGCCCCGGCCCGACGAGATCATCAACGCGGTGGTCGAGACCCTCCGCGTGGCAAAGGAGGACCTGGAACACGGGGGGAAGGAATGGCGGATGAAGAAGCATGCCGCGCCGCCGCTCCCCGCGGAGAAGAAGGCGGAGGCGGGAACATGACCGAGGCCCTCACGCTCGACCAGGCGAAGGCGGTCCTCGAGGCCTTCGGACCGGTCGCCCAGCTCAGGTGGAACCGCGTCCAGGTCGTTACCGAACCCGGGAAGGCCCGAGACGTCATAAAGGCGGCCTTCGGGTCCCTCTCCTGCGACCGCGTCATCCAGATGAGCACGGCGGACGTCGGGGAGAACTTCGAGCTGACCTACCACTTGACCGGTCCCCACCGCACGGTCATCTCCATCCGGGTGCACATCCCGAGGGAGAACCCGTCGATCGCCTCGGTGCACGACCTCCTCCCGCCCGCGGGCATCTACGAGCGGCAGATCCACGACCTCTTCGGGATCGTC
>DATIYO010000095.1:0-23614 GCA_035517575.1 Methanomicrobiales archaeon
CGAGGATGAACCCCCGGACCGTCTTTCCCTCCCCGAAGACCCTCCGCCCGTCGGCGAGCGTCCTGCCACCGTCGATGGGCGGCCCTCCGCCGAAGATCACCGCGGCCGGGTTCGGGATATAGGCCGGGAGCATGATCCAGAGCGCGGAAACGAGGGCAAAGAACCAATAATCGGTATTAAGTATGTCGGCCAACAGTTTAGTATAGAGCGTCGCAAAAAAGATTAAGGTATCGAAAAAGAACAAATTGAGCGACGTCGGCCGGGCAGAAGGGCCCGACCGAAAAGCATTAAGGTGTCTGAAAAGACAATACAACGGGGTTCTCGGGAGCCGACTCCATGCTTCTCAAGACGACACGGACACTCTGCC
Source organism: Methanomicrobiales archaeon (assembly GCA_035517575.1). Classification (GTDB taxonomy): domain Archaea; phylum Halobacteriota; class Methanomicrobia; order Methanomicrobiales; family JACTUA01; genus JACTUA01. Next base: position 368 of record DATIYO010000095.1, read on the forward strand.
CTGTCTGCGGCAAGACCATCGGCGCGGAGATCGTCGAGGAGAACGGGCAGGTCTTCTTCGAGCGGGACTGCCCGGACGACGGGCACTTCCGCGACCTCTACTGGTCCGACGCCGAGCTCTACAAGCGGTTCGACCGGTTCGAGGCCGTGGGGAGGGGGCTCGAGAACCCCGGGACCGAGGCTCCCCCCGACGGGTGCCCCCGCTACTGCGGCATCTGCACGAACCACCGTTCGGGGACCCTCCTCGCGAACATCGACCTCACGAACCGGTGCAACCTGAACTGCGACTTCTGCTTCGTGAACGCCCGGGCGTGCGGGTACGTGTACGAGCCGAGCTTCGACGAGGTCGCGGGGATGCTCGCCCTCCTGCGGGACGAGAAGCCCGTCCCCACCCCCGCGGTCCAGTTCTCGGGCGGCGAGCCGACGCTCCGCGAGGACCTGATCGAGATCATCAGAAAGGCGAAGGAGCTCGGGTTCAAGCAGGTCCAGATCGCGACGAACGGGGTGAAGATCGGACGCGACGAGGGGTACGCGAAGGCCCTGAAGGAGGCGGGGCTCTCGACGGTGTACCTCCACTTCGACGGCACGACGAAGGAGACCGACCCCCAGATCGAGCGGCACCGGCAGGCGGTGAAGGTCCTCGACGCGGTCCACCTCGGGGTCGTCCTCGTCCCGACCATCATCAAGGGCAGGAACGACCACCAGGTCGGCGACATCATCCGGTTCGCGGCAGACCACATCTCCGTCGTGCGCGGGGTGAACTTCCAGCCGGTCGCCTTCACCGGCGCGGCGAGCGACGACGATGTCCGGAACGCCCGGATCACCATCCCCGAGCTCCTGGAGCGGATCGAGTCCCAGACGGGGGGCGTGATCCAGAAGGACGACTTCTACCCCGTCCCCTGCGTGGTCCCCGTCTCAGACCTCGTCGAGGCCTACACGGGGAAGCCCCAGATCCGGTTCACGGCCCACCAGCACTGCGGGGCGGCGACCTATGTCTTCGTCACGGAAAAGGGCATGGTCCCCATCAACCGGATGGTGGACGTGGACAAGTTCTTCGCCGCGGTGAAGAAGATGACCGAGAACCTGAAGAAGGGCGGGCAGATCAACAAGTACCTGACCCTCCTCGAGGGGGTGAACAACCTCCGGAACTCGGTGAAGAAGGGCGAGGAAGGGACCTCCGGGTTCTGGAAGATGCTCGCCGGCGCCCTCATCTTCCAGAACTTCGACGCCCTGCGGGACTTCCACTGGAACTCCCTCTTCATCGGCACCATGCACTTCATGGACCGGTACAACTACGACATCTCGCGGGTCCAGCGGTGCTGCATCCACTACGCGACCCCCGAGGGCCGTATCATCCCCTTCTGCACCTACAACAGCGGCCCCGTCTACCGCGACGAGGTCTGGAAGAAGCACTCGCGGCCGCTCCGGAAAGAGGACTGACCGGGAAGACCCGGACCGGTCAGGGGAAGGGGAGCTCGACCCACTTCCCTCCCGCCATGGCGAGGCGGGCGATGGCGAGGTCCTGGATGGCGAGCCCCGTCGAGTCGAACACCGTCACCTCGTCGGGCCGCTTCCTCCCCTTCACCCCCACGACCACCTCGCCGAGGGTCCCCGCGATGTCATGGGCATGGAACAGGCCCTTCGTGATGGGGACGTTGATCTCCCCCGAGTGGATCGCCTGCGGCCGGTCGTCGACGAAGACTCTCGCCCGCTTCAGGATCAGGGGGTCGAGCTCCTCCTTCCCCGGTGCATCGGCCCCGATGGCGTTGATGTGCGTCCCGTCATGGATCCACTCGTGCATCACGAGGGGCTTCCTCGACGGCGTCGTCGTCACCACCACGTCGGCGTCGCAGGCCTTCTCGAGGGAAACCGCCGTGGCCGACAGGGCCCTGAACCGGTCGGCGAAGGCCCGGGCGTTCTTCTCCTCCCTCGACCAGATTTTTATCGCCGTGATCGCAAGCTCCCGGGAGATGGCCTCCACCTGGGCCTCGGCCTGCCGCCCGCTCCCGACGACCCCGAGGACGACCTCCCTCTTCGGCGAGAGGTACTTCGCGGCGATCGCCCCTGCCGCGCCGGTCCGCATGTCCGTGAGCCGGGTCGCGTTGATGATCGCTCTGGGCACGCCGGTCGCGACGTCCAGGATGACGGTGAGGGCCATCACCGTGGGGAGGCCCGCGGCCCGGTTGTCGGGGTGGACGTTCACGATCTTCACCCCGGCCATGTCGAGGGCGGGGACATAGGCAGGCATGGTCCTGAAGTCGCCGTGGTCGAAGGTGATGTACACCTTCGGGGGCATCTGGACGTGGCCCCTCGCATGCTCGCGGAAGACCGCCTCGACAACTTTATTCACCTCGGCGTAGTCGAGGTTCTCCTCGCTCCCGTAGTAGTAGCGCATGACCGGACGTTCAGGTAGCGGAGGAGATGAGGTTTGCGGCATTCGATCCCTCATGTCCTGAGACTACCTGACGCTCTCGGGAGACTCGCCATGGCTCGCCCCCTGCCGCTGCCGCACCCCCCGAATTGAGATAGGCTCATCGGAAGGTTCCTTTGGAGATGGCGAGTGATGAGAATATTGAAAGGTAACGATTCAGGGGTGATACCGGACAGGCCTATCCCCACGCGGGGGACGCCACAGCAATTTATCCGGTGAACCGTGTTTCAGTTGCCTGACTGGAAAAGAGAGAGAGGATGAGTGTCACTTCAGATTCTCGATCTCTTTTAAGGTCTTCTCGGCGAGCTCCCGCATCCGGGCCGAGATCCTCCCCGAGGCCCCGAACTCCACGTCGCGCATCGCGTTCGCGAGCTCGGTCCCGAGGATGAAGATGGCGTACTTGTGCTCCATCTTCGACCGGTGGACCTGGGTGGGGTCGATCTTGAGGGCATAGTACTGGGAGAACTTGAGCTCCGGGTTGATCCTCTCGAAGAAGTCCTTGATCTCCACCATCATCTGGTGAAGGGTGATGAGCTCTTCCTTGTGCATCGTCCGACCTCGCAGAAAGGCATGAAGGGGTATGCTGATCAGAGTTGGGGAGCCGGATGGATTAACCCTTTCCACGGGGCGAAGAGGGTATCCGATCCCCATCGGTCCTGATGAAAAAGGGAGGGGTCGGCTCACTCAGGGAATCTGGGCGAACCTGAGGAGCTTCAGGGGCAGCGGCCGCTTGATGATGCCCCTGAAGTCCTTTGCGAGGATGAAATCGATCCCCTTCTGCGCGACCTGGTCGAGGAGCCGCTGGTCCACGACCTGGTCGGCCACGATCCCCGTCACGTCGCCCTTCACCGCCGCGAGGCTCCGCTCCACGTCCCCTGCCCGGACCTCCGCGACCACCGAGAAGTCGGAAGAGATGAACCGGGCGAGGCCCTGGCCCGAGACCTCGTCGACATGGTCCCGCAGGCTGTACCCGCCCCTCGGGGCGCCCTCCCGCTTGCGGGCCGGCGCCTCGCGCTCCCTCGGGGCCGACGCCGCGGGCTCGGGCGACGGCACCTTGGGGAGCCGGCCCTCGGGGGCCTTCTCGGCGAGCTGCTCCCGCACGAACTCCACGGGCACCTTGTTCCTGAGGGCCTTCGTCACCTCCTTCCTCGAGAGGTCCTCCACCGACCTCCCGCGCGGGGCGAAGGCCGCGTAGTCGATGTCCGCGACCTGGAGGAGCTCGCGGAGGATGAGCTCGCCGCCCCGGTCCCCGTCCAGGAAGGAGGTCGCGGTCTTCGTCTGGCAGAGGTCCACGATGGTCGCGGGGACCTTCGTCCCCTCGACCGCGGCCGCGTTCTTGATGCCGTACCTGAGGAGCTGGATGACGTCGGCCCGGCCCTCGACGATGATGATGGCGTCGGAGTCGAGCACGTTCGGGCCGGCCGGGACATGGTCGGGGCCGATCTCGCTCACCTTCTCGATCCGGAGCGACTCGCGGACATCGTCGAGGAGCACGGTGCTGTCGATGGAGCCCTCGTCGAACCGGTCGATGAGGAGCTCCTTTGCCCGGTCCACGATCATCTTCCGCTTCGTGACCCGGATGTCCTCGATCTTCTCGACCGAGACATGGGCGACGCAGGGCCCCACCCGGTCGATGGTCTCGAGGGAGGCGGCGAGGATGGCCGTCTCTGCCCGGTCGAGGGACGAGGCTATCAGGATGTCCCCCCTCGTCTCGCCCTTCTTGCTCGCGATCTGGACGTCGATGCGCCCGACGCGACCGGTCCTCTGGAGATCCCGCAGGTCCAGGTCTTCGCCGAGTAATCCTTCAGTCTGGCCGAATATCGCCCCGACTACGTCGGATTTCTCGACCACCCCCTCTGCGTGGAGGTTGATGCGGATGAGATACTTGGTAGTGTCAGATGAGTACACGTGATACCACCCTCCCCCTCAGGGAAGGCTCCCCCATGTGTCATGCAGGATGGATAAGGCGTGAACATAGGTATAAAAATATATATTTTCTGGAATTATTTAAAACGTTCCCTTAACCGGTGAAGGCAGGACCATCGATTCGCCTCCCGGGTCTCCCTCCGCGTCAGAAGAGATGCCCCAGAGTCCCGAGAACGGCATCCCGCGTGATGCCCGCGACCCGGACCCGCTTGCGGGACTGCGTGGCCCCGGAGAGGATCTCCACGGACGAGACCGGCACCCCGAGAGCGGCGGCGACGGACTCCATGACCTCCCGGTTCGCCCTTCCCTTCAGGGCGGGGGATCGCACGGCGCACCGGATGGCCTTCCGCCAGGGATCGTAGCCGGTGATGAACCCGGCCCCGCTGCGCCCGGGAGAGACATCGAGGGAGAGGATCACGCCGGTCCCGCTCGCGGTCACGGCATCGCCGAAGGATTCCATGGAGGTACCGGTCCTGCCCAAAAGATGGTGTCGCCCGGCATAAACAAACAGGGATCACGAGTGGCTGTCGCCGTTCTTCACCCGTTTAACGCCTCAGATGCCGGGCGGTGCCTGTCGCGCGCCCGGGTTGTCCCGTGGTTCACCGGAAGGCATCTGCCCGACCTCGCCCGGGGACCTATGGGCGCGCCGTGTCGGCACGATCACCCATGGGACTTCAGGGCAGATAACCCCTTCCCGGGAACCAGCGGTTCCCGCCCCTGGTGAAGTCCCCCTCGTCAAATACCCGTGCGCCGGCGAGGATCACGGTGGACGGGAACACCGCCTCCCGCCCCTCGAAGGGGGTCCAGCCGCACCTGCCGTGGAGGTCCCGGGCATGAATGGTGGTGGCTTCGCCCCCGAATATAGCGAAGTCAGCCCGGCTCCCCGTCGTGAACCCCGCCGCAGGGATCCCGAGGAGGGAACACGGGTTCGTGGAGGTCTTCGCGACCAGGGACGCGAGCTCGATCTCTCCCGAGAGGACCTTCGGGACGAAGAGGGGGACCATGGTCTCCACCCCGGGCATCCCCGCCGGCGCACCCGCGAAATCGCCCGACTTTTCCCGAACCGTGTGGGGGGCGTGGTCCGAGGCAAGGACCTGGATGCCCGCCCACGCGGAGAACAGCCGCGCCCTGTCTGCGGAAGCCCGGAGGGGAGGGTTCACCTTCCCGCGGGGATCTCCGGCCCCGAAGTCCTCCTGCGAGAGGAGGAGGTGATGGGGGGTCGCCTCGGTGCCGTGCGGCGACGCCGCCGCGAGGGCCTCCGCGGTGGAGAGGTGGCAGAAGTGGAGGCGCATCCCCCGCGGGGCCATGCCCTTCGCCACCTGAACCGCCCTCACCTCACCGGACGGGGGACGGTTCCTGCCATAGGAGGGGAGATCGGAGTCCGGCCCGCCGAGGACCTCCTCGGCGTGGATCGTGGCCGGCGCACCCAGCGCATGGATCTCCGCGAGAAGGTGCGCCGTGTCCGCGGGAGCGACGCCCGTGCTGCCTGTCGACGGTGCGAGGAAGATCTCGCCGAAAGCCGTCGCGCCCGCAGCCCAGAGCTCCCGCAGGGGTGCGCCAGGGACCCCTCCCGCGTTCACGGCGAAATGGCAGAGGGAGTCCCGCTCCGCCTCCTTCACCCGCGAGCGGTAGGCCCCGACGGTGGTGAGGGGCGGGTCGGTGTTCGGCTGGTCGACCACCAGGGTCACACCGCCGGCGAGGGCGGCCCGGCTCCCGGTCCCCCAGTCCTCTTTCTCCCCCTGCCTCGCCCCGCCCCGCATGTGGACGTGCATGTCCACGGCCCCGGGGAGGACGAGGAGGCCCGTGCAGTCGATGGTCTCGCCGGCCCTGCCTCCGGCGCCGGCATGGGCGACGAGGCCGCGGGAGACAGAAATATCGACGGTCCGCCCTTCCGGGAGCTTCACGTTCTTCAGGAGGAGGTCTAGCATACCCTCGGCACCGGGTCGCCGAGCGGCGCCTCGATGAACCGCTCACCCCCGATCCTGGTCCTGAGGATGACCCGCTCGCCCTCGACGACCGTGCCCACGATGGCGGCCTCCCTCCCGTACTTGTGGCCGCGGAGGGCGGAGAGGACCGCCTCCGCGTCGCCGGGCGCGACCGCCATCACGACCTTCCCCTCGTTCGCCACCTCCAGGGGGTCGATGCCGAGCATCTCCGAGGCGCTCCGCACCGACCGCCGGATCGGGAGGGCCTCCTCGTCGATGACGACCCTCGTCCCGCTCTTCCTCGCCATGTCATTGATGGCATGGGCGAAGCCGCCCCGGGTGGGGTCCTTCATGGCATGGACGTCCCCGGCCGCGAGGGCGAGCTCGACGAGCCCCCAGACGGGCGAGACATCGGACCGGATCTGCTCCCCCATCTCGAACCCTTCCCGGTGGGTCAGGACCGCGAGGCCATGGTCTCCGAGGGTCCCCGTGACGATGATCCGGTCGCCCGGCCGGAAGCCGTTGTCCCGGACGACCTTCTCGGCGACCCCGATCCCCGCCGTGTTGATGACGATCTTGTCGAGGGAGCCCCGCTCCACGACCTTCGTGTCGCCGGTGACCAGGTGGGCCCCCGACTCGGTGAGGGCCTCGTCCATGGACCGGACGATCCGCTCGAGGTCGATGACGTCGAGGCCCTCCTCGAGGATCATCCCGCAGGAGAGGGCGAGGGGCCGGCCGCCCATGACCGAGAGGTCGTTCACCGTGCCGCAGATGGCGAGCCGGCCGATGTCCCCGCCCGGGAAGAAGAGGGGCCGGACCACGTGGGAGTCGGTCGTGAAGACCACGTTCTTGTCCCCGATGGGGATGACCGCCCCGTCGTCCAGGGACTCGAGGCCTATCCCGCCGGCGTTCCGGTTCCGCACGTTCGTGAGGGTCCTCAGGAGCTCCCCCATCGTCTCCCCGCCGGCCCCGTGGGCGAGGTTCACCTTCACGCGTCCTCCACGTCGATCTCGAGGGAGGTCACCACGATCTCCCTCCCCTCGAAGAGCTCGGGCATCGCCCCGCACGTCGGGCAGACGAAGATCTCGCCGCCCTCGTACCCGCAGGCGCACCTCGACCTCGGCGGCACCGGCCGGCAGTCCAGGGTCGCGCCGGCGAAGAGGGGGTCGTCCTCGCTGATGGCATGGAAGAGGAAGTCGACCTGCTCCGGGTTCACGTTCGCCATCTCCCCGATGTCCACATGGATCCGCTTCACCAGGTTCGCCTTGTGCTCGAGGGCCGCACGCCTCGCCGTGGTGTAGATGTCGTAGGCGATGGCGTACTCGTGCATCGGGGGATCACTCACCCATCACCGCGTAGACCTGCCGGAAGATCTCGCGGGTCTCGAGCGCCTCCTCCCGGGAGAGCTTCTGGATGGCATACCCGACGTGGACGAGGACGAAGTCCCCGACGCCCACGTCCACGAGGTCGAGCCTGACCTCCTGCCTGAGGTCGCCGTAATCGACCACCCCGACGTTCTCCCCCTTGAGTTCGACGACCTCTGCAGGGACCGCGATGCACATCCTTTCCTCACCCTCCCGTCATGAGAAGCGCCGGGGAGGAGATTTGAACTCCCGAGGTGCAAGCACCAGCGGCTTTCAAGGCCGCCGCCTTCCCGGACTAGACTACCCCGGCTCTCTCAGGAAATTGACGCCGGCGCGTAAAAAGCTTTCAAGGCCGCCTTGAGGTGATGAAGTACGGTGAAGGATCGGGGCACAGCAAAACAGGATGCAAGGCCGCCGCCTTCCCGGACTAGACTACCCCGGCTCTCTCAGAACCTGGCGCCGTGGCGTAAAAAAGGATTGGTTATCGCCCCGGTTATCTCCGCCGGTACGCGGCCAGGAGGCCGAGCGCCGCGAGCGCGGCGAGGGCGGGGAGGATGGTGAGGGGGCTCTTCTGGGTGGTGGTCGGAGGCGGGGTCGTGGTGAAGAGGGCGACGCAGCTCGTGCATGCCTTCACGGCCGCCGAGTTCGTGGCCGTGAGGGTGACCGTCCCCTGGTCGCTGAAGGCGAAGGGGTAGACCTTCACGTAGACCGCCCCTCCCCTCGCGGCGATGGTCGTGGTCTCGCCGCCGATGGTCCCGTGCTCGTTCACGACGGAGAGCTGGTTGTTCTCGTCGACGACCTCCATCACCCAGTCTATCCCCGACGAGGTGCTGACCGTGACCGTGCCCGGGTTCGTGTCCACCTCGAAGTAGGCGGGCTGGTTCCGGGAGGCCTGGGCGCTCGCCGAGACCTGCTGGACCGGGGGCGTGGTCGTGGTCGCCACGGTGGTCGCCGCGGGCTGCGAGACCGTGAACTGCACGGACCCGATGAAGCTCTTGTAGTCCGAGAAGGAGGCCGTGTAGGTCCCGCCCTCGGTGATGGTGATGTCCGTGGAGAAGGCGTTGTTCAGGGTCGCGATGTAGAGCGGGCCGAAGACCGTCGCCCCGTTATGGTCGACCCGGAGCTGGGTGCCGTTGTTCCCCGCGGTGCTCACCGCCCCCCGGATCGAGAGGATGCCGGTGAAGGGCTGGGTGAGCGGGGAGGTGATGGAGATCTCGTTCGCCCGGTTGATCAGGGTGATGAACTTCTGGGTCTTCGCGTCCCCCCCGAAGGCGGCGCTCCCGCCCGGGTTCGGGTCCACGATCTCGAGGAGGTACTGCCCCGCGTCGAGCCCGGCCGTGGAGAAGCTCGCCGTGAAGGTCCCGCCCTCCTGCACGACGATCCGGGTCCGGGCGACCTCGGTCTTCGTGAACCCGTACTTGTAGAAGATGAGATCGGTGGAGAATCCGGGCTTGAGCGTCCCGAGCGAGCTCCCCGTCACGTCGAGGGTCTGCCCGACCGTGAGCGTGTCGGGGGCACTCATCTCGACATAGGCCGCGTGCGCGGCACCGACGAGGATCACCACCGCGAGCAGGATCCAGGCAATCCTTTTCATAGGTACAGATCCAACGATCGGGCATAATAGGTTTCTCGTTGAAAGGTGAAAGGGAACCCATGGATTCCAGCCGAACGGAGCGGCCGGTCGCGGCATGGATCGACCGGGAACGGCGGGGGGACGCGGCGGTGCCCGCCCTCACCCTCATCCTGAAGAGCGGCGGGTGCGGCTGGAACCGGTGCCTCATGTGCGGCTACCGGCACTTCCGGTACCCCCGCGACGAGGCCCTGCCTGGACTGGTCCGGGCACAGCTCGGATGGGTCCGGGAGCGGTTCCCGCCCGGGGACTACGAACTCGTGAAGATCTACACCTCCGGGTCCTTCCTCGATCCCGCGGAGCTGCCGGCCGGGCCGAGGGAGGAGGTGCTCGCGGCGTTCCGGGGCAAGGCCGTCATCGTCGAGACGCGGCCCGAGCACGTGACCGCCGGGGCCATCGGCGACTGCCTCGCCGCCCTGGACACCGGGAGCGGGACCGTCTCCTTCTCGGTGGCCATCGGCCTCGAGACCTCCGACGACGGTATCCGTGAGAAGTGCGTGAACAAGGGGTTCAGCTTCGCGGACTTCGCCCGTGCCTCCCGGACGGCGAGGCAGGCGGGTGCGGGGGTGAAGGCGTACCTCCTCCAGAAACCCCCGTACCTGACCGAGCGGGAGGCGGTCGAGGACGTGGTCCGGTCGGTCAGGGACACCCTCCCCCATGCCGACGCCATCTCCCTGAACCCCTGCACCGTCCAGAAGGGGACCGAGGTGGAGCGGCTCTGGCGGCTCGGCGCCTACCGCCCGCCCTACCTCTGGTCGGTGCTCCTCGCCCTCTCCCGGGCCGGCGTCACCGTCACCTGCGACCCGGTCGGCGGAGGCACCCCGCGTGGCCCCCACAACTGCCGGTCCTGCGACGAGGAGCTCGTGAAGGGGATCCGGGACTACAACCTGACCGGCGACCGGTCCCTCGTCGGGGCGCTCCTCGAGCTGGAGTGCCCGTGTAAAAAGGAGTGGGAGTTCGTGCTCGGGGCCGAGCGCCCCTGGGCGATGCCCCTCACCCGCTGACGCCCGACTGGACCTCGAGCTGCTTCGCGAGGAGCGGGAGGAAGGTCCCTGCGTCGGAGACGACCCCGATGACCTGCTGGGTCCCCCGGTCCATGAGCTTCGTCACCGAGGTCGGGTTGATGTCCACGCAGACCGTCTTCACCGAGGAGGGGAGGCAGTTCCCCACGGCGATGGAGTGGAGGAGGGTCGCGACCATGAGGACCATGCCGCAGCCCTTCAGTTCCTCCCGCATCCGGTCCTGGGCCTCGATGACATCGGTGATGACGTCGGGGAGCGGGCCGTCGTCCCGGATGGAGCCCGCGAGGACATAGGGGATCCCCTTCTTCACGCACTCGTACATGATCCCGCCGGTGATGACCTTCTTCTCCACGGCCTCCCGGATGGAGCCCGCACGGATCACCTCGCTGATCGCCTGCAGGTGGTGGCAGTGGCCGCCGATGACGGGCTTCCCCGTGGTGAGGTCCATCCCGAGGGAGGTCCCCACCAGGTTGTACTCGATGTCATGGGCGGCGAGGGCGTTCCCTGCAAAGAGGCCGTCCACGTAGCCCATCCGGATGATCTTCGCGAGCGCGGCCGAGGCGCCGGTGTGGATGATGGCCGGCCCCCCGACGAGGATGATCCGGCCGCCCTTCTTCTTGAGGTCGATCATCTCCTTCGCTATCTGGGCGATGATGGCCTCGCTCGGCCGCTCGGGGGAGACCGTCCCGTGCATGAACTCGAAGAGGGACTGCTTCCGCGGCCGGGCGGGCGGGACGACCTTCACCCCGTCCTCCCCGACGACGACGAGCTCCCCCGCGAGGAGCTTCGAGAGGGTCTTACAGACCGCCTTCCCCGTCCCGGGGTCGAAGACGACCAGGCTGTCCATCTTCATCTCGTCCACGGGGATCCACTTCCCGCCGTGCCTGATGGAGGTCGGGTGGTTCGTCGTCGAGTAGAAGTCCCGGGGGGCGATGCGGTTCCCCTCGGCGGCGACCAGGTGGCAGTCCTCGATCTCGACGGGCCTCGCCCCGAACCGGTGGAGCTCGGAGATGATGAGGGCGAGCTTCGCCTCGTCCCGGGCCTTGACCCTGAGCTTCGCGTACGAGGGGTCGGTCTTCCGCTTCCCGACGTCGAACTCCAGGATCTCGAAGTTCCCCTCCATGTCCATGATCCGGTCGAAGACCTGGGTCATGATCCCCGAGTCGATGATATGCCCCTCGAGCTCGATCTCCCGGGACGCTTCCATGGTCATACGTCGGTCCGCGGGGTTAATATGGTTAATCCACCGTTCCGGATTCCAGAAAAAAGGGTTCCGGTCAGATTACCTTCGACCGGATCGCGAGGATCGCGAGGACGAGGAGGCCGAGCATCGCCGCGGGGATGGCGGGTGTCGGGAACTCCGGCGCGGGGACCACGCACGTCGTCCCCGTGGTTATCGTCTGGGACGCCGTGGAGGGCGCGTGGTCGTCCCCCGAATCGCTCGCCGTCGCCGTGCTGGAAAGGATGGTCCCGCAGGGGGTCGCCGCCTTTACCCGGGTGGTCACGGTGATGACGTAGGGAACCCCCGGGTCGATCTCGACATTCCGCGTGACATCGTCCTGGATGGAACTCCAGAAGGCCGGGTTCGTGACGGTATTCCCGAGGAATTCCTGGTTTGAGAGGGGCGACCCGGACAGGTAATCGAGGTTCGGGTCGTACGTGAAGGTGATCAGCGGGAACGACGGTTCATTTCCCGAGTTCGTGGCGGTGATGGTGTACACGAGCTGGTTCCCTGGCATGACAGGATCAGGACTCGCGGTCGACGCGATACTCAGGGTCACGACCGCCGAAACGGGTGAGATGCAGATCGCGAGGACGACAACGGGCAGCAGGAAAACAACCAGGGGTACTCTCTTCATTCCATGTTCCTCCTCAGGGCGGCGTCCGGGGCACCACGGGTTCCCGTCGGGGTAACGGCAGACCGGTTCCCGGACCCGATGAGCACCTCACGTTCTGTCTCATCCTATATAAGAATTCCTACATATGCCCGGGAGATCCGGTACTGCATCACATGGAAACTTCAGATAAAGAGCCTGTTCCGATTTTTATCAGGCAATGAGGTTTCTCCTGGTGTCAGGCCTGTCCAATGCAATCAAATAGCAATTCGAACCAACAAATCGGCTTTTCACGATAAAAGAACGGGACGTGACCCTTCAGGTTGAACGCAAATCCCGGCCGGGATGATGACCGGGCTTCTGCCTCTCACCCCGGCTTCTCCGGGCACAGCATTCTCCTCGCCCTGTCGAGGTCATCCGGCGTGTTCACGTTCAGGGCGAGGCGGGGGTCGCGGAGGAGGAGCCGGTGCTCGTCCTGGGGTTCGCGAATTCCTTCGCCCACCAGGATGTTCACCCCGATCGGGACCGACGGGATTCCCCCGACCGTCTCGGTATAGACCTCCCGCGACCCGTCCATGGCGCAGAGGTCGCGGGGGATCCAGGTGGAGAGCGCCTGCTTTTCCTGCGATTCGTACACCTCCCGTATCCGGGTGACGTGCCAGGGCCGCAGGGAGGGGAGATCGGCGACCGAGGTGAAGTGGGCCGCGGTCACCCCCGTCTCGGTGACCGCCTCGACGATGTCCTCCATGTACCCCCTGCCCTCTGCCCGGTAGCAGGGGATGCCCTGGACCCGGAGATAGTTCACGGTCATCGGGGTGCGGCCCGACGTCACGACCATGACCTCGAGGCCGGCCCCGGTGAAGGCGTCCGTCACGTGCGCGATCATCGGCTTCCCGCAGATGTCCACGAGGGGCTTCTCGCCGAGGCCGAGCCGGGTCCCCTCCCCGCCCGCGAGGATCAGCGCAAGCATGCGGCGAGGGCCTCGATGAGCCGGCTGTTCTCATCCCGGGTCCGGACCGCGAGCCGGATCGTGTCCGGTAGCCCGAAGGAGGCACAGTCCCGGACGAGGACCCCGCGGGCGAGGAGGCGTCCCGCGAGGCCGGAGGCCGGCTCCCGCAGGGGGACGAGCAGGAAGTTCGCCGATGAGGGGAGCGGCGCGAGGCCGAGGGAACGGAGCTCCCCCGCGAGCCATTCCCTCTCGGCCGCGATCCTCCTTCGCGACTCCTCCAGCCGGTCATAGTTCCTGAAGGCGAGGAGGGCGAACTGCTCGGCAAGGGCGCTCACCGACCAGGGGGGGCGCTCCAGCTCCATCCGCGCGACGAGGCCCGGGTCGCCGAAGCCGTACCCGAACCGGAGCCCGGGGACGGCGAAGCTCTTCGTCAGGGACCGGAGGACGAAGAGCCCGGGGTCCTTCTTCCCCGCGAGGCTCTGGCGCGGGTCCGAGAGCTCGATGAAAGCCTCGTCCAGGAAGAGGATGCCCGACCTGCTCCTGACCTGCCGCAGGACCTCCCCCACCCCTTCCGCGCTGAGGAGGGTCCCCGTCGGGTTGTTGGGGTTGCAGAGAAACCTGATCCGCGCGCCTGCCGGGTCGGCCGCCGGTAGCGCCCCCGCGAGCCTCGCCGAGAGCTCGTACTCCCCGAAGGTGGGGTCCCCGGTGGAGAACCGGTCGCCCGGGGAGAGGGCCACCCGCGAGAAGACCCGGATGAGCTCCATGGAGCCGTTCCCCACGGCGATCTCCTCCGGCTCCCGGTGGAAGGTCTTCCCGATGGCCTCCCTGAGGGCCTCGTACCGGTCGTCGGGGTAGGAGGCGAGCGCGGAGAGGTCCGGCTCCCAGGCGATCTCCGGCGGGAACGGGTTCAGGTTCGCGGAGAAGTCGAGGAGAGGCCGGCCCGAGTGCCTGCGGTGCCACTGAAGGGTACCTCCATGGACGACCCTCCCGGGAATCTCCTTTTCCATCCCTCTCCCCTTAATCGGGAAGGCGACCTTCCCTGACGGGAGGGTTTCTTCCCCAATCGGGAAGATATTTGAAAATCCCTGCTTAAAAGAATTATGAATTCGCGGCCACCCCCGGAGAGAAGGTTTAAATACTTACAAACAAATCCATTTTTATCCGCTTGACGGACAATTGTAGAACAAGTGTCTGACAGATGGCAGACATAAAGCTGCCAAGCGTCAGAACGTGATAAAATGGAACGGGTCACCATCCGCTTACCAAAGCAGCAGGTTGACATGCTCGATCGGCTCGTTTCAGCAGGAGAGTTCCCCACGATCTCCGAGGCCGTGCGGTACGCGGTCAGGGAGTTCGTGGAGAGGCATGGCGACCGGATCATCAAGGAGAGCGACCAGGTTTCATTTAACGTCTAGGAGGTAATGGTATGCAGAGCCTGATAGATGAAGCCGTAAAGAATGCAGAACTCGAGAAGACTGATACCAAGACGAACGAGGCCGATGACTTCATCGGGGCCCCCCGTATCCTCGTGGTCGGCTGTGGTGGTGCGGGCAACAACACCGTCAACCGGCTGTACCACATGGGGATCGTCGGCGCCGAGACCATCGCCATCAACACCGACAAGCAGCACCTGGACATGATCCAGGCAGGGAAGCGCGTCCTCATCGGGAAGTCCCTGACAAAGGGCCTCGGTGCAGGCGGGTACCCCGACATCGGGAAGCGCGCCGCCGAGATGGCCCGCCCGACCCTGGAGAGCCTGATGGAGTCGGCCGACCTCGTCTTTGTCACGGCAGGCATGGGCGGCGGGACCGGCACCGGCTCGGCACCCGTCGTCGCCCAGATCGCGAAGGACCAGGGCGCGATTGTCGTCGGCATGGTCTCCTACCCCTTCCAGGTGGAGAAGGCACGCCTGCTCCGCGCCGAGGAGGGGCTCGAGGGCCTCTCGAAGGCCGCCGACTCGGTCATCGTCCTTGACAACAACCGGCTCCTCTCCTATGTGCCGAACCTCCCGATCGGGCAGGCCTTCTCGGTCATGGACCAGCTCATCGCCGAGACCGTCAAGGGGATCTCAGAGACCATCACCGAGCCGTCCCTCATCCAGCTCGACTACGCCGATGTCCGGGCCATCATGAGCAAGGGCGGCGTCGCGGTCATGCTCGTGGGCGAGTCCAAGCAGCAGAACAAGGCAGAGTCCGTGGTCCACGAGTGCCTGAACCACCCGCTCCTCGACATCGACTACCGCGGGGCGACGGGGTCCCTCATCCACATCACCGGCGGGAACGACCTCACCCTCGCCGATGCCGAGGAGATCGCCTCCTCGCTCACCTACGAGCTCGACCCCCACGCGGACGTGATCTGGGGCGCCCGGATCCGGAACGAGTTCGAGGGCAAGGTCAGGGTCATGGCCATCATGACCGGCGTCCGGTCGGCCCAGGTCCTCGGCCCCTATGCCGAGACCGCGGCGAAGGTCACCCACACCCAGGCCCCGAGGCAGGTCGCCCCGGCGGCGGCCACCCCGACCCGCGAGACGGGCGGCCGCGGGGACCGGAAGAGCGGCGGCCTCATCGATTTCATCTGAAATCCTCCAATTCAAACCTTTTCTTCGAAATCCTTAAGAATCGAGAGGGTGTTAACATATACAGAACCCTGGTGTAGCCCTGATTTTCGGGGATTACGCGGGGCTTTCGTGCAGGAAGGGGTCCTCGCACCACACGGGAACGGGAGTCGAACACCATGTACCGCCAGATGAACACCGGAGGGACAGCCACCCCGAGGCCGTCCGTTTCGGAAGCGCTCTTTTCACGGTATACTCCCGATGCCTGCGTGCCCGTGCAGGATCACGTCACCGGTCCCTGCGGAGGGGTCGAGAACCGGTACCGACTGTTGAGGAATGGATCGCGATGTTAAACGACCTGATGGAGAAGAGGAAAAAGACCCTTGCGGAATCCGAGCAGCACAAGAACCGGCGGAACGAGCTGAACGCCCAGGCGAGCAAGTTCGCGGGCGAGCGGAACGCGCTGAACGGCCAGACCCGCGGCTTCGTCGAGGAGGCCCAGCAGAACAAGGAGGCCCGGGACAAGTTCAACGGCGAGGTCCAGGCCCTGAAGGAGCAGCGGAACGAGCTCAACAGGCAGGCGAACGAGCTCTTCGAGGAGCTCGAGGCCTTCAAGAAGGAGCACGGGAGCATCCGGAGCCGCGGCTTAAAGGAGCTCCAGAAGCAGGCCGAGTACCTGGAGTTCAGGCAGCAGACCGAGGTCTTCACGACGGACAAGGAGCGGGAGCTCATCGAGAAGATCAAGCAGATGAAGGAGTCCATCAAGGAGCAGGAGGCCGAGCTCGAGCAGAACAAGGAGATCCGGACGAAGCTCACCCAGGCCCGCGAGTTCCGGAAGCAGGCCTCCGAGATCCATGCCAAGGTCACCGAGATGGCCGACCTCGCCCAGAAGCACCACGACGCCATGGTGGAGTGCTACAAGAAGGCCGACAAGTCGAGGGAGGCGGCCGACGAGGTCCACCGGAAGTTCGTCGAGGCCCAGGAGGCGGCCGACGCCGAGCACAAGTTCTTCATCGCCTGCCAGAAGGAGCTCCGCGACTTCGACAAGGTGATAAGCGGCCTCCGGAAGAAGACCCAGAAGGCCAAGGTGACGAAGGAGCAGAAGGCCGTGAGAAAGGAGGCCGAGCGGATCTTCAACCTCTTCCGCGGCGGCGAGAAGCTCACCACCGACGACATCCTCCTCCTCCAGCGCTCGAAACTCATTTAATCCCCCCGATCACCCTTTTCCACCCCGTTTCGGGGCCGGCCTCGCCAATGCATATATAGGTTCCGCGTCGATCTACTATTCAGATGCAGGGAAAGACCCTCGTCCTGTGTGTCGACCGGGACGACGACATCGGGTACAAGGCGAAGGTGGCCTCCCCGGTCATCGGGAGGGAACCGGCGCTCGCCGCGGCGACCGCCCTCGCCCTCGCCGACCCCGAGGACTCGGACGTGAACGCCATCTTCCAGGGGATCCGGATCTACGACGACCTGGTGAAGCGGGGGGAGGAGGCGGCCATCGTCATCCTCGCGGGCGACCACACCGACATGATCCAGGGCGACCGGAAGATGGCCGGTGACCTCGAGCGGGTGATCCGGCTCACGGGCACCGGCTCGGCCATCCTCGTCTCCGACGGGGCCGAGGACGAGTTCGTCCTCCCCATCATCCAGTCCCGCATCCCCGTGGCCTCGGTCCGGCGGGTCATCGTCTCCCAGATGCCGAACCTCGAGTCGTCCTACTACACCATCCGGAAGTTCATGGACGACCCGAAGATCTCCCGGGTCTTCCTCGTGCCCATCGGCCTCGCCATGCTCCTCTACGCGGTCGCGACCCTCATCGGGTACCCCGAGGGGGCGACGGTCATCGTGCTCGGGGTGCTCGGCTGCTACGTCCTCTTCCGGGTCTTCGAGATCGACACGGTCTTCGGCGAGGGGGTCTCCTCCCTCCGCACCTCCCTCGAGAAGGGCCGGTTCTCCTTCGTCACCTCGGTCTCGGCCATCGTCCTCGCCGTCATCGGGGTGGTGCTCGGCTCGGCCTCGGTCTTCGAGAACTACACCTCGGAGTTCTCCACGGGCATCTTCCTCTACGTCATCTCCTTCCTCTACGGCTCCATCGGCTGGTTCACGGCCTCGGCCCTCGTCGTCACCGCGGGGAAGGTCATCGATACGTACCTGAACGACCCGCCCGCCCTGCCGAGGATCATCGTCCTCCCCTTCTTCGTCGGGGCCATCGGGCTCATCGCCTACGGGGCGAGCATCTACACCCTCGCGGTGAGCAGCCTCCTCACCTTCCCCTACACCCCGAGCCAGGGGTCCCAGCTCATCACCCTCGCCGTGGTGGGCGGGTTCCTCGTGGCCCTCATCGGGGTGTACATCCAGTCGGCCATCGGCAGGTGGACCCGGGGAAAGACCGCCGTCCCGGCAAAATAATCCTTTTTCAGGCCGCCTTCGCGAAGTACCCGAACCCGTCAGGGACAGAGTCCGCGTTCCGGTAGGTCATCGAGTACCCCGGTGCCTTCACCTGCACCAGGGGGAAGGTGGCCCCGAAGTCATGGGCGGGGAACCAGAAGGCACCGTTCCCGTAGTCCTGCGCGGCGCCGTCAGCGGAAAAGACCGCGTGGGTGAGCCCGACCTCCTCCGGCCGGAGCGACGGGAAGTTGAGGGACCGCTCGACCTTCTTCTGGAGGTCGCCGCCGCCGAAGAGCATGATGATGAGCGGCATCCCGGGGTCGAGGGCATAGTCCACCTCGATCCTCGCGTCCCCGCCGGCGAGCTCTATCTGCACCCGGTTGAAGGAGACGTACCCGACCTTGTTCCCGTCTGCCGCGAGCGCCGGGCATACGAGCACCGCGGGGAGGAGGACGAGGAGAGCCAGGAGTACCGGGAGAGGCCAGCGCATGGCCCTTGAATATCCCTTCCCCTCTCATAAAATGGTTGCGGTTCTTTACGGGGCTCACCCGTCGGAGATTCCAGATGCCATATATAAAGAAGCCGATTTTAATCCGGGGCCGGTTATTCGAGATCCCGGGAAGAATCCCCGGTCCTGCCCGCCTCGGGGGGAAAGGGCCGCGCCACCCCGATATCCGGATCGCGAAGGAAGAGGGTCGCCTCAGACCAGGCTGTAGTAGAGGGCGACGAAGCCGATGGCCACCGCGATGGCATAGACGAGGCTCGCGAGGAGGAGGAGGGGGCCGCTGATGGTCGCCCGGGAGGCGAAGATCACGAGGGAGGAGCCGACGACGAGGGCCGCGGTGATGAGCCCGACGAGTACCTTGTCGCTCGACCGGTCCATGATGTGCTGGATCCGCTGCAGGTCGCCCTCGGCGACCTCGAACCGGATCGCCCCCGAGGAGAAGCGCTTCAGGATGGTGTTCATGCTCTGGGGGAGCTCGAGGAATCCCTCGATGGCGGTGGCGGCGGAGACCCGGGCCCTGCGCATCATCTCCCGGGCCGCGTAGTCCTTCTCGCCGAGCTCCTCCATGTACGGGCCGACCCAGGCGCTGAAGTTGAACTCGGGGTCGAGGGCCCTCCCGATGTCGGCGACCATCAGGATGACCTTCAGCATGAGCATGAGGGTCATGGGGACCTGCATGCTGTACCGGCGCATGACCGTCGTGAGCTCCTGGATCACCCGCGAGAAGTTCACGTCTTTTAACTCGAACTCGCTGTAGTCCATCAGGGTGATGAAGAGGTCGTCCCGCAGGCCCTCGAGGTCGTCGGGCTTCACCCGCACCCCGAGCTTCTCGAGGGACCGGATCATCAGGTCCACGTCGTTCTCGAGGATGGAGAGGATCAGGTTCGTGAAGGTGTGCCGCTTCTCGGGCCGGATGACCCCCATGATCCCGAAGTCGAGGAAGACGAGCTCGCCCTTCGGGGTGACGACCAGGTTCCCCGGGTGGGGGTCGCCGTGGAAGAACCCGTCCTCGAAGATCTGCTTCATGTAGGCGTAGAAGCCGGTCTTCCCGATCTGGCGGGGGGGGTATCCATAGGCACGGATCCCCTCGGCGTCGTCGATCCTGACCCCCTCGATGTACTCCATGACGAGCAGGCGCGCCCCCGAGTACTTCCAGTAGATCCCGGGGCAGCGCACCCCGGGGATCCCGTGCATGTTGTGCGCGAGCCGGTCGGCGTTCCGCCCGTCGCGGACGAAGTCGAGCTCCTTCCGGATCTGCGTCGCGAAGTCCTGGACCATGCCGGTGGGGTTGTAGACCCGGAGGTCGGGGAAGACGACCTCCACCCGCTTTGCCAGGCTGTGGAGGATCACGAGGTCCTTCTCGATGATCTCGGCGATCCCCGGCCGCTGGACCTTGAGCGCGACCTTCGTCCCGTCCAGGAGCGCCCCGCGGTAGACGAGGGCGATGGAGGCCGACCCGATGGGCTCCTCGTCGACGGTCGAGAAGACGTCCTCCATGCAGCCGCAGTAGTCCTCGATGACGGGCCGGACCTGGGAGAAGGGGACGGGGGCGACCCGGTCCTGGAGCTTGTGGAGCTCCTCGATGAGCTCGGGCGGGAGGAGCTCGGTGCGGGTCGAGGCGATCTGACCGAACTTGATGAAGGTCGGGCCGAGTTCCTCGATGGCGAGCCGCATTCGCTCGTAGACCGGCCGCTTCTCGGGGAAGTGCTTCTGGAAGAACTTCCACTTCCTGACCCCGGGGACGAGCTCGTCGATGGCGATCCCGAAGCCGTACTTCACGAGCACGTCGGCGATCTGGCCGTAGCGCCGGAACCGCGACACCATGACCCGGTGTATTGATTTTCAGGATGAAAGAAGTTTGGTGTTTTTCCCGCTCACGAAGAGTAAGTGAAAGGAAAGGGACCAGGGTGCTCTCGGGGAGGGAGGGTTTGAGAGAACCCGACCTCGACCGACGGAGTCGCGAAGGGGCCACGCCACACCCCGCCGCACGGGCGCCCCCCCAGTGAATGGGAATTACGAGAAGGTTTCCGGAAGCCGAATGGTCCAGTCTACCTCTGGACAGGCTTACCGTAACACGGGTAACGCCGATGGCTCAGGGTCGCACCCCGCCTGATGGCGGGTCGCTCAAGGTCGGGTTCCGATGAACCCTCCCCTTCCACGGGTACGGGAGGAACACGAAGAACGGGATGGCGATGAGGGTGATCCCGAGGAGCGCCTCGAAGGCCCCGAAGAGGCCGAAGGAGTCGCCGATCCAGCCGATGAGGGCCACGCCGAGCCCCCCGACCCCCATGGAGAGGCCGAGGAGGAGGCCCGACGCGAGGCCGAGGTCGGCGGGGAGGAACTCGTGGGCGATGGCGAGCGTCACCGAGAAGCTCGACCAGAGGGCGAACCCGAAGAGGAGGAGGGACGGGAGGTTCCACGGCGGCGGCAGCACGAGGAAACCGGCGAGGAAGAGGGCGGTCCCTGCCATCCCCGCGAGGATGGTCTCCTTCCTCCCCGATCGGTCCGAGAACGCCCCGCCGAGGACCTGCCCGCCGACCCCCGCGAGGAGGGTGAGGGTGAGGAGGCCGTTCGCCGTGAAGAGGTCGAACCCCGTCCCGGCGAGGTAGGTGGGGAGGAAGGCGATGGACCCGAAGATCACCATGCTGCGGAGGGAGGCGCCGGTGACGAGGATCGTCACCGGCACCCAGGGCACCGCCGGCCGGGGCGCCGCCGGTCCCCCGACGCCGCGCCCGGTCCGGACCTGGCCGCGGAGGAGGACGGGGAGGGCGAGGGCCATCGCGATGGCGGGGAGGGCCATGAGAAGGATCCCCTCCTGGCCGAGGAGCTCGATGGCCGCCCCCGCCGCGAGAGGGCCGAGGGCGAAGCCGAGGTTCCCCCCGACCACGAAGTAGGAGATGAGCCGGCCGCGGTTCTCGTCGGTCGCCCCGCTCCCCGTCAGGGAGAGGGCGACGGGGTGGAAGGCGGCGTGCCCGAGGGCCGCGATGCCGCAGAAGAGGAGCATCGCCCCGAACCCGGGCGCGACCCCGAGGAGGGAGATGAAGACCCCGCAGAGGAGGATGGAGAGGGGGAGGGGGAGCTGCCTGCCCTTCCGGTCATGGACCCACCCGATCCCCGGCTGGGCGAGGGAGGAGACCGCGTTGTACACGGTGACGAGGAGGCCCGCCGCGAAGTACGAGTAGCCGAACCGGAGGATCAGGAGGGAGATGATGGCAGGCAGGCCCGGCCCGTAGAGGTCGGTGACCAGGTGCGCGGCCGAGAGCCCGGCGATCGTCCGGCGCGATCCCGTCATGGAGCCCCCTGTCCCCGCCGCTCCAGCCGCACGATCTCGACCTCGATCTCGAGCACGTCCCGCCGGTGGAAGGCGAAGGTCCGCCTGATCGGGAAGACGCCCCCGATGGCAAACTCGATCCCGGCCCTCCCCGCCGTGTAGGCCTCCAGGAAGGGGACCGAGCCGGTGTTGAAGATGCCGTACACCACGGGGGCGAGGGCGAGGGCGGCATCGACGAAGGGACGGTCCGCGTGCGGCTCCCGGGCGCCGAAGGGCGGGTTCATGACCACGGTGTCGAAGGCCCCGAGCCCCTCGATCAGCCCGCGGTCCCTGACGTCACCCCGGACGAACCCGATCTCCGCCCCCAGGTGACCGGCGTTCCTCCTCGCGACCGCGAGGGCGTCCGCGTCGATCTCCACCCCGACCACCCTGCCTGCTCCGAGGAGGGCCGCCCCGCAGGCGAGCACCCCGGTCCCGCACCCCAGGTCGCAGACCGCCTTTCCCTCAATATCGCCGAGGAGGTGGGCGTGGTGGAGGAGCCGGGCCGCGAGGGTCGCCGGCGTGGCGTACTGCTCCCGGGCAGGGTCCGGGTTCCGGAACCCCTCCAGCCCTTCGAGGGCGATCTCGAGGGTCCGCAGCCTCATCCCGAGTCCCACTCGTCGATGGCGTACTCGTCCCAGGTCCGCCGGCCGCAGAGGATCTCGAACTCCTGCGGGGAGAGGACGGGAACGGGGAACCGGATCTGGTCGTCGTAGGCGAGCCGGGGGCAGGCGGTGTTCACGTAGCAGTCGAAGCCCAGGTTCAGGAGCTCGTCGGGCGAGACCTCGCAGAGGGCGACCACCACCGCCTTCTCCGAGAGGGCGGCGAGCCGGCGGGCGAGGGCGAGGCGCTGCTGCCCGCTCTTCGTCGAGAGGAGGATCCCGATCCGTTCGGCGCCCCGCGCCTTCTCGACGAGGGCGAACCGGCGGCGCCTCAGCCGGTCTGCCGAGACGAGGACGGCGGTCCCCTGGAACGGGTCGAGGGCAACGACCCGCGCGCCCGTCGCGAGCTGGATCCCCTCGGCATGGAAGAGGCCGGTTCCGACGTAGAGGATCTCGCCGCAGCCGGTCTCCCGGGCGCCCGAGAAGGAGCAGCCGAGCACCTGGCCGGGGTACCGAGCCCTGCCCGATCCCCCCGCGACGACCGCATCGATGCCCCGCTCCTTCAGGAAGGCGACCATCCGGTCCAGGAGGTGGAGGTGCTGGGAGGTGGTGACGAGGCCGATGCGGTTCCCTGTCAGGAGCGGGAGGGCCTTCCCAAGAACCCCCACGTCGAAGTCCATCGGGTGGAGGTCGTAGAGGACCCCCTGCCGTTCGTCCACGGGGGCGTGGCCCACGTGCACCAGGGCGTCGGCGAGCTCGAGCGCGGGGAGGGGGAGGTCGCAGGCGCCGTAGCAGGGGTCGCCG
>DATIYO010000096.1:0-4052 GCA_035517575.1 Methanomicrobiales archaeon
CTACCTGTACGTGGCACCGGCCCCCGCTTCGGGCTCGCCCGCCGCGAGCGAGACCGGCGCCGCCGCCCAGGCCACCCCCATGCCGATCCCCGTGATCCTGCCGCTCGCCGCCGTGGCCCTCCTCGTGATCGGGATGGGCCGCCGGATCCGGCGCTGAAAGGCAGGCAGCCGGAAACCAATCCTTTTTTCCGGTACCGGCCCGGCCGGATTCCTTTCAGAAAGAGTGAGCCGGGGTCCCGGCCTCATTCGCCGGGAAGGGTTTTCTCTCCGCCGCCCTCGGCGAGGAGGGCGTCGCGGAGCTTCCTCACCTCGGGCACGTCCTGGATCGCGAGGGCGCCGTCGAAGGCCCGGATGGCCTCCCCGACCCGGCCGATGGAGGCGAGGAGGAGCGCCATGGAGAACCAGATGTACATGTTCCTCGGCGAGAGCTCGAGGGCCTTCTCATAGCAGCCGAGCGCCTCGTCGTTCCTCCCCATCCGCTGGAGGATCGTCCCCTTCTGGTACCATGCCTTCGGGTTCTCGGGGTCGAGCTTGATGACCCGGTCATTGTAGAGGAAGGCCTTCTCGTAGTTGCCCTTCACCTCCATGATCAGCCCGAGCTCGAGGTTGGACTCCTCGTGGGCGGGGTTGATGGAGAGGGCCATCTCGAAGCACTTCTGGGCCCGCTCGACGTTCCGGGTCCGGCTGAAGATCTGCCCCTTCTGGTACCACAGGTCCGGGCTCCGGGGGTAGATGTCGAGGCCCTTGTCAAAGCACTTGAGCGCCTCCTCGTCCCGCCCCAGGTAGGAGAGGATGATCCCCTTGCTGTACCAGGCCATGACGTACTTCGGGTCCTTCTCGATGATCCGGTCCCAGGACTGGAGGGCCTCCTCGTACCTTCCCAGCTTCCCCAGGTTGACGCCCTTCTCGTGCCAGGCCCGGATGGCATAGCTCGGGTCGAGCTCGAGGATGGTGTCGAAGCACCGGAGCGCCTCCTCGATCCTCCCCATCATGCCGAGGACGATCCCCTTCTGGAACCAGATGAGGGCCTCCCTCGGGTGGATCCCGATGGCCTGGTCAAAGGCCTGGATCGCGTCCTCGAAGAGGCCGGCGGTCTTCTTCACGAGCCCCTTCTTGAACCAGATCTCCCAGTCGGCGGGCGAGAGGGCGAGGGCCTGGTCGAACCGGGCGACGGCCTCGTCGTACCTGCCCTGCTCGGCGAGGGTCTCGCCCTCCCGCACGAACCGCTCTGCCTCGTTCCTCGCCGGGGGTGACGCCATGGATCTCCATCGCACGCCGCCCGGCCCGAGGGTCCTCGGCCGGATCCGGGCGGCGCGCGCCTCATACCTCCATGATACGCGAGGTCTTATTAAGGCTATCTGCATGGAGTGGCCACGGGCGCGGCCGGTTTCCCCGTCGATGGCGGGTCCGGGGCCGATCCGGTCGTCCCGAAAAGCCCCCCGTGCCGTCAGCGTGCAGGTTATTTAGGGACGCCGGCCCATACTCTTCTGCCATGGCAGATCCGATTGTCATCGAGGTCATCGGGTACGGGGACCAGGAGTGCGGGCCCTTCCCCTGCGAGCCCGACCGGACCTGTGGCCTCGAGGAGTGCTTCCCGTCCGGCTCCCTCCTCGCGGCCGTCGAGGCCCTCGGGCATGCCCTCGGGGCGAGGTACGGGGACCGCGTCACCCTCTCGGTCACCCTTCTCGACGAGGGGGTCCCCGAGCGGATCCGGGTCATCGTCGAGCGGTCCCATCCCCCCGTCCCCATCGTGCTCCTGAACGGGAAGGTCACCCCAATCGGGCGGATCTCCCTCCCGAAGATCATCGGGGAGATCGAGAAGGCCATCGCCGGCCCGCAGGGCCCGTGAGCCACGGAGGGCTCACCGAATCCCTCCGATCTTCCTGCCGGGCTTTAAACCGGGGGAGTCGCCTGACCCGACCAGCCACCGGTCCAATGAAGATTATCCCGACCGGGCAGATTCCACCACCGCCAGGTATTTCGACCTGGATCTCCATCCGGAGGCAGCGGAGGCAGCTTTTCGGCTTCCGGAACGTCATGAGGCTCGTGAACGAATCGGGGTTCTCCTCGAGGGCGGAGTGCGGGAGCCGCACCTCTCGGGGGTCGAGTTAAAAGATGCTCATTATACTTAAGGATTCCGATAACCGCCCATTGAAGATACCACTGAATCTTACATTTCTGGATGCTATTTCCGGGTATCAGGGGGCGATCTCCCCGGAAAATCACCGATAACTATTTCTCGTTGATGACTCCAATGTTCCATTACGGGACAATCTCACGCCTGCCATGACCCGGGGGCATGGAGGGGCAGGCTCTTGATGGGGAACCCATCAGGAATTTCCGGATACTCCACCCGATGATGAAGATACTGCTCTTGGAGGACAACCCCGCCGACCAGGGTTTCGTGAGGGAGCTCGTCGGCAGGTTCGCGGGGCCCAGGTACGACCTGGTCGTCGCTGACGGGATCGGGGCGGCCCTCCCCCTCTTCAACGATGATGAGGTCGCGGTGATCCTCCTCGACCTCAACCTGACCGACAGCCTCGGGCTCGATACCTTCCGGGCGGTGTACCGGCTCGCGGCCCACATCCCGATCATCATCCTGACCGGGATCGAGGACGAACGGCTGGCCCTCGAGGCCATCGAGGGGGGCGCCCAGGACTACCTGGTCAAGGGCCGGGTCGACATCCCGGGTCTCGAGCGGGCGATCCGGTACGCCGTCGAGCGGCACCGTATCCTCCTCGAACTGAAGAAGACCCACTCCCTGCTGAAGCGGGAAGAGGAGACCCTGAGCCAGAGGGACCAGACGCTCAAGACGATCCTGAACGCCCCCGCGGACACCATCGCCCTCCTGGACGCCCGGGGGACCATCCTCGAGATCAACGAGGCAGGGGCCCGCCGGCTCGGGAGGAGCCCCCCCGAGGTCATCGGGACCAACGTGTACGAGCAGCTCCCCCAGGAAACCGCCCGCTCCCGGAAGGAGAAGATCGACCGGGTCTTCGCGACCGGCCGGCCGGAACACTTCGAGGACAGCCGGGACGGCCGCTCCCTGATGAACCACGTCCTTCCCATCCCTTCGGGCGATGGTCCCGTCGACCGGGTCGCCATCTTCGCCGCCGATATCACCGACCAGAAGAGAGCGGGGGACCGGCTGAAAGCCTCGGAGACCCTCTACAAGACCATCTTCGAGTCAACGGGCGCGGCGACCGCCATCATCGACGGGAACGGGACCATCATCCGGGCGAACTGCGAGGTCGAGGCCTTCTTCGGGTACACCCCCGCCGAACTCGAGGGGAAGGTCCACTGGTCACGGTTCGTCCCGCCCGAGGAGCTCCCCCGCCTCGCCGAGTACTGGCGGCTGCTCCACGAGGACCCGGCCCAGTCGAGCCAGCACTACGAGGCGCGGCTCGTCGACCGGTTCGGGCGGATAAAGTACGGGATCCTCTCCGTCCGGGTCATCCCCCGCTCGGGGAACTGCGTGGTCTCCATCGCCGACGTCACCGAGAGCCGGCGCGCCGACCAGGCCATCAGCGAGAGCGAGGAGCGGTTCCGGGGCCTCTTCGATCACATGGCGAGCGGGGTCGCGGTCTACCAGGCCATCGACGGGGGGAAGGACTTCGTCTTCCAGGACTTCAACACCGCGGCCGAGAAGATCGAGGGGGTGAACCGGAAGTTCCTCATCGGGCGGCGCATGACCGAGGCCTTCCCGGGGGTCCGGAAATTCGGGCTCCTCGATACCATGCAGAGGGTCTGGGAGACGGGGACCCCGGAGTACCTGCCGCCCGCGCTGTACCAGGCGGACGGTCACCAGGGGACCTGGAGGGAGAACTGGGTCTATCGGCTCCCCACCGGCGAGGTCGTCGCCGTATACAACGACGTCACCGACCGCATTCAGGCCGAGACGGCCCTGCGGGAAGCGGAGGAGCGGCAGCGGCTCCTGCTCGACCACTCCGGCCTCGGCCTCGGGTACTGGAGCTACGACGGGACCCTCCTCTTCCTGAACCGGAAGGGCGGCGAGAACTTCGGGGGGCCACCGGCCGACTTCATGGGGAAGA
>DATIYO010000097.1:0-2663 GCA_035517575.1 Methanomicrobiales archaeon
TACCAGTCTTTTCACAGTATTAGTATAAATACATTCCTATTTTAGAATGCTATTCTGAATCATCTTGAATATTAAATGTGGCATGGAATGGTGGTGAAGTCGGGCCGACACGCCGGATGGAGTCCCGGGGGACCTTTTTTCCCTGCGCCGGGCGGCACCATCTCCGGATCAGGGGTGCCCGGCGCCCCTGTTGCCGGTCCCGGTACCTCGGGCGGCCCCTCGTGCGAATCCGTGCCACATACACCTTTTTCAACCCGCAGGAGAAACACCGGAGCATACCGGCGTATCGCCAGGGGACCGGGGAACGGATGAGAAGCGCCGCAACGGGGACGGGTTCACGGGTATCGCAGGCGGGTGCCTCGGACGGGGTGAGGGGTTGCTAGGCATCCTGGGGGGCACGAGCCTCCTCTTCTCCCGCCTCCCCGAGCTCGAGCCCCGTCGGGTCGATACCCCCTACGGCCCCGCGGAGGTGCTCTGCGGGGACATCGCCCTCCTCCTGCGGCACCAGCAGGGCCTCCCGCCCCACCGGATCAACTTCCGGGCCAACCTCTCCGCCCTCGCTATCCTCGGGGTCGACCGGCTCGTCGCCATCGGTTCGGCGGGCTCCCTGAAGCGGGAGATCCCGCCCGGCTCCCTCGCCATCCCGGGCGACTTCCTCTCCTGGGGGGAGAGCCCCTCCATCCACGACCATGCCATCAGCCACCTCCTCCCCGTCCTCGACCCGGCCATCTCGTCGTCCCTCGCGAAGATCGTCCCCGGCGCCCACCTGGGAG
Source organism: Methanomicrobiales archaeon (assembly GCA_035517575.1). Classification (GTDB taxonomy): domain Archaea; phylum Halobacteriota; class Methanomicrobia; order Methanomicrobiales; family JACTUA01; genus JACTUA01. Next base: position 774 of record DATIYO010000097.1, read on the forward strand.
GCATCTATGCCGAGACCCGGGGCCCGAGGATCGAGACCGTCGCCGAGGTGAAGGCCCTCGCCCGGGTCGCCGATCTCGTCGGCATGACCCTCGCCTCCGAGGCCACCCTCGCGGGGGAGCTCGGGATCCCCTTCGCCGCCCTCTGCACCGTCGATAACTATGCCCATGGCATGGGCGGGGAGGCCCCGACCTGGGAGCACATCCTCGACGCATCCCGCGCCCACGGGGACCGCACGGGCGCCGTCGTCGGGAAGATCATCGAGGTGATGGGATGAAGGGAAGGGCAGCGGCAGGGGACTTCCCGAGGGGCAGGGGCGACATCCTCATCGAGGGGGTCAGGCACCAGGGAAGGCAGGTGAGCGTCCTTGTCGACGGGGACGGGAGGATCGCGTCTCTCGGGAAGGAACCGCCGAAGGGGGCAAAGAGGGACGCCGCGACGAGGATCGACGGGAAAGGCCTCGCTCTCATCCCCGGGCTCGTGAACACCCACACCCACGCGGCGATGGCCCTCCTGCGCGGGTACGCCGACGACATGCCGCTCCAGGAGTGGCTCGCGACGAAGATCTGGCCGCTCGAGGCGCACCTGACGGGGGAGGACGTCTACCAGGGGACGCGGCTCGCCTGCCTCGAGATGATCCGCACGGGGACCGTCGCCTTCAATGACATGTACTTCTTCATGGAGGACGCCGCGAGGGCCGTCGGGGAGATGGGCCTCCGGGCGACCCTCGCCTACGGCTTCATCGACCTCGGGGACGCGGACAGGCGGGAGAAGGAGATCGGGGCGACCGAGCGGTTCGTCTCCGCCGTGCAGGGCATGGGGAACCCGCTGGTCCGCCCCGCCGTCGCGCCCCACGCCGTGTACACCGTCTCGCCCGAGGGGCTCCGCTGGTGCGGGGAGTTCGCACGGCGGGAGGGGATCGGCCTCCACGTGCACCTCGCCGAGACCGGGCAGGAGGTCCAGGAGTGCGTGGTCGCCCACGGCCGCCGGCCCGCGGCCCACCTGGACGCCTGCGGCTGCCTCACCGAGAGGACCGTCGCGGCCCACTGCTGCTGGCTCGACCGGGACGAGTGCGCCCTCCTCGCGGCCCGCGGGACCTCCGCCTCCCACAACCCCGCGAGCAACATGAAGCTCGCCGTCGGCCGGGCCATGCCCTACCCCTGGATGCGGGACGCGGGGGTGAACGTCACCCTGGGCACCGACGGCTGCGCCTCGAACAACAGCCTCGACATGTTCCGTGCCATGAAGGAGGCGGCCCTCCTCCAGAAGTTCGCCTGGAACACCCAGACCCTCCTCCCCGCCCCCGAGGCGCTCCATATGGCGTCCCTCGCCGGCGCCCGGGCCCTGGGCATCCCGTACGCGGGGATCGGGGAGGGTGCCCCCGCCGACCTGGTCCTCGTGAGCCTGAAGGGGCCGGCGATGACCCCCCTCTTCTCCGAGGAGTCGAACCTCGTGTACTCGGCGACGGGCTCCGCGGTCGACACCGTGATCTGCGACGGGAGGGTCCTCATGCTCCACGGCGTGGTCCCGGGCGAGAAGGAGATCCTCGCCCGGGCGGCAGAGTCAGCGGCGGCCCTCGTGAAGCGGGCCGGCGGGTAAGCTCCCCGCCACCCCTCCACGGCAACTGCACAAGCGTTAAGTGCAGAAAGGGAGACCCTGATACGTCACCTGAGGGGCTGTGGCCTAGACCGGTATGGCGACGGGCTCCAGCGGTCTTTGCGTGTGATGAACCATGGGTCTTCTGATTCGGGATGATGATCCGTTGGAGCACTGACGCATGTTCGGAGAGACCCGTCGATCGTGAGTTCAAATCTCACCAGCCCCACGTTTTTCGAAGCGGTTTTCCATTCGCAGGTCAGCGGATCCCTGGCAGAATCCTGAGGTCAGCGGCA
>DATIYO010000098.1:0-4288 GCA_035517575.1 Methanomicrobiales archaeon
ATCAAGCCTCTCCCCGAGGGGGCGGAGGAGGGGGACCGGTGGGCCATCGGCATCGCCGCCGGGCTTTTCGTCGCACCGATCCTCATCGCCGCCATCATCGCCGCCATCGTCTTCGGGATGGCAGGTGGCATCGACCGGACAAAGCCAGCGGCTGCCACCGCGTTCGTGGGCGCCACCGCCAAAAAGACCCCTGACGGAATCTTCGTGACCTGGCAGGGCGGCCGGGACAATGTCCTCGTATCATCCTATCAGGTCATGCTGAACGGGAATCGTGCGGTCGAGGGAATTCCGCCCATTGCAGGGAAGGAGGTCAGGGTCGGGAACAGCACCCAGGAACATGACCACGTGGTAATTGTGGCGGATTTACGGGCCGGATCCGAGCAGGTGGTGCTCGATACCTACGTCTGACCGGCGATTCCCGCCCATCCCATATCCCCCTCAGGGAAAACCTACGTTTATATACCATGCCCTCTCACGTTTTTTCGGTGTTCGGCCATGAGTGATCGTTTTATTTGCTGAAATGCGCTTTTTTGACACCACGTTACGGGACGGGGAACAGACACCGGGCGTGTCCCTTTCGCCCGTCGAGAAACTGGAGATCGCGAGGAAGCTCTCGGAGATCGGGGTCCACGTCATCGAGGCAGGGTCTGCCGCCGCGTCCGAGGGCGAGCGGGAGGGCATCGGGCTCATAGCAAAGGACGGGCTCTCCTCCGAGATCTGCACCTATGTCCGGGCGCTCCGGGAGGACATCGACTACGCGGCCGACCTCGGCTGCGACTCGGTCCACCTCGTGGTACCGGTGAGCGACCTCCACATCGAGAAGAAGCTCAGGAAGTCGCGGGACCAGGTGGCAAAGATGGCCTGGGAGGCGGTGGAGTACGCGAAGGAGCGGGGGCTCGTCGTCGAGCTCTCGGGCGAGGACGCCTCGCGTGCCGACCAGGAGTTCCTCCGCGGGGTCTTCTCCGAGGGGGTGAGGCGCGGCGCCGACCGGCTCTGCTTCTGCGACACCGTCGGGATCCTCACCCCCGAGCGGGCCGCCGAGGTGGTGCCCCCGCTCGCGGCCATCGCCCCCCTCTCGATCCACTGCCACGACGACCTGGGGGTCGCGATGGCGAACACGCTCGCATCGCTCAGGGCAGGGGCGAGCTGCGCCCATGTCACGGTGAACGGCCTCGGGGAGCGGGCGGGGAACACCCCTCTCGAGGAGCTCGTGATGGCCCTCGAGGTCCTCTACGGCGTGGACACGGGGATAAGGACGGGCGAGATCTACCACCTCGCCTCCCTCGTCTCCCGGCTCACGAAGGTCCCCCTCCCCACGAACAAGGCCATCGTCGGGGACATGGCCTTCACCCACGAGAGCGGGATCCATGCGCACGGGGTGCTCCGGGACTCGCGGACCTACGAGCCGATCCGGCCCGAGACGGTCGGGAGGAAGCGGAGGATCGTCCTCGGGAAGCACTCGGGGTCTGCCTCGGTCGAGGCCGCCCTCGAGGAGATGCACTACCATGCCGACGCCGGCCAGCTCGCGGGGATCGTCGCCCGGATCAAGAAGCTCGGGGACGAGGGGAAGCGGGTGACGGACGCGGACCTCATGGCCATCGCGGAGACGGTCCTCGGCCTCGAGCGGGAGCCCGTCCTCACCCTGAAGCAGTTCACCGTGGTCTCGGGGTCGAACGTCGTCCCGACGGCCTCGGTGACCCTCCTCGTGAACGGGAGGGAGATCACCGGCGCCTCGACCGGGGACGGCCCCGTGGACGCGGCCATCTCCTCGCTCCAGAAGTCGGTGGCCGCGGTCGGGGACATCCGGCTCGAGGAGTACCACGTGGACGCGATCCACGGCGGGACCGAGGCTCTCGTCGACGTGACGGTAAGGTTAAGTAAGGACGGGAAGATACGTACATCGCGCGGCGCATCCACCGATATCATCATGGCCTCGGTAGAGGCGGTGATCGCCGGCATGAACCGACTGTTGAGGGAAGAGGATGAAAACCGGAGCAAGGATACTCATTGAGGGACTCCAGCGGGAAGGCGTCGAGACCATCTTCGGCTACCCCGGCGGGGTCGTACTCCCCATCTACGACGAGCTGTATAACGCCCCCATCCGGCACATCCTCGTACGCCACGAACAGGCGGCGGCCCACGCAGCGGACGGCTTCGCCCGGGCGAGCGGGAAGGTCGGGGTCTGCCTCGCGACCTCGGGGCCGGGGGCGTGCAACCTGGTCACGGGGATCGCGACCGCGTACATGGACTCCGTCCCGATCGTGGCCCTCACCGGCCAGGTCCCGACGAACCTGCTCGGGAACGACGCCTTCCAGGAGGCGGACATCTCGGGCATCACCCTCCCGATCACGAAGCACTCCTACCTCGTGAAGGACACGAAGGACCTCTCAAGGGTCATCAGGGAGGCCTTCTACATCGCGAATACGGGCCGGCCGGGCCCGGTCCTCATCGACCTCCCGAAGGACATCTCGACGAACCAGGTCGAGGACACTCCCCTCGAGGGGCCCGTCGTCCTCCGGGGGTACCAGCCGACCGTGAAGGGGCATGCGAGGCAGATCGAGAAGGCCCTCGCCCTGATAGAGAAGGCGGAGCGGCCCGTGATCTACGCGGGAGGGGGTATCGTCGCATCGGGGGCCTCGGCCGAGCTCGTGGAGCTCGCCGAGCGTTTCATGATCCCGGTGACGACGACCCTGATGGGGATCGGGTGCATCCCCTGCGACCATCCCCTGAACCTGGGGATGCTCGGGATGCACGGGACCGAGTACGCGAACTTCGCGGTCACCGAGTGCGACCTCCTCGTCGCCATCGGGGCGAGGTTCGACGACCGGGTCACGGGCAAGGTCTCGACCTTCGCCCCCCATGCCCAGATCATCCACATCGACGTCGACCCCGCGGAGATCGGGAAGAACAAGCCCATCGACGTCCCCATCGTCGGGGACGCGAGGTCGGTCCTCCAGGCCATGCTCCACAAGGCGAAGAAGGGAGGGCGGGAGAACTGGATCGAGAAGATCCAGGCCTGGAAGAAGAAGCACCCGCTCAAGTACAGGGACGACGGGAAGCTCAGGCCGCAATTCATCATCAGAGAGCTCTCCGACCTCCTGAAGGGCGAAGGGGTCATCGTCTCCGAAGTCGGGCAGAACCAGATGTGGACCGCCCAGTGGTACTGCTTCCGGAAGCCCCGTTCCTGGATCACCTCGGGCGGGCTCGGCACGATGGGCTACGGCTTCCCCGCGGCCATGGGCGCGACCTTTGCCCGGCCGGGCGAGCAGGTCTTCGACATCGCGGGCGACGGCTCCTTCCAGATGAACATCCAGGAGCTCGGGACGGTCGCGCACAACAAGATCCCCGTGAAGGTCGCCATCCTGAACAACATGTTCCTCGGGATGGTCAGGCAGTGGCAGGAGCTCTTCTATGACCGGCGCTACTCCTTCACCGAGCTCCCGCCCGTCGACTTCGTGAAGATCGCGGCGGCCTACGGGGTCGACGGGATGCGGGTCGAGTCGGTCGACGAGGTGCGGGAGGCCCTGAAAGCCGCCATCGCCGCGGACGGGCCGTTCGTCATGGACTTCCGGATCGAGCGGGAGGAGAACGTCTTCCCCATGGTCCCCGCGGGTGCGGCCATCAACGAGATGATCGGGGGGCACCCGCGATGAAGGCCCACACGCTCGCGGTCCTCGTCGAGAACAAGCCCGGGGTCCTCTCCCGGGTCTCGGGCCTCTTCACCCGGCGCGGGTTCAACATCGAGAGCCTCGCCGTGGGGACCTGCGAGGAGCCCGACATGAGCCGTATGACCATCGTCGTGAAGGGAGACGACGCCCAGGTCGAGCAGGTGATCAAGCAGCTGAACAAATTAATTGATGTCGTCAAGGTCTCGGACATCACCGAGAACGAGACCGTCGACCGGGAGCTCGCCCTGATCAAGGTCACCGCAGAGGCGGGTTCGACCCGGGCCGAGGTCATGCAGATAGCAGACATCTTCCGGGCCCAGATCGTGGACGTCGGGGCAAAGACCGTCGTCCTCGAGGTCACCGGCGGGTCGTCCAAGATCGATGCCCTGGAGAACCTGCTCGGCCAGTACGGGGTGAAGGAGCTCGTGAGGACGGGGAAGATCGCGATGCTCCGCGGGGCAAAGACGGTCCGGCCCTCGAAATAAGGCTTCGCCTTATTTCTCAGACCGCTCCCGCGGCCCTCAAAATGACTTCGTCATACCTCAGTCCGTGGGCGCGGCCGTCCAAGTAACCCAAGATCCCCTTTTTCAGTAGATCCCCCGCTTTATCCGCTCCATCTC
>DATIYO010000099.1:0-11395 GCA_035517575.1 Methanomicrobiales archaeon
CGCTCACGGACGCCGCCCCTTCATTCATTTCTGACGGGCGAGGTATTGAACCAGCGCCATGGGATACCGGTCATGTCCCCGCCTGTCCCCCGGGGACCATCAGGTTCATTCCCCGCGGGGGCGAACCGGTCAGGGGAGTTCTCATGGCAGGGGAGGAGCGGGACCCGGCCCGGGCGCCGGCCGACGAGCACATCATCGAGGCCATCGGGAGGACGCGGATCGTCGTCAGGGACGGGAAGGTGGTGGAGGTCGGCGAGCCATGCATCGCCGAGTGCCCGCTCGCGCGCCGGTTCGCGGTGCCGGTCGCCGATTTTTCGCCGGACGCCATCAGGGCGAACCTCGAGAACCGTATCGCCTCCTTCGGCATGTGCACGCCCGGCCGGGAGGTCCTCGACAACCGGGACTTCGTCGGCTTCGGGGCCTCCGAGCTCCTCTCCTCGGCGCTCCGGGCAGGGCTCGTCGATGCCGCGGTGCTCGCCTGCGACGGGGCGGGCACGGTCATCGCGCCGAAGCCGGCCCTCGTCCAGGGGATCGGGGGGAGGATGTCCGGCCTGGTCCGGACCTCCCCAATCCCCCTCGTCATCCAGCGGATCAGATCGGCGGGGGGCTACGTCGTCGACCCCGAAGGTGCGGCCATCGACCAGGTCCGGGGCGCGGATGCCGCGTACGACCTCGGGTTCAGGAGGGTGGCGGTGACGGTCGCGGACCCGGAGACCGCCTGCGAGGTGAGGCGCCTCCACCCGGGCGCGGTGATCGTGGCGGTCCACACCACCGGCCTCTCCCGCGACGAGTCCGTGGCGATGGTCTCCTGCGCGGACCTCGTGACGGCCTGCGCCTCGCGCCACCTGCGGGAGCTCGCCGAAACGGCGCTCATCCAGGCGGGCACGGGGATCCCGGTCTTCGGCTTCACCCGGGCAGGGAAGGAGATCATCCTCGCGAAGGTGCGCGAGGCGGGCGCCCCCGTCGTGGTGAAGTTCGAGCGCCTGCCCGTCGCGGGGAGCGGGCCGGAACCCCTGCTCTGAACCCCTGCCCCGGGGAGCGGGACCACGGGCACCTTCATGCCCCCGTCCCCCCCATTTTTAACCAGAGAATGCATTGATCCGGGGGCAGTCCATGGACACCATCACCGTCATCGGGTTCCTCGCCGGCGGGCTCACCACCGCCTCCTTCCTTCCCCAGGTGGTGAAGACCGCGAGGAGCAGGTCTGCGCGGGACCTCTCGGGCTCCATGCTCCTCGTGTTCCTGGCCGGGCTCTGCCTCTGGACCGCCTACGGCCTCCAGGTCGGGTCCGTCCCCATCATCGCCGCGAACGTGATCACCATCGGGCTCGTCGCCGCCATCCTCGGGATGAAGGTGCGGTTCGGCGAGGGGGAATGCGGGTGCCCCGTGGAGGAGGAGCCATGAGGGGCGGGGGCGTGGCCTCGCCGTGACCACGAAGTACCAGGTCTCCATCGCCCGCTGCGCGACCTACGACCCCGACGCCGTCAGGCAGGCCGTCGCGGCCGCCCTCGAGCCCCTCGGCGGGATGGGCAAGTTCGTCGGGAAGGGGGACCGGGTCCTCGTGAAGCCGAACCTCCTCGCCTCCCGATCCCCGGACCAGGCGGTGACCACCCACCCCGCCGTTGCACAAACGGTGGTCGAGCTGGTACAGCAGGCCGGCGGGGTGCCGGTCCTCGGGGATTCGCCGGGCGGCAGGAACGTGGGGTCCAGCTACGAGCGGCTGCTCGCGAGGACGGGGATGGCGGGGGTCGCGAGCGCGACCGGGTGCGAGATCGTCTCCTTCGACGAGGCGTCCGTCGAGGTCCAGGCGCCGGACGCGAAGTCCTTCAAACGCTTCACCGTGGCAAAGGCGGTGACCGATGCCGACCGGGTCATCGTCCTCCCCAAGCTGAAGACCCACCAGCTCACCTACTACACGGGGGCGGTGAAGATCCTGTACGGGTACATCCCCGGCCTCACCAAGGCCGAGTACCACCTGCACACCGACGCCGAGACCTTCTCCGACCTGCTCCTCGACCTCCACTCCGCCCTCCCGCCCACCCTCGCCGTGATGGACGCGGTGGTCGGGATGGAAGGGCAGGGGCCGTCGAACGGGAGCCCGCGGCAGGTCGGCCTCGTCCTCGCGAGCGGGTCCTGCACCGCCCTCGACCTCGTCGCCTGCTCAATCATCGGTTTCGACCCCCGCTCGGTCCCGACGGTGCGGAAGGCCGCCGATCGTGGCATCGGCCCCGTGGATCTCGGCGAGGTTTTCGTCTCGGGGGAGCCGGTCGGGGCCGTCAGGATCGCCGACTTCGCCCGGCCGAGGACCATGATCCTCTCGAAGCTCCCCCCCTCCCTCGTCCACGCCGTCGGGTACCTGGTCGGGACCCGGCCCAGTATCCGGCGCGGGCGGTGCATCTCCTGCGGGAAGTGCGCCGAGGCCTGCCCGCCGAAGGCCATCCGGTACACGAAGGGGGAGATCCCCTCCATCCGCTACCGGCTCTGCATCCGGTGCTACTGCTGCCAGGAGCTCTGCCCGCAGGACGCGGTCGAGGTGGCGTACCCGTGGATACGGCGGGTGGTTGCCGGCCGGAAGCAGGGCGGGTAACATCCGGGCGTCACCTTTATCGCCTCTTCGAGGGATGCCGGTACTATGGAAGGACCGGACCCCGCCCGCGACCCTGCCGAGAAGATCGGGCAGGTCCGGTCCAACCTCCGCGCCTGGCATCCCCTGGACTGGCTCGTCTTCTGGATCGCCGTCCCCGCCCTCCTGTTCGTCGTCTACGCCCTCCCCCAGGCCTTCAAGGACCGGTACCTCGTCCTCGACACCCAGTTCCCCTGGCGGCTGCAGACCTGGCTCCTGAGCTCGTACACCCATTCGCAGTTCTACCCGCACCTGATCGGGAACGTCGCCTTCTACCTGGTCGTCCTCGGGATGATCTTCGCCTTCGAGCACGACCGGCGGAGGTTCAGGATCCTGGCCGGCTGGTCCTTCTTCGCGGTCCCCGTCCTCAGCTCGGGCCTGACCATCGCCCTCTGGGGCGCCTTCGGCAGGAACACGACGGGGCAGGGGTTCTCAGCGGTCATCGGGGCGTTCCTCGCCTACGCGATGTTCCTCTTCGTCCTCTGGTCGGTGGAGGACCGGATGGCGGTCTTCGACGACCCGTCGCTCTTCCCCGGGTCGCCCGCCAGGTACCACACCCTGCGGATCCTCCTCGGGATCGCCCTCGCCCTGATCGTCGTCATGGGGGTCATCTCGGGGACCTTCACCGAGGAGGGCGGGGCGGTGAGCAACGGGATCGCCCACTTCGGGGGGTTCATCTCCGGCCTCGCCCTGCTCCTCCTCATGTCCCTGAAGAAGAAGGGGTGGAGCTACTTCGACACCATCCTCGGGACCTCGATCCTCGTCGGGATCCTCTGGTACGCCTACTACCTGTTCATCCTCGTCAGGTTCGTGAGGAGCGCGTGACGGGGCGGCCGCCCCCGCCCTCTCACCAGCCCTTGATCTCCGACCTCGTCCGCCGGTCCCCGCCGCCGTAGGTCGGGAGCTTGAAGAGCCGGCCCGTGACGAGCGGCGCCCCGACGTTCACGATCAGGAAGACCATGACGAGGACCGAGTAGAGGGGGTTCCCGAGCACCCCCGCGGCGAGGGCCGCCGAGAGCATCAGGAGCCCGTACTCGGACATGGAGAGGAGCCCCGAGCCGATCTTCACCGACTCGACGAACGAGTACGAGAGGAGCACCATGGGGACCGTGTAGGCGACGAACCGGATGCCCGTGATGGCCGCGAGGAGGACGAGGATGAGGACCGCGTTCCCCGCGACCGCCCCGACCGAGACGGCGAGGCCGAGCGAGGCGAAGAAGACGGGGGTGAAGAAGGCCTCGCCGAGCTCCCCCATCTTCTTTAAGATCTGCCTCGACTGCTCGGTGCGCGAGACGAGCACGCCGACGAGCATGTACCCGAAGTAGGAGGTCATCCCGACGGCCTCGGTGACGGCCGCCGCCGAGAAGGCGAGGACGAGGATGAGGGCGATCAGGACCTCGTCGAGCCGGAGCACCTGGAAGAGGTTGAAGAGCCAGTTGATGAACCGCGACCCGATCCGGCTCATCACGGCGAAGGTCCCGATGATCATGAGCGCGAGCTTGAGGACCGGCTCGACCGAGAAGGTGGAGTACTGGAGGACGTTCGTGACGGACGAGATCAGGAGGAGCTCGATGATCCCGTTCACGATCTGGAGGCCGATGACCGCCTGCCCCTCGCGGCTCGATATCCCGTTGATCGAGAGGAGGGTCCGCGCCGAGATCGCCGTCGAGGAGCCGAAGATCGCCGCCCAGATGACGAGCGTCTGGTTCACGGAGAGGTCGAGGGCGGGGAGGAGGGTGACGAGGAGGGCGTAGATGATCACCGCCGAGACCGCCTGGGCGAGGACGAGCTTCTCGATCTCCCGCTCGATGGAGGAGAGGTCGATCGCGATCATCGCGAGCAGGATCATGAACATGATCCCGAGCTGGGCGACGATCTGGACGGTGGTGGAACCGGCGAGGTCGATGTAGAAGGGGGTCCCCTGGAGGTTCGCGAAGAGGGCGCCGAGGACGATCCCCGCGAGGAGCTCGCCCGAGAGGGAGGGCTGGCGGAGCCGGAGGAGGAACGACCCCCCGATCTTCGCGCCGAGGAGGAGGACCGCGATCTCGAGGAGGCCGAAGTTCAACCGCCGTTCACCGCCTTTCCCGCTCCTGTCATTAGCTTGGAGAAAAAGGCACGTAAAGATATCTGAATGCGGGCCGCGATCCCCTGCGCGGCGAACCCCGCCGCCGTATCGCACCCCTTTATGGCCCCCGCCCCCGAGTACCTTCCATGCGCGTGACCTTCCTCGGGACGAACGGCTGGTACGACACGGAGACGGGGAACACCGTCTGCACCCTCGTCGAGGCCGGCCCCTGGAAGGTCCTGCTCGACGCGGGGAACGGGATCCGCCGGCTCGACGCCCCCCTCGGGGACCGCGACCACCCCGCCCAGCTCTTCCTCTCCCACTTCCACCTGGACCATGTCGCCGGCCTCCATGTCCTCGGCCGGTTCTCCTTCCCGGGCGGGCTCGTCATCCGCGGGCAGCCGGGCACCGCGCAGGTCCTCTCCACCCTCCTCGCCGCGCCCTTCACCGTCCCGGTCCGGAACCTCCCCTTCGACGTGAGCATCTCGGACCTGGACGAGGGGACCCACCGCCTCCCGTTCCCGGTCACCTGCCGGTACCTCCCCCATGCCTCGCCCTGCTTCGGGTACCGGTTCGAGCTCGACGGCCGGGTCATCGCTTACTGCACCGACACCGGCCCGAGCCCGGCGATCGCCGACCTCGCCCGAAACGCCGACCTCCTCATCGCCGAGTCGGCCCTCCCGCCCGGCCAGGCGAGCGAGGACTGGCCGCACCTGAACCCCGAGACCGCCATCGCCTTCGCCCGGGAGGCGGGTGCCCGCCGGCTCGCCCTCACCCATTTCGATGCCTGGGCGTACCGGACCATGGAAGAGCGGCTCAGGATCGGCGAGGAGCTCGGCGGGAGCTTCCCCGGCCTGACGATAGCGACGGATAACCTGGTGCTGGAGATCTGAGACAGAAGGGGCACCCGAACCGGGCCGGTCCCGGGTGGCTCTTTCCCGGTGAAAACCGCCACCGGCATAACCCATAAATAGGAACATCCCCATTTCTCATGCATGCATCCACCCGGGGTCTCCCGGCGGGATCACCCGAGGTTCTGACATGCCAGCACGCAGAAGCACCGCAAAGGCAATGGTGAAGCCCAAGGCAAGGGCGGCACCGAAGGCGAAGTCCGTTGCAAAGGCAAAAACAGCCCCAAAGGTGAAGGGGAAGGTGAAGGGCGCCTACAAGCGCTGGGTCTGCAGGCACTGCAACTACATCTACTCAGAGCAGATCGGCGAGCCCCACAACGGGATCAGGCCGGGGACCCGGTTCGAGGACCTCCCCGATTCGTACGTCTGCCCGGTGTGCGGCTACTCGGGCAAGGGCAGGGTCGGCAAGTGGGGCTTCGAGGAATGGAAGCCTACCAGGTTCGTCTGCAAGATCTGCGGCTATATCTACGACGAGAAGCGGGGCGAGCCCCACAACGGGATCAAGCAGGGGACCCGGTTCGAGGACCTCTCCGATTCCTATGCCTGCCCCATCTGCGGCATAGACCCGAATATCACCCGCATTCATGGCAAGGTGGGGAAGATCCAGTTCGAACCCCTCCTGGAGTGAAAGGAGCCCGGGGGAGGCATTGAGGAGGATCCTTCCCGGCCTCCTGGTGCTCGCCGTACTCCTCGCCGGGTGCACCTCGGCCGGCCCGGGCCAGCCCGGGACCGGCCCCAGTTCGGGCGCAGACCTGACCGGCACCTCCTGGGTGCTCGTGTCCATGGTGGACGGCGGGGTGAACATGACGGGGGTACCCGCCGGGCCGCCGGTGACCCTCGAGTTCCGGGACAGCTCGACCCTCGGGGGCTCGGGCGGGTGCAACGAGTACGGCGCCTCGTACGCGACGAACGGCATCCGCATCAACATCACCCGGCTCGCGTCCACCCTGATGTACTGCGCCGACACGGGGGTGGACAGCCGGGAGACCGCGTATTTCGGGATCCTCGCGAAGGTCAGGTACTTCCGGGTCGACGGGGACTCCCTCCGGTTCTTCGGCGCGGACGGGGGGGACCTGCTGGCCTACGTCCGGGCGGCCTCGGAGTCGGGCGAGCTCGAGACGGGCCGGTGGGTGCTCGACTCGATGGCCTCGGGGACGGGCGCGGTCACCTCGGTCCTCGCGGGGACGCAGATCGATGCCGCCTTCGGGAGCGACGGCAGTGTCTCCGGATCCGCCGGGTGCAACCTCTATTCCGGGAGGTACGCCGTCTCCGACACCTCGCTCTCCATCGGGGCCGTGGTCGCGACGAAGAAGTCCTGCGCGGGCCCGGCCGGCATCATGGACCAGGAGCAGTCGTTCCTCTCTGACCTCGGCAGGGCGGCGGGGTTCAGCATCAGCGGGAACGAGCTCGTGCTCTACGACGCGGGGGGAAACCCGCTCCTCTGGTTCCAGCCCGGGCCGGGCTCCTGAACCGGACCGCTGAAAAGGATCGGGGGCCGGGGCCCGGGTCGGCGCTGGGTCCCCTCTAACCGACGAGGAAGACGAACTGGAGGAAGGCGTCGAAGTTCCTGAGCACCGACGGGTCCATCTGCTCGAAGACGAAGGTGCGCTTGATCTCGCCGAAGTGGCCGCCCGGCCGCTCGTAGATGGCGGGCTTCTCCCGGTCGAAGGCGAACATCCGCCTCGTCGGGCCGTGGCCGCCCCCCTCTCCCTCGGTGATCCCCTCGGGCTCGAAGACGAAGCCCCGCAGGAGCGTCCCGTACTTCCCGCCCTCGCGCTCCAGGATCCGGTGCTCCCCCGGGTCGAAGAGGTAGGTCGACTTCCGCTTCCCGTACGGAGAGAGGTCGGACTCGACGGCATGGTCGGACTCGAAGGTGACCGTCCGGATCACCTTCCCCTCCTTCCCGCCCTTCCTCTCGGTCAGGGTCTTCCCGTCGCTCTCGTACCAGAGGGACCGCCGCACCCTCCCGAGCTTGTCCCCCTCGTGCTCCGTGATCCCGTCGCTCTCGTACACGAAGGTCCGGAGCACCTTCCCGAAATTCCCTTCGCGTTCGACGATCCTGCCCCGTATCATGGCCCACCCGTGACCGGCCGGAGCGGCCGGTCCGATGGACATAATTTTGTGAGGGTCACGGTAAATATCTTCTCTTGCCCCGCCCCTCCGCCGGGACGAGGCAGTTCCAGGCGCTCCCGGCCAGGTCCTCCCTCCCCGCCGCCGCGAGCCCCTCCCTGACCAGGTCCCGGTTCTTCGGGTCCCGGAAGTGGAGCATGGCCCGCTGGACCTCCTTCTCCCTCCCCCGGGGCACGTGCACCCTGCGGCCGGTGAACGGGTCGATCCCCGTGTGATACATGCAGGTCGCGGCGGTCATGGGGGTCGGGGTGAAGTCCTGGACCTGCTCGGTGTAGAGCGACTCGTCCCGGATGTACTCGGCGAGCTCGACCATGTCCCCGACGGTGCAGCCCGGGTGGCCGGACATGAAGTACGGGAGGAGGTACTGGTCCTTCCCGAGCCGCCGGCTCACCTCCGCGAACCGGCTCCGGAATGCGTCGAAGGCACGGCGGCCGGGCTTTCCCATGAGGGAGAGAACCCGTTCGGAGATGTGCTCGGGCGCGACCTTCAGGTGCCCGCCGACGTGGTGCCGGCAGAGCTCGGTGAGGTACTCCAGGTCCGATAGGTCGATCAGGTCGTGCCTGACCCCGCTCGCGACGAAGACCTTCTTCACCCCGGGGACCGCCCTCACCCTCCTGAGCAGGTCTAGGTGGGCCTTCTCCCCGCGGACGAAGTTCGGGCAGTCGATCCCGCAATTGCGGTCCGTGCAGGTCCCTGCCGAGCTCCAGTTCGCGCAGCTGCACCCGTACATGTTCGCTGTGGGGCCGCCGAGGTCCTGGATGGTCCCGCGGAACCCCTTCATCCGCACCAGCCCTTCCGCCTCCCTGACGAGCGAGTCCGCCGACCTGCTCTGGATGATCCTTCCCTGGTGATGGCCGATGGCGCAGAAGGAGCAGCCGCCGAAGCAGCCGCGGTGGCTGACCAGGGAGAACCTCACCGGTTCGAGGGCGGGGATCTTCTCCGCGTACGAGGGGTGGGCCTGCCTCGTGTAGGGGAGCTCGTAGATCCGGTCGAGCTCGGGGGTGGTGAGGGGGAGGGCCGGCGGGTTCTGGACGATCACGGTCTTCCCATGGTCCTGGGCGACCCTCCTGCCCCGCACCGGGTCCTGCTCGCGGGCGTGGAGCGCGAAGGCCCGGGCATAAGCAGCCCCGTCCCGCGAGACCTCCTTTAAGGGGGGGAGGACGACCGTGTCTCCCGGATCGCTCTCGCGGAAGGTCCTGGGGGCGGTCCGGTACGAGGTGCCCTTGATATCGGTCAGGTCCTGGACGGGCTCACCGGCCGAGAGGCGCCCCGCGATCCCGGTGACCTGCCGCTCGCCCATGCCGTAGACCAGGAGATCCGCGGGGGCATCGGCGAGGATGGACCCCCTCACCCGGTCCGACCAGTAGTCGTAGTGTGCGAACCGGCGGAGGCTCGCCTCGATCCCGCCGATGACGACCGGGACGCCCGGGAAGAGGGCATGGATCCGGTCGGCGTAGACGATGGTCGCCCGGTCGGGTCGCCGCGGCACCCCGCCCGGCGAGTAGGCATCGGTCCTCCTCCTCCTGCCCGCCGCGGTGTAGGCGTTCACCATCGAGTCGACGTTCCCGGCCGAGACCCCGAAGAAGAGGCGGGGCGGGCCGAGCGCGAGGAAGTCCGCGTCTGTCCGCCAGTCCGGCTGCGCGATGACCCCCACCCGGTACCCTTCTGCCTCGAGCACCCGGCCGATGATCGCGGTCCCGAAGGACGGGTGATCGACGTAGGCATCGCCCGAGACCAGGATGACGTCGAGGGCGTCGATCCCCCTCTCCCGCGCCTCTTCGAGGGTCATGGGGAGGAAGGAGGGGGACGGGCGGGTCCGCTTCATGGGCATGTTCCGGAAAAAGGATGGTTTCCTTGAGGAGGTTCGGGCGTGGGGGACTTCAACCTTCCCCCGCCGGAGGGGGATCAGAAGAACCGCTCGAACCGGTCCTTCTTCGCCTTGCAGATCGGGCAGACGTCCGGCGGGCCCTCCCTCGCGCAGAGGTAGCCGCAGACCCGGCAGCGCCAGACGGGGTACTGGAGGGAGAGGGTGACCGAGGTCGTCCCCTGCAGGGGCGGCCCCGCCCGGGCCTCGGGCGGCGGGCGGCGCTCGGGGATGGAGCCCGCCTTCTTCCTGCCCGCGAGGATGTCGTCGGAGACGTAGAGGGCGCAGTAGCAGGCCCCGTACTCGGCGAGGTCGGGGTCGCGGTAGTCGCAGGGGCAGATGATGTCCAAGTCCGCCTTCTTCTCCCCCGCGGCGAGCCGGCACGGGCAGGACTGGTACCCGTACCGCTTCGTGTTCACGATGAGCCCACGGACGAGCCCCCGCACGAAGACCCGGTCGGGGTTCAGGTGGTATCCACCCTCCTCGGCCTCGCGGTCAAGCCGCTCGTGGAGGGCAGAGATCTCCCTGTCCGTCACCTCGGGGATGCCGGTCATTTCAGGGCCTCCCGGATCCGGGTCTCGTTGTACCCGACGATGCACTCCTGCCCGTGGATGACGAGGATGGGCACGGCGTTCGTCTCGCCGCAGAACTTCACGGAGGAGATGACCTGGGAGGTCTGGGCATCGTCGAGGTTGTTCAGGTCGACCCAGTAGTAGTCGACGCTCAGGTTCGCGAGGAGAGCCTTGTCTTTCTGGCACCAGGGGCAGGTGCTCCTCCCGATGAGGACGACCGACCCGCGGTCGTTCGCGCCCGCCACGTGGACCATGTACGACGGGAGGTTCGACCCCTGGGGCGCCTGGGGGGCGTTCGAGGTGCACCCCGCGAGGAGGCTGAGTACGGCCCCGAGGGCGAGGAGGCAGAGAAGGGCCCGCACCGGCACCCGCGGGGAGGAGGCGCCGCTCATCCGAACGCCTCCCGGAGCTGCTCCTCGCGGAACCCGACGATGGTCCGCTTGCCGTCGATGACCACCGTCGGGAAGGAGCAGGCGGGGTTGAACTGCTTCACCTCCTCGAAGGCCTTCTCCATCTCGGGCCTCGGGAGGAGATCCACGTACACGTACGAGAACTCGATCCCGAGTCCGGTGAGGAGCTCCTTGGTCTTCGCGCACCACCCGCAGGTGGAGAGGGCATAGAGGAGGACCTCCCCCTTCTTCTTCGACCCGTTCACATGGACGAAATCCATACTCACCCTGTCCTGTTCAACCAGAACAGCTTTCGCCCGTGGCCGTTATGAGCCTATCTGGTCGCCGGACTGCACGGCTCCCCTGCCCGCAGAAGTTAAGGAAGACCCGATAACAACCGCCCTTTCATAACCTTCTTCATATATCGCGCCGATTATGTGAAAGGAGCATCATGGCGAAGGGCGTTCCCGGGAAGAAGGGGGTCCAGCGGGGGGTGAAGGACGTCGTCACCATCCTGGACGGGTACGACACCTTCCACTGGTCCCGCCAGACCCTCGCCCGGGCGGCGGACTTCATGATCCTCCTCGCCGTGCTCACCCTCGCCGGCGTCCTCGGGAACCGGCCCGCCCTCTCGGCGGGGATCCCCGCGGGGCTCGGCGTCGTCGACATCTCCCTCGTCCTCTTCGGCCTCTCGGCCTGCATCTTCGCCGTCTTCCGCGCCGTCCTCTTCATGATCGAGGACTACATGGAGAAGGCGGTGAACGGCGTGCAGGGGATCGGGAACGGCCAGTTCTCCTCGGGCGGGAGGAGGAACCTCCGGAAGGCCGTGGACTCGGTCTCC
>DATIYO010000100.1:0-31097 GCA_035517575.1 Methanomicrobiales archaeon
AGGGTGAAGGAACCATCGGGGAGATGAATGTGTGCCACGTGAAACCGACCATCAGCCGGCAGAACCCGGCTGTCGTATATCTCCCGATGGCGTTATCAAGATTTCCAAAGTTTTGGGCCTGTACCAAATCTCAGGATGCACTTCCCTTCCCATGGATCTCCTTCAGCGCGGCGACGAGTTCCTCCCTCTGGACCGGCCGCTCCTTCGGGACAACGCCCATCGCCGCGCAGTAGTCCAGGTACAGCCGGATACCCGACGGGACCGCAAGGCCGGCCTCGCGGACCAGGTCCGTATCATAGAAGACCTCGTCGGGCGGCCCCTCCGCAAAGACGGACCCGTTCTTCAGGAGGCAGATCCGGTCGGCGATCCGTGCCGCGAAGTCGAGGTCATGGGTGGCCACGACGAGCCCGATCCCGAACTCGTCCCTGAGGCCGACGATGAGCCGCTCGATCGTCATGCTGTGGACCGGGTCGAGGTCAGAGGTGGGTTCGTCGAGGGCGATGACCCGCGGCCTCATGGCGAGGATGCCGGCGATGGCGACGAGGCGCTTCTCCCCCCCGCTCAGGTAATTCGGGATCTTTTTGACGAGATGCGCCCCGCCGACCGCCTCCAGGGCCTGCATCGCCCGCTCCCCTGCCTCGTCCCGGGAGAGGCCCATGTTGAGCAGCCCGAACATCACGTCATCGAGGACCGTGGGAGCAAAGAGCTGGTCGTCGGACTGCTGGAAGACCACCCCCACCTCCCTCCAGAGATCGGATCGCTCGGCCACCGAGAGCATCCTTCCCTGGACGAGGATCTTCCCCTGCGAGGGCGTCAGGAGGCCGTTCAAGTGTTCGATGAGGGTCGACTTCCCCGACCCGTTCGGCCCGCAGATGGCGACGATCTCGTTCTTCATGACATGAAAGCACATGTCATGGATCCCGACACTCCCGTCGGGGTAGGAGTGGCTCGCGCAGTCGACGTGGATGATCTCCCGCTCCGGATCCACGACCGGGC
Source organism: Methanomicrobiales archaeon (assembly GCA_035517575.1). GTDB lineage: Archaea > Halobacteriota > Methanomicrobia > Methanomicrobiales > JACTUA01 > JACTUA01. The sequence goes on from DATIYO010000100.1 coordinate 997, forward strand.
ACGGGGTCGGCCCGTGCAGCTCCCTCCGCGTGATCGTCACGGCGTTCACCACCATCCCGGAGAAGATGCCAGGGAACCGGCGGCCACGAGGAGGATACCGAGGGCGAGGACCCCGTACCCCCCGATGCCCGGAGCCGGTATCTCCGTCGCGTTCGAGTACGAGCCATGATACCCCCGCGCCCTCATCGCCTTCTCCACCCGTTCGGCCCGGTCGAAGGAGCGGATGAAGACGAGGCCGATGATCTCGGCGAAGAGCGTCCCCTCGGACCTCATCCCGCGGACGAGACTCCCGCCGCGGGACCGCACCGCCTTCAGGATGGACCCCACCATGGCGAAGGTCAGGAAGAAGAAACGGTACGCCATGAGGAAGATCTGGTCGATGGGCGAGGGGAAGATGCGGGAGATCATCCCGGAGAGATACTCGTACCGGGTGGTCATCAGGAAGAAGAGCGAGTAGGTGACCGATGTCAGGGTCTTCAGGGAGAGGGTCACGACGAGAAGGATCCCCGAGTCGGTGAGGATGATCGGGATCCCTGCGACCGAGAAGGCGAGGACGGGGTTCCCCGGCTGGGTCCATGCCAGGACCCCCACGAGGGAGACGACGAAGAGGAGGGGGAAGAGGTACCAGCGGACGAGCTTCTCCACGGGGAGCTTCGCAAGGACGAACAGGGAGAGGATCGCCAGGTACAGGCACAGGAGGAGGAGCGGGTTTCGCAGGAGAGTAATGCCGGTGATGAGCACGGCGAGGGAAGCGAGCTTGGTCCAGGGGCTCACCCGCGAGAAGAACGACCCCCCCTTCTCCGCGTAGTAGGTGATGAGGTCGGGGTCGGGGATATGCGACGATACCGGTAAGGAGCTCATGCCTCCTCCGCCGGATCCCTTCCGCCGTTGTCGCCCGCCGCTGCCCCCAGGCCGCAGGTCCCGTGGGTGATCTCGCCGCAGACGCCCCGGCTCGGGTGGCCCATGGCCCGGCAGATCCGGTCGACGGTCCCGCGGGTGACGCGGCTCTCGAACCTCGCGACCTCGGCGCAGGCCTCCTCCCCGGTGAGGCCGAACCGGGCGAGGACCAGGGCGAGGATCCGGTGGCGCTTCACCAGGAACTCCGCGACCTGCCTCCCCTGCTCCGAGAGCGCAACGCCGCGGTACGGCTCGTGGACGAGGAGGCCGCCCCGCGCGAGCTCGTCGACCGTTTTCGTCACCGTCGATGGATCGACCCCGAACCGGTTGGCGATCCGGTTCGTCTTCACCCTCCCGCCCGTCTCGAAGACGTACTTGAGGTACTCCACCTTCCTCGGTGAGAGCCCGTCGCCGTCCCTTCCCGTCATGACAGATCATTCCCTGCCCGGGGAGAAAAATGTTGGGGTAACCCCAAATTTCCTTTCCCGGCCGGGACCGCACCGCGCCGCGGGGAGGGCCCGAACGGATATGTTTAAGTAAAAATTTACCCAATGTTAGAGGGTTGCTGCTATAGTGTAGACCGGCCAATCATGCGGGCCTCTCACGTCCGCGACTGGGGTTCAAATCCCCATAGCAGCACTCTTCACCGACGTCCGATTCTCCCCGATCACCACCTCCCCGAAATACCGGTAAAAACCAGGGTCTCTCCACGCGTGACCGGCATGAACCCCCATGACAGGAATCCCGGGAAGCCAGGTCCCAGCCGGACTGCCGAGGGCGTCGCGGCGATCCGGGCCATCGAATCCTCGCTCCCCGAAGACGCACGGATCTGTTATGACCCCTATGCCATCCGGTTCGTCACCCCGGCCCGGCTCGCGGGGGTGGCCACCCAGATCGACCGCGAATTCCCCGGGCTGCGGAACAAGATCGTGGCAAGGGTCCGCTACTTCGATGACACCGTCAGGGAAGCGGCGGGGAACGGGTTCGGGCAGCTGGTCATCATGGGGGCGGGATTCGACACCCGGGCGTACCGGATCCGCGAACTCAGGTCCCTCCGGGTCTTCGAGATCGACCAGCAGGACACCCAGCGCTTCAAGAAAGAGAAGGTCAGGGAGATCTTCGGCGGCCTCCCGGACCACGTGGAGTACGTCGCGGTCGACTTCGAGGCGGGGGACCTCGGGGAGCGGCTGCTCAGGTCCGGGTATTCACCGGCGAAGAAGACGCTCTTCGTGCTGGAAGGGGTCATCATGTACCTGACCCCCCCGGCCGTCGATTCCACCCTCTCCTTCATCGTCCGGGACTCGGGCAGGGGGAGCGCGATCCTCTTCGACTGCCCGGTGGAATCCGGGGGGGAGGCCGCCTCTCCCCTGGGAGTGCCGAGAAAATTCCATGACCATGTGGCCAGGGGCGGGGAACCGATCCGGTTTGCGATCCCCTCCGAGGGCGCCGAGTCATTCCTGAAGGAGAGAGGGTTCTCCCGCGTCCACGCGGTGACAGACGAGGAAATCCGCGAGAGGTACTTCCAGGGAGCCGGCAGGACCCGGAAATTCTCGCGGGTCTCCTTCGTGTACGCGGTCACCCGATAGGCCGGGGACGCCCGTCCCCCGTGCATCCCGCCAGAAGCCCGGGGTCGCACCCCCCTTCCCGAACCATCCCGGTTCCGACGGGATATCCGGACCTGTTGTAATCCAAACAGGACTATAAGAAAGTATTATATTACATAATGTTAGATTATGATTACATCTGGCCGGGGTGACCGGCGGGAAACAGGAAGGGTTACCATGGGAAGCACCGGGATACTGCTCTTTGCGGGGGCCGTGCTGCTCGTCGCGGCGATGATCGCCTCCGGATGCGTCCAGGACAACGGGAGTTCGACTCAGGTGCCGGCAGGCCAGGCGACGCCCGGCCCTGGTGCGGGGTCGGGTGCGGGGGCGAGGTACGGCGGCCAGAACGGCGGCCAGAGGTTCCAGCCGAACTTCACGGCCGCCGCGCAGCAGCTCGGCGTGACCGAGCAGCAGCTCCGTGACGCCCTGAACACCACGTCCCAGGGCAGGAGAAACCTCACGGCCGCCGCGCAGCAGCTCGGCGTGACCTCCCAGCAGCTCGCCGACGCCCTCGGGTTCAGGTTCAATGCCTCGCCCCCGAGGCCGGCCTCCCAGCCGCCCCAGGGCGGATAAGTGCGGGAGGCCTTCCATGGAGTGGAGAAGCGCCGGAATCCTCGTTCTCGCCGTGGCGGTGCTCCTCTCCCTACCCGCCCTGGCGGATAACACCACCGTCACGACCACCGCCACGACCACCATCCCGACGACCACCCCCGTGACGACCGCGACCACCGCGGCCACGACGACCACCACCACCCCCGCCACGACGGCGACCACGGTCGCCCCCACGACGACCACCACCACGGTGGCGACCACGCCGCCGACGACCGCGGCGACAACCGCCCCCACGACGACGGTCACCACGGTGGCGACCACGGCCGCGCCGACCACGACGGCGGCCACCACCGCGGCGACGACCGCGGCGACCGTCACCGAGACCACCACCCCTCCCGTCGCCTCCTTCACCGCCACCCCCGCATCGGGTTCGTCGCCTCTCACCGTCCAGTTCACCGATACCTCCTCCGGCTCCCCCACCGGCTGGAGCTGGAGTTTCGGTGACGGGGGGACGAGCACGGACGAGGACCCGTCGTACACCTACACCGCCACCGGCACGTACACGGTGTCGCTCACGGTCACCAACTCGGGAGGGAGCAACACCGCGACCGCGGATAACTCCATCACCGTGGGCACGGCGCTCACCGCCTCCTTCACCGCGACCCCGACGTCGGGAATGGCCCCCCTGACCGTCCAGTTCACCGATACCTCGACCGGGTCGCCCACCTCCTGGAGCTGGACCTTCGGCGACGGGGGGACGAGCACCGACCAGGACCCGTCGTACACCTACGCCGCGGCGGGGAACTACTCGGTCTCCCTGACCGCCGCCAATGCGCAGGGGAGCAACACCGATACCGAGGACAGTTTCATCACGGTGATCTCGGCGCCCGTCGCCTCCTTCACCGCGGACCCGACGTCGGGGGACCCCCCCCTCGCCGTCCAGTTCACCGACACCTCGACCGGTTCCCCGACCGCCTGGATCTGGGCCTTCGGCGACGGCGGGTCGAGCACCGAGCAGAACCCGTCGTACAGCTACGAGACCCCGGGCACCTACGCGGTCTCCCTGACCGTCTTCAACCCGGCGGGGACCAACTCCAGCACCATGGATGGGCTCATCACCGTTACCGGCGCGGTTGCATCGACCCCGGAGACGACTCCGGAGGCAGCCCCCCTGGCAGCCGCGATCCCAGAGCAGGGGGCTCCCACCGCCTCCTTCATCGAGGACCCCGTCACCGGCACCGCCCCGCTCCCCGTCCAGTTCACCGACCTCTCGTCGGGCGCCCCGACCTCCTGGTCCTGGGACTTCGGCGACGGGGAGACGAGCACCGAGCAGAACCCGCTGCACACCTTTGCGGCCCCCGGGGACTACACCGTCTCTCTCACCGTGGCGAACGCGGCCGGCAGCAACATCTCGGCGTCGGGCGATAAGATCTCCGTGACCTCAACTTCCTCCCAGACGCCGCTCTCGCCGATGGTTCCCCTCGCAGCGGCCTGCCTCGCCATCCTCCTTGGCGCACACCGGTTCCGGCCGAAACGGTAGGACTTCCGGAGAAATATCGGGACCGATATCGGGACCGGTCGCGGGAGGGGTGGCCGCACCGGCCCGCGATGGCACCGGTGACAAAATAACAACCGTTATATTTTTTCAGACCCATACGCTCCAGCGTCATGCCATGACATAGCATGCTCCTGGATGACGGAGGAGTCTCTTTGAACTACCGGATTTATGCTCTGATCCTCGCCATCGTCCTCGCGGCGATCGTCCTTGCGGCCGGCTGCACCCAGGCGACGCAACAGGCGGGCACGATCAAGATCGGGGTCGTCGCGTCCCTCACGGGCCCGGTCTCGAACCTCGGGAACGGGATGTACGACTCGGCCCAGGTCGCGGCGAACGAGGTGAACGCCGCCGGCGGCGTGTACGTGAAGGAGTACGGGGGCAAGGTGAACATCACCCTGATCCCCGGTGACGACCAGTCCACGCCGGCGGGCGGGCAGACCGCGGTGACGAAGCTCATCACCGAGAACAAGGTCGACGCCCTGGTCGGCGGGTACTCGAGCGCCGTGACCTATGCCCACGAGCAGATCGTCGCCCAGTACAAGGTGCCGTATGTCGTGACGGGCGCCTCGACCCCCACCATCACGCACCGGACCGACATCGACACGAGCTACATCTTCCACCACTGCCCGACGACGGACACCTATGGCAGGTACACCACCGAGTTCATCGACCAGGTGATCCGGCCCGCCGTCGACGCGAAGTTCAAATTCGACGCGAGCCGGCCCCTGAGGCTCGGCATCATCTACCAGGACAGCCAGTTCGGGCAGGGCGTGTACACGGCGGTGAACAACACCATCCACGCCGAGAACCTGAACACCCAGATCGTCGGGGCGCAGTCCTTCAAGATGGCCGAGAGCGACTTCCACACGACCCTCACCGCCATCAAGGCGGCGAAGCCCGACGCGATCTATGTCGCGGCCTTCACGAACGAGATGGTCCCCATGGTGACCCAGGCGCGGCGTGACGTCGGCCTCTCCACCATCTTCCTCGCCGTGGAGAACAACGACGCCCCCGCCTACTACAAGGGCCTCGGGGGGTACGCGAACTACTCCATCATCGAGAGCCGGTTCTCCCCCTACACCGTCCCGACGGGGAGCATCGCCGATGCCGTGGCCGCCTTCAAGGGCCCCTACACCGCGGAGTTCGGCTCCCCGCCCGACATGATGGGCGCCTCGACGTACGAGGGCGTGAAGATCCTCGCCCAGGCCATCTCGAACGCGGGAACCGTTGACAAGGCCTCGGTCCAGCAGGCACTCGTGAACCTGAAGATGCCCCAGATCATCGAGGCCATGCAGGACGGCACCATCAGCTTCTCGCCCGACTTCCACGAGTCCCAGTTCAAGCTCTACATGGAGCAGCTCACCTGGGACCCGGCGGCCGGGGAGGCCAGGCCGAAGATCGTCTGGCCCGACAACCTGAAGGCGACGGACTTCGTCCTGCCCGACTGGTACACCCCGGGAAGCGCCTGAATCCCACCCTTTTTTTAACTCCGACAGTACAGCTTCACTGGTAGGCGCCATGGTCGAAGTGGACATCCTGCTGCAGATCGTCTTCTGGGGGCTCTACGCAGGGTGCATCTACCTCCTCCTCGCGACGGGGCTCAACCTGATCTTCGGGGTCATGAAGATCGTGAACTTCGCCCACGGGGAGTTCCTGATGCTCGGCGCCTATGTCACGGCGGCGATCTTCGCCCTCACCGGCCTCAACCCCTACGCGGTCATCCTCCTCACGATGCTCGTCCTCGTGTCCGTCGGGGGGGTCGTCGAGCGCCTCTGCTTCCGGCCGATCCTCGGCACGGGGAAGCTCAACGAGATCTTCCTTTCCATCGGGCTCATCTACATCTTCGAGAACGCGGCGGCCCTCGTCTGGGGCGACCAGTGGCAGAGCATAAAGAGCCCGTACAGCGGGGTCTCGCTCCCCGTCGGGCCCGTCTCCCTCCCCCTCGACTACGTGATCATCATGGTCGTGACCACGGGGATCCTCGCCGGCCTCTACCTCCTCCTCGAGCGGACCCAGGTCGGCCTCGCCATCCGGGCGACCTCCCAGAACCGGCGGGGGGCGATGCTCGTCGGGATCGACGTCGAGCGGATGGACATGCTCTCCTTCGGGATCGGCTCGGCCCTCGCGGCGGCGGCGGGGACCCTCTGGGTGGTGAGCGGCCAGGTCTTCAACCCGTACATGGGGTCGATACCGGCGATCAAGGCCTTTGCCATCATCATCCTCGGCGGCCTTGGCTCCATCCCGGGCGCGATCATCGGGGGCCTCCTCTACGGCCTCGCCGAGAACGCCACCGCCTTCCTCGTCGGGGGGTCCTGGAAGGACGCCGTCTCCTTCATCATCCTCATCATCGTGCTCATCATCCGGCCCAGGGGGCTCTTCGGGGAGGCCGAAGAATGAGGCGCCCGGAGAGCAGGGGCCTCTTCAGGGAGGCCGAGGAGTGAAGCTCCCCCTGCGTGCGGACCTCGCGGGATACGCGACCGTCCTCGTCGTCGCGGTCGCCCTCGTCGCCCCCGCGACCGGCGACCTCTACCTGCTGAACCTGCTCGTCCTCATGCTCATCTTCATCATCTTCGCCTCGTCCTGGAACCTCCTCGCCCTCTCGGGGCAGGGCTCCCTCGGGCACGCCGCCTTCTTCGGGATCGGGGGGTACGCCTCGACCCTCATCGCCCTCTCGACGGGGCTCCCGCCCGTCCTCGCCCTCCCCCTCGGCGGCGCCGTGGCCGCAGCCATCGGGGTCCTCATCGGGCTCACCTGCGCCCGTCTCAAGGAATGGTTCCTCGCCATGGTCACCTTCGGGTTTGCCATCATCACCCAGACCCTCATGGTCTCGGTGCTCGCGCCGGTCACCGGCGGGTGGAGCGGGCTCGCCTCGCCGCGCCTGGTCCCGCTGGACCTCGCGGGGAACGCCTTCATCGAGTACTACGCCATCCTCGCCATCGCGGTCCTCTCGATCCTCGGGATCCGCCGGCTCATGCACTCCCGGATCGGGCTCGCATTCGCCGCCATCCGGGAGAACGAGACCGAGGCGCGGGCCTCGGGGGTCGACCCCGTCCGGTACCGGCTCCTCGGCTTTGCCGCGAGCGCCTTCCTCGCCGGGGTCGCGGGGGCCCTCGAGATCCACCACTTCGGGTACGTGACCCCCGATATCTTCGGGATCGACATCTCCTTCCTCCCCGTGATCTACTCCATCCTCGGGGGGCTCGGGACCCTCGCCGGCCCGGTGATCGGGACCGTGATCCTCACCATCGTCTCCGAGGGGCTCCTCTCCCTCGGCCTCACCTTCCAGCGGTTCATCATCATCGGCCTGATCCTGATCCTCGTCGTGATCTTCCTCCCGAGGGGCCTCGTCTCCCTGCCCGAGGAGTTCAGGGCCTGGAGAAGCAGGCGCAGGGCCGCGGAGAAAACGGAGAAAGGCCGGGCCGGCTGACCGGCGGGCCTCAGGTGCCGAGGTAGGCCCGCTCGATGTGCGGGTCGTGGAGGAGGTCCCTCGTCTTCCCCCCGAGGACGATCCGCCCGTTCTCGAGGACATAGCCCCTCGTGCAGAGCTCGAGCGCGTGCCGCACGTTCTGCTCGAGGAGGAGGACGGTCATCCCCTCCCTCCCGAGCTGCTCGAGGGACCGGAACATCTGCCCGACGAGGAGGGGCGAGAGGCCGGTCGAGGGCTCGTCGAGGACGAGCATCCGGGGCCCGGACATGAGGGCCCGGCCGATGGCGAGCATCTGCTGCTCGCCGCCCGAGAGGGTCCCCGCCTTCTGCCGCTCGCGCTCTCGGAGAACGGGGAAGAGGGCGTAGACATGGTCGAGGGCCGCTCTCCACCCCGTCCGGCCGAGGGCGCCGAGCCGGAGGTTCTCGATGACCGGCATCCCGGGGAAGATCTCCCGCCGCTCGGGCACGAGGGCGAGTCCCTTCCGGAAGATCCGGTTCGGGGAGAGGCCGAGGATCTCCTCGCCGAGGAACCGGATGCTCCCCTTCGCGTTCCGGTTCAGCCCGACGATGGTCTCGACGGTCGAGGTCTTCCCCGCCCCGTTCGGGCCGATCAGGGTGACGAGCTCGCCCTCGCCCACCGTCACCGAGAGGTCCCAGACCACCTGCAGGTTCCCGTGGAAGACGTTCAGGTTCGCGATCTCGAGCATTTGTTCCCCTCTCTCCGTGCCCCTAGAAGGCTCCCACGTCGCCCAGGTAGGTGTCGATGACCCGCTGGTCATTGATCACCTCGTACGGGTGGCCGTCGGCGATCTTCTCCCCCCGGTCGAGGACGACGACCCGGTCCGAGACCCCCATGATCACGCTCATGACATGCTCGATCATGAGGATGGAGATGCCCTGCGCCCGGATGTGCTTCACGAGCCCCACCGACTCGTTGCTCTCCGTCGGGGTGAGCCCGGTCATGAGCTCGTCGAAGAGGAGGAGACGGGGCTTGCTCGCGAGGGCCCGGGCGAGCTGTACCTTCTTCAGCTCGACGACGTTCAGGTTCTTCACCAGGGTGTCGTGCTTCTCGGGCGGGAACCCGACGAAGCCCAGGGTCGAGGCCGCGAGCTCCTCCGCCTCTCCCCGGGGCAGGGGGTCGCGGTTGCCGAAGGTCGCCCCCACCATGACCGAGTCCCGGGCCGAGAGTCCGGGGAAGGAGCGGGCGATCTGGAAGGTCTTCGCGATCCCCCGGTTGCAGATCCGCTCGGGGGGGAGGCCGGTGATGTCCGTGCCTTCGAAGGAGACCGACCCCCGGGTCGGCCGGGAGATCCCGGAGATGATGTTAAAAAGGGTCGTCTTCCCGGCGCCGTTCGGCCCGACGACCCCGACGATCTCGCCCTTTCCCACCGAGAGGCTCACGTCCGAGAGGATGGTCATCCCGCCTATCACCTTCGTGACCCTTCCCACGTCGAGCACCGGGGACGCGCACCTCCGTCAGGGGTATGCTAAACCGTTACCGGGGATGAGGCTTAAACGTTGTGACCCGGGACGGGGGGTGTCCTCCGTCGGGAGAAGTCACGAAAAGGGAAGGTATCGTATGGGGAGGAGGTGAATGAAGGAGGTCGAGACGAGAGGGTTACGAGGCCTCCATCTCGATCGAGGTCAGGATCTCGGCGATGTCGTGCTTGCAGTGCTCGTCGAACCTGATGCTCGCGATCTCCGCCTGGTCGATGACCCCGTTCACGAACAGGGGGATGCTGATGAAGTTGAACAGGTTCTTGTAAAACGAGATCCAGTAGACCTTCTCCTTGTCCATCTCGGCGGGGAGGTTGTCCAGGTCGACCGACCTGATGTCGAACCCCAGGTCCCGTACCTTGTCCCGCGAGATGTCGCGGACCTTGAGGAGCCGGTCCAGGATCTCGTTCATGTCCTGCAGTCCATCCATGTTGAGAAGATTTTCGATCTCGTATGGGAACATCATACTGATCTCATCCCGATACCAGAGAGAGACCCCCGGATATCGTTCTCTGCAAGACATTGTATATCAATACACCTGTATATATAGATTCCGAATTTGGTATTTTTGATTAATTCCTGATTGGGTAGAATTGCCGATATTATTATCGTCTGATGGGGCCAAAAAAGGTTAACGGATCCATGCTAACTTTTCTGTGCAGGTCGCGCGGCCGGGTCATGAGGATCGCGAGGATGGCCCTCCGCCGGAAAGAGGGTCCCCGTACCCCCGGGTGCGGCAGGTGGGATGCCCGGCACCGGAAAAGGGAAACGCGTTTCCGCGAAAAAATGACCGCTCCGGCAATCTGCCACACGGCAACCTGCCACATCTCACCGGGAGGGTGGCCGCCCGCGGGGACCCCCGCGGTGCCCCGGGGGGGCGCTTTTATGGGCTCATTCGACAAACCGGAACATGAGGGGCTGACGTGACGAGGGGCGCAACCCGGGAACGGGGGCCGGGCCGCGGGGACGAGACCGCGAGGCTCCTCGATCTCCTCGACGACGGCATGGTGGTCACCGATGCCGCGGGGAGGATCGTCCTCCTGAACGCCGCGATGGAGCGGGTCTCGGGGGTGTCCCGGGAGGATGCCCGGGGCAGGGGGATCCGGGAGTTCGTCGCGGGCGCCATCGGGCCGCGCATCAAGGGCGACGAGGGGGCGGCGGGGAAGATCGCAGGCGCGATCGCGTCCGGAAAGGCCGGGGACGGGACCGAGTTCTCCCTCTCCACGGAGGGCGGGGACCGGTGGTTCCGGTTCACGAGCCGGGCCCTCCCCGACTCTCCCTCGACCGGCGGCAGGGTGGACCTCTACCGGGACGTCACGGGCGAGAAACGGGCGGAGGCGGACCTCTGCGAGCGGGAGGGGCGCCTCCTCGCCATCTTCCTCAGGGCGATGAAGATGAGCCTCTCCCGGGACCGGGAGCTCACCGAGCGGGAGCGGCGCCTCTCGGCCATCTTCGAGGCGGCCCACAACGTCGCCTTCGTGACCTCGGAGCTCAGGGGGAAGGAGAGCCGCATCCTGGACTTCAGCCCCGGTGCGGAGATGATTTTCGGGTACTGGAAGAACGAGGTGGTGGGGGAGCGGCTCGCCCTCCTCCACCTCCCCGAGGACCTGGAACGGCTCTCGGAGATCCACCGGAAGATGAAGCGGCAGGAGATCGAGTACTCGGGCGAGATCACCCTCGTCCGGAAGGGCGGCGAGCAGTTCCCGGCCCTCCTCACCAAGTACCCCCTGAAGGACGAGGCGGGTTCGGTGCGGGCGGCCCTCACGGTCGTCATCGACATCACCATCCTCAAGCGGGCCGAGGCCCAGATCCGGGCCTCCCTCGAGGAGAAGGAGAACCTGCTCCGGGAGATCCACCACCGGGTGAAGAACAACATGCAGGTGGTCTCGGCCCTCCTCGTGCTGCAGTCGAAGAAGACCAAGGACCGGAAGATCCTTGAGATGTTCAGGGAGAGCGAGCACCGGATCAAGACGATGGCCCTCATCCACGAGAAGCTGTACCAGTCCCGGTCCTTCGGCACCATCGACCTCGCCGAGTACCTGACCCGGCTCGTCCAGTACCTCCTCAGGTCCTACGAGGAGCGCTCGGCGGGGGTGACCCTCGACATGGACGTGCGGGGCATCTCTCTCGACATCGACACCGCCCTCCCCTGCAGCCTGATCATCAACGAGCTCGTGAGTAACACCCTGAAGTACGCCTTCCCGTCGGGGAAGGGGGGGAAGATCTGCATCCGGGTCGCGAGGGAGGACGGGAGGGGCTACGTGATGGAGATCCGGGACAACGGCGTCGGGCTCCCCCCGGGCCTCGACCTCGAGAAGACCGATACCCTGGGGCTCCGGCTCGTCCACGGCCTCGCGGTGAGCCAGCTCGGGGGCTCCATCGAGGTCGGGAAGGCGGGGAAGGGCGCGAGCTTTATCATCAGGTTTCCAGAAATGAAGAAGTAAAGGGGTTTTCCAAGTGGCAAAGGCCAATATTCTGATCGTCGAGGACGACTTTGTCATCGCAAAGGTCCTCGCAGAGAGCCTCCAGGAGCTCGGGTACCAGGTCGCGGGGATCGTCTCGACGGGCGAGGAGGCGGTGGAGCGGGCGGCGAAGGTCCACCCCGACCTCGTGCTCATGGACATCCGGCTCAAGGGCGAGATGGACGGGATAGAGGCAGGGGAGCAGATCTCGGGGGACCTCCACATCCCGCTCGTGTACCTGACCGCGTACTCGGACGAGAGGACGGTCGAGCGGGCGAAGATCACCGAGCCGTACGGGTACCTGATCAAGCCCTTCACCGACACCGAGCTGAAGACCACCCTCGAGATGGCCATCTACAAGCACCGCCGGGAGAAGCGCGAGCGGGAGAAGGGGGAGTGGTTCCTTGAGACCCTGATGGCGATAAGCGACGGGGTCATCACCACGAACCCCGAGGGGCAGATCACCTTCATGAACCCCGCGGCCGAGCTCACCACGGGCTGGCAGTCGGGCGAGTCGTACCTCCGGCCCCTGCCCGAGGTGCTACGGCTCGTCCACGAGCCGGGCGGGACCGTGGTCGAGAACCTCGCGAGGCGGGCGGCGCGGGAGGAGAACCTGGTCACCGGGGCGGGCGACGAGGTCCTCATCGCGAAGAACGGGACGAAGTGGCCGGTCGAGGACCGGGTCTCCCCGATCCGGGACGCCCGGGGGAAGACCATCGGGGCGGTGGTCATCTTCCGGCCCCGGGGCGGGAAGGACGAGCGGTCCAGCGAGGACCTCCAGGCCATCAAGAACATCGAGGGCGTGTTCCGGTCCATGGCCCCCGACCTCCTGAAGCAGATCGACCTGGACTACCTGTCCGGGGCGGGCCCGAAGAAGGGCTGAAGCACGGTCCGGGGGAACCCCCCGGCCCCGGTTCCCGGTCCCAGGCGTGGTCCCGCCCCGGACCCGCCGTGGCTACCGCCTGTATCCGCTACCTTTCCCGCTCTCCTGTCGATTCTGCCCTCATTTTCCCTTTAGATTTTCTATAAAAATATTATCTCTCAATGTCCGGTAAGCGGAATGTATATATACTATTAGTGATTATTGTTTTATGTGAACCGGAAGGGGTTCGCGGAACCCCCTCGGTTACAAGAGAGACCACCACCAAGACGCGAAAGGAGCCACCTCATGTGCATGAAGATCTGGGGAGATTCCAAGGGCCGGGAGGGACATCCAGTCCCCCACACCACCAGTGACGAGCACTCCCGCTATCAGCCCGGCACCAGGGAAACCCCCACTCTCTTTTCCCCGCACGAGTAGGGGCGGGCTTCAGCCGGGGACGCCGCCCGGGGGGGAACCAGTCCCCCGGGCGGGCCCCGCACTCCTTTCAAACCGGGACGCCATCGCGCCCCCGAGACCGTGACGCCACCCGGGGATCAAATTCTTTAAGGATATATACGGGGAGCGCACAGAATCACCTGAAATGGAGAGGACCATCGGTTTTAAGGAGCGGAGGTACATCGAGGAGCTCCGGATCCTCACCAAGTCCACCGCGGTCGACTGCCTCATCGACGAGCGGTTCGACCGGATCATCTACGTGATCCGGCCGGGCGACATGGGCCTCGCCATCGGGAAGAAGGGGGAGAACATCCGGCGGATGCAGAAGGTGCTCGGGAAGAAGATCGAGATGGTCGAGTACGCCGAGAACCCCGACGACTTCATCGCGAACATGTTCCGGCCCGCGACCCTCGCCGCGGTCGGGAAGGACGAGGCCGGGAGGGTGAGGGTCGTCATCGGGAAGCGGGGCGACCTCGGGATCGCCATCGGGAAGGGCGGGGCGAACGTGGAGAAGGCCCGGCTCCTCTTCCGGCGGTTCTTCGGGACCGAGCTCGGGGAGATCGTCTCCGCGGGTGAGGGCCCGTGAAGGAGATCGGGGTCATCCCCGGGCTCTGGGAGGTCATCCGGGACCGGCTCGCCCACCCGAGGGAGGGGTCGTACGTGGGCCGGCTCGCCACCGGCGCGAAGGGGATCGACGGGATCCTCGAGAAGGTCGGGGAGGAGGCGACCGAGTTCATCCTCGCGGTGAAGAACGGCGACCGGGAGAGGATCGTCTCCGAGGCCGCCGACCTCCAGTTCCACCTCATGGTCGCCCTCGCCGCCGCAGGGACCGACTTCGACGAGGTCCTCGCCGAGCTCGCGAAGAGGCGGCGCTGAAGGCCGTCGCGGGCCGGCTGAGAAAGAGCGGGTGCCCCGGGGTTCAGACGACGGAGTCCAGGTCCTGGAGGTTCGGGAGGTCGTCCCGCTTCTTCGAGGCCTGGGCGACGACGCCCCCCTCGACGGTGATGGGGGCGTCCGTCCGGAGCGCGATCGCGATCCCGTCGCTCGGCCGGCAGTCCACCACCTCGACCGCCCCGTCGAGCTTCACGTGGAGCTTCGCGTAGAAGATCCCGTCCTCGAGGGAGTCGATGGAGAGGGCGGCGACCGTGGCATGGAGCCGCTTTAATACCTCGACGAACAGGTCATGGGTGATGGGACGGGGGAGGACCTCGCCCTTGATGGCGTTCCTGATGGAGATCGCCTCCCAGAGCCCGATGTAGATCGGGATGCAGTCGCCGGCCGGGAGCTCGAGGAGCACGGTCGGCGCCGCCGCCCCCTGCTCGCTCATCGAGAGAAAGACCCCCCGGACCCTGCACCGCTGTTCGTCCATGGCGAAGGTAAACATCTCCCTTCCCCACGTTAAACCTTGGGGTACTCCCCCTCGCCCGGGGAGGCGTCCTCCGCCTCCTCCTCCCCCTTCCGCTGCATCTCCCTCTGGATGATCGGGATGGAGGCGATGATCCCGACGGCGAGGTTCAGGTAGTAGAAGATCGCCCGCCAGACCACCACGAGCACGCCGACGATGGAGGTGTTGATGAAGAGGCCGTAGATCGAGGTCGCCGAGAGCTCGGCGACCCCCGAGGAGCCCGGGGTGAGGGGGATCATCATGATGATCGCGATCACGATCTGGGCGACGAGGGAGAGGAGGTAGTGGGGCTGCTCGCCGAGGCCCATCAGGATCAGGGAGACGATGATGAACTCCGAGAACCAGAAGAGCGCGGTGTAGACGGTCCCCCAGAGGAGCCCGCCCTTCGCGTGGGCGACGAACCGGGAGAGGCTGTCGTGGAAGTTGTCCACCTCGCGGTCGATGGCGGCGATGAGCCGGTCGATCCGCCGAAGGTCCCACCGGCGGATGAAGGGCCGGGAGACCTTCTTTAAGAACCGCTTCAGGATGTCGGGGTTCCTCACCGAGAAGACGAAGGCCCCGATGAAGAGGATCATGACGAACCAGGCGATGAAGATCACGAGGGTCAGGCTCCTCGGGATGTCCTCGACCATCTCCCCGAGGAGGAACATCGCCCCGACCCCCGCGAC
This sequence comes from Methanomicrobiales archaeon, assembly GCA_035517575.1. GTDB lineage: Archaea > Halobacteriota > Methanomicrobia > Methanomicrobiales > JACTUA01 > JACTUA01. The sequence continues at coordinate 16,384 of DATIYO010000100.1, forward strand.
GCCGAGGACGATGGCGTCGAGCACCCGCTCGACCACGACGATGGCCGTCGCGTCCCCGAGCGGGACGTTGTGCCGGTAGAGCTGGTGCACGCGGACCGGTTCCCCGCCCGCCTGGGCAGGGGTGATGGAGCCCGCGAGCAGGTTCGCCATGACCAGGTTCAGGCAGTAGCTGAACTCGACCCTGTGCCCGAGGGAGGCGGCCATGGTGCGGATCCGCATCGCCCAGAACCCGTAGGCGAGGAAGTGGCAGACGATGGCGAGGACGAGGAGGGCGGGGTTCAGCCGCTTGAGGTACTCGAAGGTCTGCGAGGTCACCGTGAAGCGGAGGACGAGGACGAGGACCACCAGGCTGAAGCTCACCGAGACGGCGAGCCACTTCAACTGGGAACGTTCCATTACCCCCCTCCCCCCTCCAGGGACGCCGGACGTCCCCGCTGCAACGTATACCGGTTACAGGGAAAGTTCAAAAACTTTCTAGAGCGGCCCTGCGGTGAAGAGCTCGCGGGAATGGAGGATCCGGAAGAGGCCGGCCCGCACTCCCGCGTCGAGCCATCCATGGCCGTGGCTGTAGCAGGCGAGGGCGTCCCCGTCCCTCCCGCCGCCCGCGTGCCGGTCCCCCTCCCCGAGGAGGTCTTCGGCACGGTTGAGGACAAGGGTCGCCGCGGCGAAGAGGGGGCTGCCCGGGTCGGGGGCGCACTCGAGGGCCTCCACCGCCCCCGCGAGCATCCGCCGGTACCGGTCCCGCTTCTCCCTGACCCGTTCTCCCGCGAGGGAGCCCGCCTCTTCGGGAAACAGGGGGAGCCCGAGGAGGGCTTCCGGCGCGAAGAGCCCGAGGGTGGAGGCCGCGTCCAGCCACCCCGAGGCATAGGCGAAGGCGGCGAGGCCGTTCATCAGGTCCCCCGCGGCGAGGAAGGTCTCCCCGTCGGCGAGGTACGCCGCCGCCATCTCGCGGGCCTCCCTCGCCACCCGGTGGAGGGCCGTCCCCTCCGGCGGTGCCAGGGAGGCGCGGCGGAGCGCACCGCCCAGGGCCTTCCCGTAGTCACCCACCCGCATACCGCGCGAACGCCTCCAGGTATTCCTGCTCGACGGGGTGGAGCGCGGCGGGGACGACGAGGACGTGGAGCGGGGGGCCGAAGTCCACCCCCGCGAGCTCCTCGGCCGATCCCGCGGCGACCACCGCGTCGGGCGATCCCGCCCTCGCGATCCCGACGTAGAACCCGGGCGCCGTGCGGGAGACCCGCGCCGCCATCCCGCCGAGGAGGTCGATCCCCTCCCGGACGGTCATGAGCCGCTCCCCCTGGATATCGAGGTAGACCAGGGTGTGGAGCCCGAGCGAGAGGTTCGAGAGGACGGTCTCGAGGGGGGTCGTCGGGAACCAGGAGCCAGACGGGAACGGGATCGAGGTGGACTTCCCGAACCGGTAGTTCTGGAGGCCGGTGAGGCCCGAGACCGCGCTCTGGATGGACGCCCCGTGGATGATCCGGGTCGCGACCCCCGCGGCCCTTGCCCGCAGCCGGAGGTCGGCGTGGGTCGTCGAGACCATGGGATCGCCCCCGCAGAGGAGGGCGACCTCCCCGTCCCTCGCCCGTGCGAGGATCTCCCTTGGGTCGACCTCCATCTCCTCCCTCGTCACGGCGATCACCGGCCTCCCGTAGAATCCGGAGAGGGCCTTCGCGGATGCCCCCATGAGCCGCGAGGTGTGGGTCTCCAGGTAGACGTGGTCGGCCGACCGGACGGCCTCGAGGCCCTTCACCGAGAGGTCCTTCTCGTCATAGAGCCCGAGGCCGATGAACGTGAGCATGGTCCTTCCAGTACCTATACAAAAGCCATGTTAATGATTGCCCCGATCGCGATCCCGAGGAGGACGGTGTAGACCGTCACGAGGGCCGCGACCTTCCCGCCGTTCTCCCGCGAGAGGACCGCCATCGTGGAGATGCAGGGGACGAAGAGGGTGGACATCACGGCGAAGACGTAGATCTGGAGGGTGGAGAGGACCGCGGGGAGGTTCGCGGTCCCCGCGAGGACGGCGAGGGTCTCGATGCCCATCTCCTTCCTGAGGATCCCGAAGAGGAGGGCGGTGATGGCGTACGGGGGAAGGCCGAGGATCCCCTGGAAGAGCGGCGCCGCGAGCCCCTGGAAGACCGCGAGGACCCCGTAGAACTCGAGGAGCCCGAGGGCGCAGCTCCCGACGACGAGGAGCGGGATCGCCGCGACCAGGAAGTCCCGCAGCCGGCGGACCGACTTCGCGAGGACGAGGTTGGCCTTCGGGCGGCGGAGCGGGGCGATCTCGAGGATCATCCCGAACTGCCCGCCCGGGGTGACCCTCGAGAGGAGGGCGCCCGTCGCGAAGATCACGAGGAAGACCATCCCGTAGATCGAGAGGGCCGCGGGGATCCCGACGAAGGCCGCGACCATCCCCGCGATGATCACCGTCCTTGCCGAGCAGGGGACGAGGGTGATCAGGAAGGCCGCGATGAACCGCTCCCGCTTCGTCCCGAGGTTCCGCGCCGCCATGATGGCCGGCACGTTGCACCCGAAGGCGACGACCATGGGGATGATCGCCCCGCCGTGCATCCCCACCCGGTGCATCGCCCGGTCGGCGAGGAACGCGGCCCGGGTCATGTAGCCCGAGTCCTCGAGGACCGAGAGGATGATGAAGAAGAGGAGGATGTAGGGAAACGCGATCCCGAAGCCCGCCTGGAGCCCGATGACCGCCGCGACCGCGACCTTCTCGGCGACGGGCGGGAGGCCGAGGGAGAGGAGGGGCGCGACGGCGTAGCGCTGGAAGAGCCCGACGATGAGGGCCTCGAGGAAGGAGCCGACGAGAAAGACGAGGAGGAGCATCCCGACGAGCACCCCCGCGAGGATCGGGATGCCCGGGATTTCGCGGGAGAGGATCTGGTCGAGGTCGATCCCGGCCCTCGAACCGCCCTTCTTCACCACCCTTCCCGCGATCTCCCGGGAGAGGGTGAACCGGTTGAGCGCCATGATCTGGTGGACGGACATCCGGTGGCTCGCCTCGATCTCGCCGGCGAGGTCGGCCGCCGGCTCCGCGAGGGCCGGGTCCGTGCCGATGGCGTCGAGGGCCCAGATCGCCGAGACCCGGCCCGCGCCGAGGGTCTTCCCCAGGGTCCGGATCGCGGCCTCGACGTCGGTGTCATAGGGCACGGTCACGGCCGCGGGCCGGGCCTTCCCGAGGGCGAGGGGCATGATCCCCCCGAGGTTCCTCCCGCTCGTCGCCGCGGTCCCGATGACCTCCACCCCGAGGATCTCCGAGAGCTTCCCGAGGTCGATCGAGAGGCCGGTCGCCTCGGCCTCGTCCATCATGTTCACGACAACGACGAGGGGGATGCCGGTCTCGGCCACCTGGAGGAGGAGGTAGAGGTTCCTCTCGAGGTTCGTCGCGTTGAGGACGAGGATGGCCCCGTCGAGCCCGCCCTTTGAGAGGATCTCCCGCGCGAGCGCCTCCTCCTCCGCGTCCCCGTCGATGGAGTACACGCCCGGGAGGTCGACGACCTCGACCTTCTCCCGCTCGACGCAGGTCGAGCCCCGGTGGAGCACGACGGTCGTGCCCGGGTAGTTCGAGACCTCGACCCCGAGGCCGGTCAGCTGGTTGAAGATGAGGGACTTTCCGACGTTCGGGTTCCCCACGAGGGCGAACCTCATCCCGTCTCCTCCACGAGGATCCCGGCCGCGACCTCGGCGGAGAGGGCGATGTCGCTCCCCTTCACCCCGACCACCACCGAGCCGTTCGAGAGCCGGCGCTTCAGGACGAGGGTCTCCCCGGGGAGGAGCCCGACGTCCGCGAGCCGCCGCACCCGGGAGAAGTTCCCGATGGCCATCACCCGGAGGGTCGTCCCCTCGGCGTACTCGGCGAGGGACCGCGGGGCGTGCCTCCCCTCGCTCCCCTCCCCCGCCTCCCCCCTGCCGCCGCGGTGCCTGGACCGGTGGCGCGCCTGGTCCTGGCCGGCGAGGAACTCCGAGAGCCGCCGGATGGTCTCGTCCGAGACCTGGTGCTCGAGGAGGCACGCCTCCCCCGAGGCGGTCCCCGGCTCCATCCCGAGCCGCTCGGCGAGGAAGGACTGGAGGATCCGGTGCCGGTTCGCGACCCGCGCCGCGATGGCCCTCCCCTCGGGGAGGAGGAGGACCTCCCCCGACGGCCCGCTCGCGAGCCTGCCGGATCGCTCCTGGTCCCTGATCTGGGACCCGACCGAGGCCTCGTCGCGCCCGAGCCGGGCGGCGAGAACCCCCGCCGTGGGCGGGGCCCCGCGCTCCTCGGTGAGGACGAGGACGGCCTCGAGGAGGTCCTCGCAGACTGCGTGCTCCATGCTGAGAGTGTCTCTCGCCCGCCTGTCATATCGGTTTCTCTGAAAGCCGGGCGAGAGAACCTTATACCGCGCGGTGGAGAGTTGTACGCATGGCCCTCTCGAACCGGGAGGTGGCCGAACGCCTCCGCTTCATGGCCCAGCTCCTGGAGGTGACGGGGGAGGAGGACGTCTTCAAGGTGCGCGCGTACGAGCGCGCGGCGAAGCACCTGGAGGAGCTCGCGACACCGGTCTCGGAGCTCGACGGGAAGGCCCTCCTCGCCATCCCCGGCATCGGGAGCAGGATCGCGGGGAAGATCGCCGCCATCCTGGAGACGGGCACCTTCCCGGAGCTTCAGGAGCTCCAGGGGAAGATCCCGGAGTCCCTCCCCGAGCTCCTGAAGCTCGAGGGGGTCGGGCCGAAGACGGTGCACACCCTCTGGATGAAGCTCGGGGTCCGGTCCGTTGCCGACCTGGAGCGGGCGGCCCGGCAGCGCCGGATCCGGGCGGTGAAGGGCTTCGGGGAGAAGAAGGAGTCGGAGTTCCTGAAGTCCATCGCGAGGCACCGGGCGGCCGGAACCCGGATGACCCGGGACCAGGCCGACGCGGTGGTCGCAAAGGTGATCCCGGTCCTCACGCCCGGGACCTTCGAGGTGGCGGGGAGCTACCGGCGGGGGAAGTCCACGGTGGGGGACATCGACATCGCCGTCGCGGAATCCCCCCAGGCGGTGAACTCCCGGATCAGGTCCGTCGCCGACGAGATCATCGCGGCAGGGAGCGAGAAGACCTCGATCCGGTGCCTGGGCCGGCAGGTGGACCTCCGGTTCACGGAGCCGGAGTCCTTCGGCTCGATGCTCCTGTACCTCACCGGCTCGAAGGAGTTCAACATCCACCTCCGGGAGATCGCCATCGGGAAGGGGCTGAAGCTGAACGAGTACGGCCTCGAGGAGCGGGCCGGCGACGGGCTCCACACCTTCGCCGACGAGGCATCCCTCTTCTCCTTCCTGGGCCTGCCCTGGTTCCCGCCCGAGATCCGGGAGGACCGCGGGGAGATCGAGCGGGCCCTCACGGGGGACCTTCCCCCCCTCGTCGAACTGAAGGCAGTCAGGGGGGACCTCCACGTCCACACCTCGGCGACCGACGGCAAAATGGGCCTCGGGGAGCTCGCCGCGGCAGGGGACGAGCTCGGCTACGAGTACATCCTCGTTTCGGATCATACCGCGACGCTCGGGGTGACCCACGGCCTCGATGCCGAAGGGGTTACCGCCCAGGGGAAGGAGATCGCGAAGGTGAACCGGGACCACCGGTGCCAGCTCCTCGCGGGGATCGAGGTGGACATCCTCGCGGACGGGAGCCTCGGCCTCCCCGACCGCGTGCTCGCCGGCCTCGACCTCGTCATCGCCTCGGTCCACTCGGGGCTCTCCGAGGAGAAGGATGTCATGACCCGCCGGATCCTCACCGCCATCGCGAACGAGCACGTGGACATCCTGGGCCACCCGACGGGCCGGCTCATCCCCGACCGGCCCCCGTACGAGGTGGACCTGGAGCGGGTCATCGACGCGGCGAAGGCGTCGGGGACGGCCCTCGAGATCAACGCCTCCCCGTTCCGGATGGACCTGGACGACCCCCTGATCCGGAAGGCGCGGGACCGGGGCGTGAAGCTCTCCATCGGGACCGACTCCCACAGGAAGGAGGAGCTCGCCCACATCCGCCACGGGGTCACCCTCGCGCGGAGGGGCTGGTGCGGCCCCGCCGACCTCCTGAACACGATGGACCGGGACGCGCTCCTCGGGTGGGCCCGATGATCTACTGGCTGTACGAGAAGCTGCTCCTGCGGAGGCTCACGGTCCTCCCCGAGCACCTCTGCTTCATGATCACCGAGCAGGACATGCTCGACGCGCCGGAGAAGATCGTGGAGGTGAGCGGCTGGTGCCGCGAGGTGGGGATCCGCGGGGTCACCTTCCATATCAGCACGAACAACGCGGCGACCATCGACCCCTTCCTCCCCTTCATCTGCCGGATCGCGGACTTCGCGCGCCTCGAGCTCCACGGGGGGGACCGGGACGAGGTCCTCGGGGAGGGGATGCCCGTGCTCGTGGCCGTCGGGCACTCGGGCCGCGAGGAGATCACGGGGTGCATCCGGGGGATGGCGAAGGACGGGGTCGCCCCCGACCGGGTCGACGAGGACCTCATCGACCGGTACCTGACCTTCCGGTACACGCCCGACCTCGTGATCAAGACGGGGGCCTCCCACCTCACCGATTTCCTGATCTGGCAGAGCGTGTACTCCGAGCTCTTCTTCTCCGACGTGAACTGGCGGCTCTTCCGGAAGGTGGACTTCCTGAGGGCCCTCAGGGACTACCAGGCGAGGAAGCGCCGGTTCGGGAGCTAGGGAGGGTTCAGAAGAACCCGACCGTGGAGCGACGACGACCGTTCCCGAAGGGACGACACTCCCAGAATGGAACATGAGTCCCGCGACGCCAGTCGCGGGGAATGGGAGTGGCGCGACGACGGCGATTTTCAAAGAAAATCGACGTGCGGCGACAGAGTCGCCGCGAAGTCGCGACCCGCCCTAAGGCGGGGTGCGACCCTGCAGGAGGCCGACCCTCCTCACGAGGATTCACGCACGCGCGGCCGTCCCCCTGCTGCGCATCCGCTGGTCGTAGAGGCGCAGCGCGCGGAGCAGGTCGATCTTCCGGAAGGCCGGCCAGTGGGGGGCGCAGAAGTAGACCGCGCTCTCCTTCCCGTTCGCGAGCCAGGGGAGGAAGTTCGAGGTCCGCCGCTCGTTCCCGGTCCTGATGATCAGGTCGACGGGGGGGAGGTACTTCCCGTCGTAGAGGTGCCGCTCGACCAGGGCCGCGTCGATCCGTTCCGGGGAGATCTCCCCCGCACTCACCCCGGAGAGGATGGACCGGGCGGCATGGACGATCTCGTTCCTCCCCCCGTAGGCGAGGGCGATGTTTAAGAAGTAGTTCCCGTAGCTCCGGGTCGCCGCCTCGGCCGCCTCCACCCGCTCCAGGAGGTCGGGCGGGAGGAGGGCCCGGTCGCCGAAGACCCGGACCCGGATGCGCCGCCGGTGGATGCGCTCGTCGGAGAGGATCTTCGTGAACCGCTCCTTGAAGAGGGCGAAGAGGCTCTCCACCTCGGCGCTGTCCCGCTGGAAGTTCTCGGTGGAGAAGGAGTAGAGGGTGATGTACTTCACCCCCAGCTCGTGCGCCCAGTCGAGCACCCGCTCGGTGGTGTCGGCCCCGGCCCGGTGCCCCTCGCCGGTCTCCATGCCGAGGGACTTCGCGAACCGGCGGTTCCCGTCCTGGATGATGGCGATGTGGAGCGGCGTGTACCGGATCTGCCAGGCCAGGTACCGCTCGTAGAGCCCCTCGAGGCCGGACCGCGCCTTCACAGCGGCATCACCTCGACCACCATGCCCCGGTTGGGGTAGCGCTCCACGACGTACTTCTTCCCCGGGAGGCGCCCCGCCCGCTTCCGGAGCGCCCTCCAGGAGAGCTCGATGCGCCCCTCGCGCGCCTCGTAGCTCCCCTCGCGGAGGCCGATATCGCCGGGGTCGAGGCGGCCTTCGGGCTCGATGACGCCGTAGAGTACCGTCCCGTCCCCCGTGACCTCGTCGAAGGACCTCGCGGTCCGGGCGGCGATGCGCTTCAGCCGCTCGCGGAGCTGGACCGAGTCCTTGGACCGCGAGGAGCACCAGTACACCTTCTCCCGGTGGGTGAGGTCGCCCGCCCAGCGCCGGCAGCCCTTCACCGCGTTGTGGATGCCGTCGACCGGGGTGAGGCCCCGCTTCCTCATCTCCCCCGCGTTGATGCCGCCCCACTCGAGCTCGTTGATGTTCAGGAAGTCGATACGCGGGAGGATCTCCGCGAGGGCGGGGAGGCCGCGGAGCGCGGGGACCTCGATCCCGACGGAGAAGCCGAGGGACCGGGCCGCCTCCACCGAGCGGGCGAAGGGCGACGCGAGGATCTCCCGCCAGGCCTCCTGCGGCGGGTGGAGCCGGATCTCGTCGACCAGGCCGGCGAGGGGGGCGAGCATCTCCCGGGTCGGGGCCAGGCCGGTGTAGAGGTGGATGTGGTGCTCCTCCCCGAAGGTCTCCTTCAGGATCGAGCAGTACCGGGCGACCCGTTCGGGGACGAGGAAGGGCTCGCCCCCCGTGATGCTCGTCCCGAGGGCACCCATGGTCCGCGCCTCGTCGAGGAACTCATTCGGTCCTTCTACCGGCCGGTCGTTCGCGAAGACATGGTCCCTCCCGCTCCGCTCCTCTGACAGGGGGCAGTACCAGCACCGGCGGTGGCAGAGGCCGGTGACGAAGAGGACCATCTTCGCGCCCTGAGAGCAGAGCTCGCACCCGCGGGAGTGCACCGGCCTGGAGGGCGCCCTAGAGGGCACAGGGGTACACCGCCTCGGAGAGGCGCCCGACCACGAACTCCCTCCCCAGGGCCTCGAGGAACCAGCCCAGGCGCGGCCCCCTCGCCTGCCCGAGGAAGGCGAGGTACACGAGCTCGAAGAGCCGCTTCGCGTCGGTGCCGCACCGCGGGGCCACCTCGTAGACCCCGTTGTGGATCGCCTCGGCCGACCAGGACGGGAGGGCCTTCACGAACTCCAGGTACGCGGAGAGGGCGTGGAGGTCATCCGCGGAGAGGTCGCCCACCTGGAGCGGGAGACGCTCCTTCACCGAGAACCTGACCGACTCGGGGGCGTACTTCCTGAGCCAGACCCTCACCCGCTCCGCCTGCCGCAGGATGTTCTCGGTGTTCGTGACGTCGTAGCTCGTCCTCGCGAGGCACTGGAAGAGCCGTTTCTCGTCGTGGGCGATCTGGACCACGGTCACCATGTGCCGGAAGGGGATCCGGGTCGGGATGGAGGCGATCCGCGAGAGCTCGTACTCCCTGCCCGCTGCGTCGTGGGAGACCCGGTCGTACTCATCGATGAGGGAGATGAGCCCCATCCCCGGGTCGAAGTCGATGGTCCGCTCGGGGCGCGTCCTGACGATCAGGTAGCGGAGCACGTCGGGCGGGACGATCTCGAGCATCTCGGTGATGGTCACGGCGACGCCCTTACTCGAGTGCATCGCGCCCTTCCCCTTCAGGCTGATCCACTCGTAGATGACGGGGTGGGGGGGCTCGCACCGGAAGACCCGGCGGGCGATCTCCTTCCCCGTGTCGTACGACCCGCCCGCGGTGGCATGGTCCTTGCCGAAGGGCTCGACGGTGACCCCGAACCGGGCCCAGCGCATCGGCCAGTCCACCCTCCAGACGAGCTTCCCCTCGCCGCGCGAGTAGTCGGCCGTCCCCTCGTTCCCGCAGGCGCACCGGTAGTGCACCGTGTTCCGGGCCTGGTCATGCTCGAGGATCCGGGCGGGGGAGAGCTTCCCGCAGACGCCGCAGACGGGATAGAAGGGCGACCAGTCGGGGGGCAGGGTCCGGCCCGAGACATGCTCGAGGATGTGCCGGATCTCGGCCGTGTGCGCGATCGCGGTCCCGATCTCCTTCGTGTACGCCCCCGACCGGTACAGCTCGCTCGCGAGGTGGACCTTCGGCGAGATGTCGAGCTCGGCGAGGGCCGAGAGGAACGGCGTCAGGAAGTGGTCGGCGTAGCTCCGGTGCTCCCCGCACGGGCAGGGGATGTCGGAGATGGGCTTCCCCACGTACTGCGCGTAGGTCTCGGGGAGGAAGGGGTACACCTTCCTGAGCGGGTCGAAGTCGTCCGCGATGTACAGGAGCTCGGCAGAGAGGCCGCGCTCTGCCATGGCCTTGTACACCAGGTCGCCCGTGAGGACCTCGCGCATGTTCCCGATGTGGATCGGACCCGAGGGGGTGATCCCCGTGGCGATGCGGTGGGAGGTGTCGGCCCTCACCGATGCCGCGACGACGTCAGCCCAGTGGATCCGCTCGCTCAAAGGCACACCGTTCCAGAAGAGTGTTGTCGTCACCGTTTATAGGGTTTGACCCTTCCGGCCAGGCACGGGCCCCTTTCCGGCCGGGGAGGATTTTATATATTAATCAGTCGATATATTACCTACAGCATGGTACGACCTGACCGGGGGGCGGGGCTGTCCGAGGCCGTCGGGTTCATCCTCATCCTCGCCGTCATCGTGATGACGCTCTCCATCTACCTCCTCTACCTGATGCCCGCCATGGGGAGGGAGAACGAGATCTCCCAGATGTCGGCGGTGAAGGAGCGGTTCACCGAGTACAAGCTGAACATCGACACCCTCTGGACGAGCCGGGAGTGCACGACCGACTTCGGCCCCGCGCTCTCCCTGGGGAGCGGCACGGGAAACGGGATCCTCGACTACTTCCCCTTCTTCGTCCCGCCAAAGGGGAGCGCGGTCCTCGCCCTCGACCAGCGCCCCGAGAACATCACCATCACCTCTGACTCCTATGTCATGGTGAGCTCGGGCGGGTACAACGAGAGCCGGTCCCTCTCGACCACCCCGATCACCGTGAACGTGAACACGACGCCCCAGCACTTCTACCTCAACCTCTCCACGATCGACCTCACGACCGACCAGGGGATCGACGTCGACGGGCCCGGCTGGGACGTCTTTGTCAACTTCACCCCCAACTTCTACTCCTACAACCGGTTCAGCCTGACCCTCGACTCCCACGGGTACGTGCTCTCCACCTCGAACTGGACCGAGACCGTCTGGAACAGCACCGACATCACGCTGAACACCTACCTGGGCGGGGTCCCCGTCGTGAGCAACTTCCCCGTGTACCGGGGTGTCAACACCTCCACGAAGTACACGGTCGACCTCATGAGCCCCGTCTACGGCGTCTCCTCGAAGTTCCAGTCCCCCGCGAACCTCCTCCTCTCGACGAACGACAACGCCGGCAAGCTGACCGCGTCGTACGACATGCGGTACGGGTACGTCCCCCTCGTCTCGGGATCGACCCAGGCCCTCGGGAGCATCGAGTTCCGCTCGAACAACGTCTTCTACACGCCCCAGACCTACTACTACCAGCTGGGCGGGGTGTTCCTCGAGCAGCAGGACGGCTCGACCAACGAGATCCCCCCTGCCATCACCTTCTCGATGGTGAACAGCTCGCCCGTGGTGAACATCGGCGAGATCCTCGTCCAGAGCGGCGTCTCGGGCATCAACGTGAGCGGGAGCGGCCCCATCACCATCACGAGCGCGGTGACGGACATCGTGTCCACCCCCTTCATCTCCGGGAACAACACCCGCTGGGTCAACATCAGCATCCAGGCCGCGAGCACGAACGCCTCCCAGATGTGGCTCAGCACCCTCACCGGGCTCGCGGCAAAGGGCGGGCTCCCCGCGACCGCGTACACGAACGGGACCGCGGGGAACGTCGCCTTCATGAACATCACGGGCGGGAACCCGCAGCTGTACAACATCCAGCTCTCCCTCACCCAGGTGAACGTCTCGGCCGACTACGTGGAGGAGTACACCTCGGGCGGCATCTCCCGCGCCTGGCGGAACCAGCCCGGCTACGCGCCGGGAAACGCCCTGACCACGGGGGTGACGGCGACCACCCTCACCGCCTCGACCACCACCCCCACCTTCGGCGACCCCGTCGTCTTCACGGCAAAGGTCACCCCCGCGAGCGGCCTCGGGACCCCGACCGGCTCGGTCACCTTCTATGACAACGGCGTCTCCCTGGGCTCGGGCGCCCTCTTCAACGGCACGGCGATCATCTCCATCTCCACCCTCACGGTCGGGGTCCATACCATCACCGCGACCTACCTCGGGGACGCGAGCTACGGGACGAGCACCTCCGGGCCCGTGACGGTCACGGTGAGCGCCATCGCCTCCGGGCACGCCCCCTGGTACGACTGCTCCTGGCATTACCGTAAGAACATCACCATCTACAAGGGGAGCGTCGTGGGGGCCCAGACCAGTTTCCCCGTTCTTATGAGCTTCACGGACAGCGACCTCCAGGCGAACGCCCAGGGGAACGGGTACGACATCCTGTTCACCGACTCGACGGGCACCCTGAAGATCCCGCACGAGATCGAGACCTACACGAGCGGCACGGGTGCCCTCGTCGCCTGGGTGAAGGTTCCCACGGTCCAGTCCTCGGCGAACACGACCCTCTACATGTACTTCGGGAACCCCTCCGCGGGAGACCAGGAGGACAGGACCAACGTCTGGGACAGTGGGTACAAGGCGGTCTGGCACCTCAAGGAGACCGGGGTCGGGGCGACCGGGGAGTTCAAGGACAGCACCTCGAACGGGAACAACGGGCAGGGAGGTTACGGAGCGGGGACGAACCCGCCGGCACGGGTGACCGGGAGGATCGGTTACGGCGAGGAATTCACCTCCGGGAGCAATGAGTTCATCCGCGTCCCCGACGCCGCGTCCCTCCAGATCTCGGGCCCCCTCACCATTGAGGGATGGATGTACGGGTACACCTGGAGCCCCACGGAGACAGGCGAGAATTACCGGTGCATGATCGGGAGGCAGTACGGGACGGCGGGCGATGATTCGTACACGACCTGCGCCTTTGCCAACGGGGCGAACCCGACCACCCCGGGGAGCTGGTTCACGGGCATGACAGGGGTGAGCGCGGGGAGCGTGAGCACCGGCGCCTGGAACTTCCTCGCGACGAACTACACCGCGGGAACCGCCTACATGCACGTGAACGGCGCGTACGCGGGGAAGACGAGCAGCCTCTCCATCTCCATCGACTCGAACCCGGTGACCATCGGGGGGGAGGAGAACGACGCGACCTCGATCCCGACCGAACGCTTCACCGGCATACTTGACGAGATCAGGCTCTCGAACGTCGCGAGGAGCGACACCTGGATCAAGACCGAGTACAACAACGAGAACAGCCCCTCGACCTTCGAGTACCGGAACGCTTCCGAGTACCACACCTGCTGACCGGCCCGGTCTCCGGCCGGTCCCGGCCCGATCGTGCCCGGGCTGACGGGGAATCGAATGAAAATTAACAAGATATTTATATATCTTGCCATTCTATAATTTACATAAAGAAGCCGTGTACAGGAAAGCCCTGTATTTTCACGGGATCAGCCCGGGCAACCCCCGGGCGGAGCGGCCGGCCATGGATCCGAACCCGGGTACGAGGCGGGGCAGGGGGCGGGGGATCTCCGAGGTAGTCGGCACCATCGCCCTCATCGGCGTCGTGGTCATCGGCATGGTCATCGTGAACCTGGTCATCTTCAGCGCCCCGACCCAGACCCGGATCCCGTCCCTCGAGGCCTCGATGACGAACCGGTCCACCCTGATCACCATCGTTCACCAGGGCGGCGACTCCATCCCCCAGGGACAGTTCCGGATCCTCGTCGATGGCATCGACCAGACCCAGAACTTCACGAACTCCGGCTCCTACCCCTGGTCCCTCGGCGAGACCCTCTCCTTCAACGACTCGGCGATGCCCCAGGGCGCCGTCATGATCTACAACGGCACCGGGCCGATGAACGGCGGGACCGTCATCCTCGAGACCCGGTTCCCCTGGGGGGTCTACGTCGCCGGCGACCAGGGCGGCGTCGTCAGCGGAGGTGGAGGTGGGGGAAGCACGACGAACGTGACCCCCCTCCCGCCCGGCTCCCCCTGGTTCGACTGCAGCTGGGGCTACCGCAAGAACCTCACCATCAACCACCTGAAGGTCCCCGCCGACCAGACCAATTTCCCCGTCCTCGTCAGCATCACCGCGGACGGCGACCTCTCCGCACACACGCAGGCGAACGGGAACGATATCGTCTTCACCGCCGCAGACGGGGTGACCAAGCTCAACCACGAGATCGAGTCCTACTCCGCCGGCACCCTCGTCGCCTGGGTGAACGTCCCCCTCGTCAGCTCCTCCACCGACACCACCATCATGATGTACTACGGGAACTCGGGTGCCCCCAGCGAGCAGAACCCGACCGCGGTCTGGGACTCGAACTACCGCGGCGTCTGGCACCTCGACGACGGGGGGGTGGGGACGAGGTCTGACTCGACGGCGAACGGTAATTACCTGAACCCGAGGAACTACACGGGAAGCGAGGCGACCACCGGCCAGGTCGACGGCGCCGATGCCCTGAACGGGCCCCCCACCGACGACTGGCTCGAATCGTCTGGTAACATCGGCATCACCGGAACAGCGGTCCGGACCATATCCTTCTGGGTCAAGCTCGCAAACACCAACCGGTGCGGCATGGTCGGCTGGGGGACCGCGAACAACAACCAGGAGTTCGGGGCGGGTATCAGGAACACCCACTACTTCGCCTGGGGCTACAACTACGACTGGGACACCGGGGTCGTCCCCGCGACCGGCGCCTTCCACTACCAGACCCTCATCTACGACGGGACGACCACCCACTGGTACGTCGACGGGTCCGAGCTCGGCACCGGCTCCTCCGAGCCTGCCTATAACACCGCTGACAGCCACGTGAGGATCGGCTTCGAGCCGGACCCGGGGACGTCGAGTT
>DATIYO010000101.1:0-16738 GCA_035517575.1 Methanomicrobiales archaeon
CCCTGCCGCGTCGTCGAGGACGAGGAGGTTCCCGAGGGTCTGGGAGGCGACCTGCCCCAGGGACTCGCCGGTGACGACCCCTTTCCCGCCTTCTGCCCGCGCGACAGCCTCGGCGATCCGGTACATCCGCCGCTTGCAGATCAGGCAGGTGAACCGCTCGAGCCGGTTGCGGACGAGCTGCTCCTTCGCGCAGGCAAGGAAGGAATCGGGGACGACCCTGAGCGCGATGTCCGGCTGGTAGCTCCTGAGCACGTCCACGACCTCTTTCGCCCGGGCCCGGGCGTCCTCACCGAGGAACCCCTCGAGGGCCACGTAGACCGGGAGGATGCGGCACCCCCGCTTCATCATCATCCAGGCCGCGACGGGGGAGTCGATCCCGCCCGAGACCAGGGCGACCAGGGTCCCCTCGACCCCGAGGGGCAGTCCCCCCGCCCCGGGGATCACGTCGGTGAAGAGGTAGCAGGTGCCCTCCCGGATCTCGACGTGGAGCTCGAGGTCGGGGTTATCGAGGTCCACCGAGAGGTTCGGGAACGCGCCCCTCACGAGGTCCCCCAGCTCCACGGCCTTCTCGTGCGAGGTGAACGGGTGCCTGCCCACCCGCTTCACCCGGATGGCGAAGGTCCGGAGGTCCCCCGCCCCCCGCTTTCCAGCGAGGGAAATGAGGGCCTCGTCCAGGGTGTCCAGGGAGCATCGTTCGACGGAGGAGAAGGAGACGATGCCGAAGACCCGCCCGAGCCTCCCCGGATCGACCGGGCCGCTCACCCATATCCTCCCGCGCTCCGAGCGGATCCTGCAGTCCGGAAGCGCCTCGTGGATGTTCCGGACGAGGGCCTTCTCCCACTGGCGCCTGACGTAGTCGGACTTGAGGAAGATCTCTCCGTACCGGACGAGCCAGAGGTCGGTCGCGGGCATCGCGGATCGCTCTTTCAGGGATTGCCCCTGCGACTTTATGCTTCTTCTCCTCCCTTCCCTCCGGAGGCCACCTTCCCGTTCGCGGACATTTCCGGACGTGCCGGAGAAGCCCCGCCCCGCCCGATCGAGGAGCAACCCTTATAGGATGGTGACCA
This sequence comes from Methanomicrobiales archaeon, assembly GCA_035517575.1. Lineage (GTDB taxonomy): Archaea > Halobacteriota > Methanomicrobia > Methanomicrobiales > JACTUA01 > JACTUA01. The sequence goes on from DATIYO010000101.1 coordinate 1,068, forward strand.
AACGTACGGATAATCTTCCCGCCGGATCCCCACCGAACGGCGGGTGAATCGAGGAGGAGGGGAGCCATCACCGGGGAGCACCTGGGCCTGCACGAGCGGATCGCCGCGCTCAAAGAGGAACGGGACGCCGTGATCCTCGCCCACAACTACCAGGTCGGGCCGGTCCAGGACGTCGCCGACCTCGTGGGGGACTCGCTCGAGCTCTCCCGGGCCGCCGCGTCCCTGGACTCGGGGGTGATCATCTTCTGCGGCGTGGACTTCATGGCCGAGACCGCGGCCATCCTCTCGCCGGAGAAGAAGGTCGTCCTCCCCGCCCCCGACGCCTGCTGCCCCATGGCGGAGATGGTCACGGCAGAGCAGGTGAAGCTCCTGAAAGAGCGCTACCCCGGGGCCGCCGTGGTCGCTTACGTGAACACCACCGCCGGGGTGAAGGCGGAGAGCGACATCTGCTGCACCTCGGCAAACGCCGTGAAGGTCGTGGAGTCCCTCGCCGAGAAGCAGGTGCTCTTCGTCCCGGACCGGAACCTCGCCCGCTACACCGCCCGGTTCACGAAGAAGGAGGTCATCCCCTGGGAGGGGTACTGCATCGTTCACGACCGGTTCACCCCCGAGGATGTCCGGGCCGCGAGGGAGCTCCACCCCGGCGCGGCAGTGCTCGTCCACCCCGAGTGCCGGCCCGAGGTGATCGACCTCGCCGACGGGGTCTTCTCCACCTCGGGGATCATCAGGCACGCCTGCGAGGGCCCGGGCGGGGAGTTCGTCATCGGCACCGAGGTGGGCATCCTCCACCGGCTCGGGCAGGTGTGCCCGAGGAAGCGGTGCTACCCGCTCTCGGAGAAGGCGGTGTGCGTGAACATGAAGAAGACGGATCTCCAGAAAGTCTGCCGCGCCCTCGAGACGCTGGAGCCGCGCATCACCGTCCCCCGCGAGACCGCCGTCCGGGCCCGCAGGGCCATCGAACGGATGCTCGCCGTCCGGTGAGGGAGGTTTCGTGAGAAGGAGGTTTCGTGAGAAGGGGGTTTCGTAAGAAGGAGGTTTCGTGAGAAGGAGGTTTCGCGAGAAACCGACTTCGAGCGACATAGTCGCGAGAAACCGACTTCGAGCGACAAAGTCGTGAAGGCCTAGCCCCGCACCAGCTCCGCCACCGTCGCGACGAGGAGATCGATCTCCTGCCCGGTATTGTAGAGGCAGGGGCTCGCCCGCACGGTCCCGTCGGGGAGCCCGAGGTGCTCCATGAGCGGCCGGCAGCCATGGTCCCCCGCGCTCACCAGGATGTCCGACTGCTCGTCGAGGTGCACCGCCACCTCGCGGGGGTCGAAGCCGCCCACGGTGAAGGATACCACGCCGGTGCGCCTCGCGGGGTCCGACGGCCCGTACACCCTCACCCCGTCGAGGCCCCTGAGCCCCTCGATCATCCGGGCCGCGAGGCAGGTCTCGTGGGCCTGGATCCGGTCCATCCCGATCCTTTCCAGGTAACTCACGGCGGCGCCGAGGCCGATACCTGCCGCGACGTTCGGCGTCCCTCCCTCGTAGCGCTGGTACCCCTCGGCCTGGGTGAACCCCTCTCCCGAGACCGTCCCGACCATGCCGCCGCCGACGAACAGTGGTTCGAGTGATGGGTCCTTCATCCAGAGGGCGCCGATGCCGGTAGGCCCGGGCATCCGGTCCCCCGAGAAGCAGAGGAAGTCGCATCCCAGGGCCGACACGTCGACGGGGAGGTGCGGGACCGAGTGGGTGCCGTCCACGAAGAGGAGCGCCCCGTGGTCGCGGCAGATCCGGCCGATCTCCCCGACGGGGGTGATGGACCCGAGCACGCCCGATGCATGGGTCACCGCGACGAGCCTGGTCCGGTCGGTGATGATCTCCCCGAGCCGCGCCGGATCGAGGAATCCTTCTCCCGTAACGGGCAGGAGGTCGCACTCCACGCCCTGCTCCCGCAGCCGCATCCAGGGGGCGATGTTCGAGTCCTCGTCGAGAAGGGTCGTGACGACCCGATCCCCCGGTCTCCAGGCGAGCCCCCGCGCCACCAGGGTGACTGCCCCGGCCGTGTCCCCGGTGAAGACCATCTCGCCCCCCCGTGCCCCGATGAGGCGCTTCGCCCTCTGGTGGGCGTCCCAGTACTTCTGCGTGGCTATCTGGGAGAGCCGGTGCACCCCTCTCCCGACATTGGCCCGGTAGTGCCGCTCGTACCCGAGCATGGCTTCGAGGACCGGCTCGGCGCAGACGCTCGTCGCGGCAGAGTCGAGGTGGACGAGATCGGCGATGAGCGGGAAGTCCCCGCGGATCGCCTCCCCGGGCGCCGGTCTCCCTGCTCCCATGACCGGTGGGGGAACCGGGCTCTCCTTCCGGGCTGGTTTCCTGGCAACAGGTTTGAGCCGGTCCCCGTCGATCCCGATCCCGTGCCTCCCACAGATTTCCCGCATCTTCGGGGGCAGGTCCCGCCACCGCCAGAGCCCCCACCTGGCGTATTCAGGGGGCAATTCATGCCCCGATGCCCACCGGTCCAGGAACGCGTCCCACCGCCTCGCGAGATCGGGATGCATCCCCCGCAGGAGCTCGTGCTCGCTCTCGAGCATCGCGGGGCAGAGGTAGCACCCGATCCGCTCGATGCCCCGGTCGTAGAGGGGGTTCACGGGCAGCTTCTGCCACCAGAGGTAGAGGAATACCTCGAGCGCCCGCCAGTTCCGGATCGGGGAGATGTTCAGCTGGAGGGGGTTTGCCGGGTTCTGGCTCGTCGCCTCGAGATCTGCCCGGTTCCATGACTCGTACCACCGGTTCCCCTGGACCGTGACGCAGGGGCCGGTGGTCGCGAGGTGGAGCCTGAGCGGCTGGAGCTTCAGGAGCTTGCAGCACCAGCGCAGGTCCTTCGCCGGCGGGCCGGCCTTCTCTGCCGCGGCCCAGAAGTCCCCCGCCTTCCGGATGACCTCGACCCCCTGTTCCTCGACGAACCTCACGGTCTCGGGGAACTCGATGCCCGTGTCGATGAAGAAGGCCGACGGGATCCCCGCCTTCCGGGCGAGGGCCATCGCGGCCATCGAGTCCTTCCCGCCCGAGAAGGAGACGTTCGCGCAGGGCCGGTCCTTCAGGTGCTGCCGTATCTCCCGGACGGCGTTCCGCTCCAGGTTCTTCAGGTGCCGCCGGTTCCGGTCGACGGCGACCTCCCAGCCCGGATCGGGCGGGTCCCTGGCCTGGACCGGCACGATCTCCTTCACCCTGAGCTGGCCTTCCCTCAGCGCGCCGGTGCCGTACCCGCCGCGGTACTTCACCACCACGGTCCCGTCCGGCTCATCCGTCTTCACGGGGATCCGCTTCCCGCCTATCCGCCGGCCCTCCAGGTCTTCCCGCGATGCCGCCCTGCCGAGGTCGACGATGCCCCGCGTCGCCCTCCCGACGATGAAGGGGAGTCCGCCGGCGGCGAGGTCGAACACGGACTTCCTGGCCACGGGGTCGAAGGAGAGCCACCCGAACCGCTCCCCGTGGACGATGACGAGGTCGTTCCGGTCCACCCCGCCCGCCTTGTTCAGGAGGACGATCTTCGGGACCGGCACGGGCCCGAACCGGTCGCCGGCGAGCTCCCCGAGGAGCGCGAGGTCGGCGGCAAGGGCGGGGCGCACGTCGTAGGGTGCCTGGAGCGGGACCGCCCGGCCGGTGGCCCCGCAGCCGCAGGTACGGGCGATGAGGGGGACGTCGCACCGGTCGCACCAGTAGAGGGTCTTCTTGACGGGCGGCTCGCGCATGGCTGAAGAGCTCTTGTGCGGTGCCGGCCCATAAGGACCGCGGAGGCCGGGGATCACCGGCCGGCCGGCGGCCCTTCACCGGGGAGGTCGCACTCCCCTTCCTCGTTGTAGTAGTTCACGATGGCGAGGGCGCGATCGTTCCCGAGGCGCTCCGCCACGAGCCTGAGGAACCCCTCGATGAACTCCGGCGGGACGCACCCGAGGCTCTCCCTCCCGTCGAGGATGAGGCCGGCCAGGTAGCCGAGGTCCGCGTCGGTGAGCCTCCCGAGCCTCTCCAGGAAGTCCGCCTCGTCCCGGGAGAAGTGGTTCGCAACCGGCGGGAGGATGGAGAGGAAGGCATGGCCGGACCCCGAGCAGGTCTCGTCCGCCCCGCACTCGGGGGCGAGCAGCTTCAGGATGCCGCGGTCGCGGTCGGAGAGTTCACGGGGCATGGCAGCGCTCGATCACGAGCTCGTCCGGGATCGGCTCCCCTGAACCGCCCTCACTCGAGGTGGATGATCTGGACGGGGCAGGCGTCGGCGGCCTCGACGGCGCAGCCCTCCAGGTCGCCCGGGACGTTCCCCTCGGCATTGCTCCCCGCGCGGTTCGGCTCCGTGATCTCGCTGAAGTGGTCCTCCCCGTTCTCCTCGAAGAGGTCGGGGCAGAGATCCCAGCAGGACCCGCAGCTCGTGCAGTCCTTCCTGTCAATCCGGACCTTCATGCTGTCCTTCTCCGTGGCGTTCAGGAGAGAGAGAACGCTTGCCCTGATAAACCTGCCTGACCGCCACCCCAACCATCAAGAGGGGGGGCGGAGAATATTACCCCGAAGGTTCCATGAGCAGCACCACCATTTCACGAGTCGCCCTCCTCGGCGCGGCCCTCGTCCTCTCGGCGCTCCTCGCCGGTTGCCTCGGGGGCCAGGCGCCGCCCGCCCGGCTCGCGGGAGTCGAGGTCCGCAACTACCAGGGCCAGCCCCTCTCCTCGGTGAACGACTTCAGGGAGAACTCCATCTCGGGCCCGCAGCACGTCGACATCGCCAGCTACCGGCTCGCGGTCAACGGCCTCGTCAGGGAGCCGCGGAACTACACCTATGACCAGGTGCTCGCGGGTTTCCCCCACTACCAGAAGGTGGTGACCCTCTCCTGCGTGGAGGGCTGGGACGCGACCATCCTCTGGGAGGGGGTGAAGGTCTCGGACCTGGTCGCGGCCTCGGGGGCCGACCCGCGGGCGAACACGGTCGTCTTCACCGCCGCCGACGGGTACACGAGCTCCGAGCCCCTCGACTACCTTGTTTCGAACAACATCCTCCTCGCGTACCGGATGAACAACATCACGATGCCCGCCGAGCGGGGCTACCCCTTCGAGCTCGTGGCCGAGGACAAGTGGGGGTACAAGTGGGTCAAGTGGGTCACCGCTATCAGCCTCACCGACGACCCCTCGTACCGGGGCTACTGGGAGAGCCGCGGGTACTCGAACGGCGGGGACCTGAACCGGTCCTTCCTCGGGGATTGAGATGGTGGCGCGGCGGGACCTGCAGAGGGCGGTGGGGTGGCTCCTCCTCGCCCTCTCCCTCCTCCTCGTCGTGACGGGGCTCGGGATAACCGATTACCAGCTCGTGGGGGCGGCGAGCCTCGGCCTCCTCGGGAAGGCCCTCTCCTTCCAGCTCCACAGCCTCCTCTGGATCCCCTTCCTCGCCGTCCTCGCCGCCCACATGTTCCTCTCCTGCCGGCCGGGGAAGCGGGGTAAGGACTGACGCCCCGCGGGGAGACGCGCCGATCTCACGGGTTTATCAACTCCCGCAGAGCATGGGAGAGCATGCCAGACGAAGCGAAACCGACACCGCAGATGAGCCCGGAAGACCAGAGAAGGGCATGGCGCGAGGAGCGGCGGGAGTGGAGGAGGAAGCACCGCGGCCCCTTCCTGATCCCCGCGGGGTTGCTCATCGGCCTCGGGGTGGGGATCCTCGCGAACCAGCCCGGCGCCGGCCTGCTCATCGGGCTCGGCCTCGGGCTCGTCGGTTCCGCCTTCCTCCCGATGGGCCCTGGCGGTGAACCGGCGCATTTCCCGGTGCACGGCGCCCGGTGGGCCTTCGTCCTCGTCGGGGCCTTCCTCGTCCTGCTCGGTCTCGCCCTCGTCTCGGGCTGGGCGCTCCCCTGGACGTACGTCGCCGCCCTCCTCCTCGTCCTCATCGGGATCTGGTTCATCGTCCGCGGTATCGGCCGGATGTGGTGAGCTCCCGCCGGCCTGTCAGACGAGGGACGGGGAAGAGCGGCAGGGGAGGACCCCCGCCGGCGTTTTTTTTTATCCGGACTTCCCGCGGTACCTGACGAGGGTACCGGCGATCTTGTCGTGGAGCCCCTGCTTCTTCTCGGTAAACCCGATCAGGACGAACCCGATGCAGAGGGGCGCGGCGGAGAGGAACTTCGCGAGCCAGCGGCCCGTCGCCCGCGCGAGCGTGATCCGCTTCCCCTCGAGATCGGCCACCCGGGCCCCGATCGCCCGTTTCCCGAGCGTCGCCTGGGCCGCGGAGGACTCCTGGCCGGCGAAGTAGGCCCACGAGATCCCCGCGGCGAGGACGAGGGTGATGGTGAAGAACGACCCCGCCGCTTCCGAGGGGCTGGAGGTGGGGACGGCGGTGAAGAAGGCCGCGAAGGACGAGACCAGGAGGACGAGGACTCCGACGAGGAGGCCGTCGATGAGGGACGCCCCGAGCCTCGCCCAGAACCCCGCGTACACCTTCGCGGGGGCCTGGGCCTGCACGGCGAACTTCGACCCGCACGCGGGGCAGGCGGCCACGTCCCTCGAGGGGAGCTGCGCCCCGCAGTCGGGGCACACGTACTGCTCGCCCCGGAGGAGCCCCCCGCAGTTGAAGCATTCCCGGGCCGTCTCGGGGTTCTTTGCCCCGCACGCGGGGCAGGGCATGCTCCCCTTCGCGGCGAGGATCTTCGCCCTCGCGCTCTCGAATTCCTGCTGCGTTATCTTCCCCTTTGCGAGGAGGTCCTCGAGGGGCCTGATCTCGTCTCCTTCCTTCTCCTTCATCGACATGGCAGATTGCTCCCCGGCCCGCGTTCGGGCCGGTCCTTCCGCGTCGAGGATCCCCCGGATCTTCCCGGGGAGGTCCCCGGGCGCCCGTCCGAGGATTTCCGGGTGAACCCCTTCATCGAGGCCAGCGCCGCCGAGGCCGCACGGGAGACCGCGTCCCCCGGGCAGGCATATTCCACCGAGCGGGCCTCGGTGGTCATGCTCCCGCGACCCGACCGGATCTCTCAGAACCCGGGCCCATACACGATCCCATCCGGCGTCCGGTAGATGGGCCGGACATTGTAGAACCGCGCCCCCTCCAGGAACCCGGCATCGAAGCTCCTCACCCCCGGGTCCACCGTCCCCAGGGAGACCCGCTCGAGGGCGGTGCTCATCTTCGACGGTTCCTGCCTGAAGACCTCGTACCCGATGAGCTCCTCCCGGGACGGGTCATGGGCCGGCGGCTTCCACTCGAGGTGCACCCTGTCCCCGAGCCTCGCGACCTGCAGGCCCGAGACCGGCGGATGGACGGGTGGGGCCGACGGGACGATCCCGGGGCCGTCCACCGGCTGCCCGCCGGCGGCCGACGGCCACGACGGCGGGATCCCCGCCTGCCCCTCCCCCGGTGCAGCAGACGGTGAGGCCGTGTAGGCGGGATGGGACGGGGCCGGGCCGCGGAACCCTCCCGGGATTTGCCCGGGTCCCCTGATGATGTCCCTGCCCGCCGCGTCGCCGCCGAACTGCATCATGCCCTGCATCTTCCGGGGGACCTTCCCGGGTTCCTCCGCCGCTCCCCTGGGGGCGGCGGCGGGCTTCCCCTTCACGGCAACGGCGATGGCCACGTAGAACACCACGAGGGCGACCAGGAAGCCCATGACCGCGATGAAGGTGCCCACGTCGCCGGCATCAGCCGGTGCGTCGTAGCAGGTCCCGTCCCGGTAGTACGGGTACCCCTCCTTGCAGCAGTGGCCCTCGCTCGAGTCATAGATAAAGTACCCCTCGTCGCACTGGTAGCACGACCCGTCCCGGTAGTACGGGTACCCGTTCTGGCAGCAGTGCCCCGCGCTGGTCGTGTACCTCGTGTAGCCGGAGGAACAGCTCCCCGAGGAGGGTGTCGTGGACGTATCGGCGCAGAAGCCGAGGGCATAGAGCTGGGCGTCCGTCATGTGGGCATACTCGGGACGGAGCTGCCCGGACGCCGCGAGCCGCCTCGCATCGGAGACGGTCACGCACGACCCTATGACGGTGGGCACGACCAGCTGGTTCGCGCTGACCGGGATCATGGAGATGAGGAGCGGGGCGAGGAGGAGGGCGACGAGGAGCATGCCCCCCGCCCTCGCGATGGCCGTGGAACCGGGAACTCGACGGGATTTCATCGTCAGTAAGAGTTAATTCCAGTCCTTACTAAATAAATCTGCTGCTTTGATCTACCTTTATCTTTATGAGATCAGGAGAATCAGATGATGTTATGAAGGGCATGATCCTCCTGATCCCCCTTATGCTCGCGTGCTGCCTGGCGGTCTCCGGATGCACCGGTCCTGCCGGTCCTTCCCTCGCGACCACCCCGGCCCCTACCGGGACCGTGACGACAGCCACGCCCGTGGCGCCGGCTGCCAACGTGACCCCGGGTGCCGCCGTGGCGGATGCAGACAACCGGTTCGCCTTTGCCCTGTACCGGAGCCTGATCGGGCAACCGGAGAACCGGAACGCGAACCTGTTCTTCTCGCCCTTCTCCCTCTCCTCCGCCTTCGCGGTCGTGTACGAGGGCTCGGGGGGGTCCACCGCGGACGAGATACGGTCGGGGTTCTCGTATCCCGGGAAAAAGGACGACCTGAGGCAGGGGTTCCGGGAGATCGATGCCCTCCTGAACCGTCCGGATGCCGGGTATACCCTCGCCACGGCAAATGCCCTCTGGGCGGAGAAGACCTACGCCTTTCTCCCTGATTACATCCAGACGGTCCGAAAATACTATGGGGCGGACGCGACCGGGATGGATTTCCCTGGCGATCCCGAGGGGTCGAGGGCGACCATCAACCGGTGGGTCGAGGGACAAACCCATGACCGGATCAAGGACCTTCTGCCCCGGGGATCGATCGACTCCCTGACCCGCCTCGTCATCACGAACGCGGTTTATTTCAAGGGGACCTGGGACCTGCAGTTCGACCGGAACGACACCCGCCCCATGGACTTCAGGACCCTGTCAGGCACCACCGTGCAGGTCCCGATGATGGTGAGGACCGACCGCGACTCTGTCTACGGGTACTACGAGACAGGGGATCTCCAGGTGCTCCGCATGCCTTATGCCCGCGGGAACGGGACCGGGCTCTCCATGCTCGTCATCCTCCCGCGCGGCGACAACCTCTCGGCCGTCGAGGGCGCCCTGGACCCGGCGATGCTCGGCGACCTCAGGGCGGGCCTCGTGGACGAGCGGGTGAACGTCTGGATCCCGAGGTTCACCCTCACCACCCGGTACTCCCTCGCGGGGACCCTCTCTGCCATGGGAATGCCCTCTGTCTTCGATCCCGCGAGCGCCAACCTCTCGGGGATGGACGGCACGAGGAACCTCTCCGTGACCGGGGTCTTCCACCAGGCCTTCGTCGAGGTGAACGAGGAGGGGACCGAGGCGGCCGCGGCGACCGCGGTGGTGGTGGGGATGGCCATGGCCCGCCCGGAGCCGCCGGTGCCGGAATTCCGCGCCGACCACCCCTTCATCTTCCTGATCCAGGACGACGGGACGGGCGCGATCCTCTTCCTGGGGAGGGTCACGGACCCGGCCGGGTGAGACGAACATGGCAGGGGAACACGCCGGCGTCCCGATCCTCCTCGCGGGATGCCTCCTCGCGGTCCTGCTCGCCGCGGCCGGGTGCCTCGCCCCGTCCTATGGACATGAGCAGAACGCCACCACCGTCGAGGCCAGGCCGGGGGACACGGTCCGGGTCTCCCTCGACGAGACCCCCTCGACGGGCTTCGTCTGGAACGTGACCCTCTCGGGGGACCTCGCCATCGCGAAGACCGGCTTCGGCTCACTCGGCGACCTCTCAGGTATGCCGGGCGGGGACAGCGGGACCCGGACCTGGACCCTGACCGTGGGGACCGCGCCGGTCCAGAAGTTCTCGGCCGTCAAAATGCGGCCCCACGGAACCCTCGTGGTCGACGAGTTCGAGATGACCTTCGTCACCGGGAGCGAGGGGAGGTAACCCGCCACCGTCGGTCCCCGTTCCCTGTCCCGGCCCGGGCGCGGGAATCGGGAACCGTTCGGCTGGCGACCTTTTCCCGACCACAAACCTGTTGGCCTTCCAGACGAGAGGGGAAGGTGAGGCCCCGTATGATGAAACCCCTGTCGGGCCACAGGTCATGGCGCGTGGCGCTCATGGTCGCCGCTCTCATTGCCCTTTCCGCCCCGGTCCTCGCGGGAACCGGCCCCCGGGACCGGATAATCCCTCCATTCCAGACCCTCAACACGACGGCGATAAATGTCTCGCTCGAGAACGGCACCCTCGCCTACACCATCGTCCCCACCGAGAAGCCCCTCGTCCTCCTCCACCTGGAGCTGAACGAGACGACGCCGACGGGCGTGCGGTACATGGCGTTCAGCCCGAAGATCATCGAGGTCGCGGTGAGCCCCATCGTGCCCGGGATCCTCGCGATCCTCGCCGCGGCAGCGGCGGCGGCATGGTTCTCGTTCGGGAGGGGGCGGACCGGGCCCTGATTCCACCGAGGATCCGGCCCCCTGCCTTTTTCGTCCCCGGTGGCTACCCCTGAGAGGAACGTCGTGACCGGAAAGATCCTCATCGCCTACACCACCCGGATGGGTTCGACGGCCGAGATCGCGCAGGCCATCGCGAGGGACCTCGCGGCGGCAGGGAAGAGCACCGAGGTTGCCGAACTCGCGGCAGTCAGCACCCTCGCCGGGTTCGGTGCCGTCGTGATCGGGACGCCGGTCTACCTCGCGAAGGTCGAGAAGGACGTCGCATCATTCGTCGCACGGCACCGCGAGGCGCTCCTGCGGGTGCCGGTCGCGGCCTTCGCCGTCGGGATCGCGCCCGTCGACCCGAGGGTCGGGTCCGTGGAGGACATCCTCGGGAAACTCAGGGCCGCGCTCGACCCCGTGAGACCGGTCGCGGTCGCCATGTTCGCGGGCAGGCTGGAACTCTCCCGGATGTCGTTCCTCCAGAGGACGCTCACGGGGGCCATGAAGGTCCTCACCGGCGATTTCCGCGACTGGGATGCCATCGGGAGATGGGCGAGGGAATTACCGGAGGTTTTACAGGCATGAGACGGGACTGTCAGGTGATGAAACCGTGTCGGCAGGGAAACGGGTAGATCAACCGGTCAACGCGGTGCTGAACAGCTTCGGGATCCTGCCTTCTCCCGGTGACTTCGCGGGGGCCATCCATAGGGATAAGTAGTCTCTCGACGAGCTTTCCGCGTGGAACCGGCGAAGAAGGCCGTCGTGGGGGTCGTCGCGGCCCTCTGCATGATCAGCCTCATCATCGTCCTCGAGAACCTCCTGAAGATCCCTGCCGACGTCATCTCGCGGGACATGATCGTCTACGTCGTCGTGTACTTCGGTTTCATCTCGGCGGTCAATTTCACGAAGGAGGATGGCGGGGGTTCCCCCGGGCGCCGGCCGGTCCTCGACAACCCCTGGACCTGGAGCGCCATCGCCCTCGGGATCACCCTCGTGATCATCGCGCTGTACGCGTTCTGGTGACTCCTCCCCCACCCGGCCCGGGCAAGAAGTCATTTATCGCATGGCACCCTTTGATACCGTATGAGCACGAGTCCTGAGACCATCGGGGCGCAGAAGAAGCTCGCCGTCCTCATCGATGCCGACAACGCCCAGCTCGCGATCATCGGGGGCCTCCTCGACGAGGTCGCCCGGTACGGCATCGCGAGCGTGAAGCGGGCCTACGGGAACTGGACCTCCCAGACCCTCCAGCCCTGGAAGGAGACCCTCCTCTCCTACTCCATCCAGCCGATGCAGCAGTTCACGTACACCTCGGGCAAGAACGCGACCGACTCGGCGCTCATCATCGACGCGATGGACCTCCTCTACACCGGGAAGTTCGACGGGTTCTGCATCGTCTCCTCGGACAGCGACTTCACCCGGCTCGCCTCCCGGATCCGGGAGTCGGGGCTCACGGTGTACGGCTTCGGCGAGCGGAAGACCCCGAAGCCCTTCGTCCAGGCCTGCGACCGGTTCATCTACACCGACATCCTGGGGAGGCCCGAGCCGAGCGCGGATCAGAAGCCGGAAGACCGGATCGGGCAGGGGGCGCCGGGCGCACCGGACCGGATCCGGCAGGACAAGAAGCTCGTGAACCTCCTCAGGTCGGCGGTGGACGACGCCTCGGACGAGGACGGCTGGGCCTACCTCGCCGAGGTGAAGAACAACATCCTCATCAAGAAACCGGATTTCGACCAGCGGAACTACGGGTACAAGAAGCTGAAGGACCTCGTCCAGGAGACGGCTCTCTTCGAAATCCACGAGTCCTCCAGCGGCGATTCACCGGCAAAGACCATCCAGGTCCGGTACAAGAAGGCCAGGCGGGGGAAGGGGAACCGGGAGTTCTGACGGCGGACAGGGGGATGGCCGGGTCGGCGGCCCCGTTCGCTCTGTCGTCCTGGTATCCGAAATGGTGGGACCGGGAGATCCCGGTTCACAGCCCGATGGACACGCCGGCGATGATCAGGACGACGCCGGCGACTGCCAGGGCCGCGGTCAGCCGGTTGTTCACGAGGAGGAGGAGCTCCGCGTCGAGGAACTTCCGCGCGTTCTCGAGCTCCTGCACCGACGCCCCGACGCCCCCCTGGAAGGCGGAGAAGAACTGGTCGAGGCTCTTTCTCGCCTGGTCCAGCTGGCTCACCGCGTTCCCGACGTCCGAGCGGAAGGTCGTGTCCACGTACTTACTCAGGCCGTCGAACTGGTTCCCGATGTTGTCCGCGCCCGTCCGCAGGGCATCGAGCTGGGCCGCCGCGTCGAGCATCTTCACGGAGAGCTGGTTGAGGCCGCCCTCGGCCTCCAGGCACTTGTTCCCCACGGTGTCCACCGTGTCCCCGACGTCCCTGAAGGGCTGCGCGATCCCCGCGAGGGGGTGGTCCCCCGCGATGTCGATGTCGATGGCGTTCCCGATGCCGTTCAGCCAGTCCCCCGCGTCGATGAGGGGGTTCCCCACGTCGTCCAGGATCGTCGCCGAGTCGGTGACGATCTTCCGCACGTCCTGGGCGAGGAGGATCCTCGCGTCATGGATGTCGTTCCCTGCCTGGTGGAAGAGGTCCCTCGCGCTGCCGAGGGCACCCGTCGTCACCGAGAGGACGCCGCCCTGGCCGAGCATCGCCTGGCTGACCCCGGTCTCCATCGTCGTGAAACTCGCGTCGACCGCCTTCACGACCCCGGCGAAGGTCCCGTTCTGGTCGAGGATGTTCTTCGTGACCCCGGTCTCGATGGCCGCGAACCCCTGATCGACCGCATGGATCACGTCGTTGATCTTGCCCTGGATCCGCCACAGCACGTACGCGAGGGCGAAGAGGGCGACCCCGAGGATTACCAGAGGAAATCCGTTCATAGGTCTCCCCTGAGCCCCCCGTCGTAATAAAGGGGACGGGTCGCACCGCCCCGAGGCCGGTCCCGCCGCGGGACACTTCACAACGGCTTTGTCCTCCGCGGTGAACCGGTCCGGAAGGAGTGCCCCCATGAAGCTCTACCCGCTCACCCTCGCCCAGGTCGTCGTCATGCTCGTCCTCGTGGCCCTCGCCGATGCCTTCACCTACGCGCAGGGCCCCCTCGTCCCCCTCGAACTCCGGCCGTTCACCTACCTCGTGTTCGTCGTCCTCGCCCTGCTCCTCTACTTCTTCCTCGTGCGGCCGAGGGACTGGACCGCCCTCGCGGGGACCCTCGCCCTCGTCCTCGGCGTCATCGCGATCGCCCTCGTCACCGTCCAGGACGTGATCATCGCCTACCGGGTCTCCTACCGGACCCCGATCGTCATCCTCGGGGCCGTCCTCGGGCCGTACGTGGCGGGGTGGCTCTACGGGAGGCCGGCCGCCAGGCGCTAGGACCCTGCATGTCACCCTCTGGCCAGGTCATCGTCGGGGCATGGATCGTCTTCCTGGTATTCCTCTTCGGTCCCCTCCTCTTCAAACGGGTGCCGGCCGACCGGACCTCGCAGAGCTACCTGAAGCGATCGATCCTCGTCGTCCTCCTCGCGGTCGCCGTCGCGATCGTCCTCTCGCAGGCCTTTCCCCGCATCCTCTCCCTCAGGATCGTCCCCGACGACGCCGCGGCAGGGATCGCCGGAGTCGTCCTCACCCTCGCGGGCCTCGGGTTCTCTGCCTGGGCCCGGATCCACCTGGGCAGGTTCTGGAGCAGCATGGTCATGATCAAGGTGGGCCACCAGCTCGTCAGGACGGGCCCGTACCGGTTCGTGCGGAACCCGATGTACACGGGGATTCTCACCGCATGGATCGGCGCGGCCATCGCCATCGGTGTCCTGGGCGGGTTCTACGTGCTCGGGGTCGTCCTCGCCGCGATCTGGGTGAAGATCCGGAGCGAGGAGGAGATCCTCCTCGGGAAGTTCGGCGAGGAATACCTGAAGTACCGGAAGGACGTGAAGGCGGCGCTCATCCCGTTCCTGGTATAAGCGGTATCACGTCCACCGGCCCGGACCCCCGACCACCGCCACACCGTCGCCAGGGGCACCTTTATCCCCTCACGGGTTCATGGGCGATTTCATCCGAGAAAGGAGAGGTCGCGCACGATGAAACCGGATCTGAAGCAGCTGAAGGGGAAGGTCGCGATCGTCACCGGCGCCTCGTCGGGCATCGGGCTCGCGACGGCACGGCTCCTGGCCGGCCACGGCGTCCGGGTGGCGCTCGTGTCCCGGTCGGGCGGGAAGCTGCGGGACCTGTCCGGGGAGCTCCCCGGGTCCCTCGCGGTCCCCGCCGACATGACCGTGGTCCCGCAGGTGAAGAAGATGGTGAGGCAGGTCGCGGAGCACTTCGGCCGGATCGACATCCTGGTCAACAACGCCGGCCGGGGGTACGATGCGCCGGTCGAACTGATCGAGGTCAAGACCCTCCGGTACATCTACGACCTGAACCTCATCGGCCCCATCGTCGCGATGCAGCAGGTGATCCCCGTCATGAAAAGCCAGGGCGGCGGGACGATCGTGAACGTCAGCTCGGGGACCGCCCTCATGGACCTCCCGGGCATGAGCCCGTATTCCTCTTCGAAGAAGGCGCTCGCGGGCATCAGCCTCGCCGCACGGCAGGAGCTCGAGGCAGACCACATCGTCGTCTCGGTCGCCTACCCCTACATCACCCTCACCGGGTTCGAGAAGAACACCATCCGGGCGGTCCCGGTCCCCGAGGACCGGGTCGAGCCGACCGGCCCGTACCCCTCCGACACCGCGGAGTTCGTGGCCGGCCGGATACTCGCCGGTATTATCAGCGGCGAGGCGGAGATATTCTCTCATGAATGGCAGAAGGCCGGCCGGGGAGGAGAAGGACAGGGACGGAAAGAGCGGTCGTGACAGGAAACCGAGCCTCCTGCGCGGCCTGGTCGTCATCGGGGGGGCGCTCCTCGGCCGGTACGTCGCCGGCCGGGTTTTCGACCTGATCCGGAGGCGCCGGTAACGGATCGGCGGGAATGAAGAATTTCGTGCGTGGACTGTACCCGATTGAAGCGACCTAGAGATTGCCCTTGACGTCAAGGTGACACAGGTTGTCATCCTCAAAAGTATAGCCGGGGGGGCACAACCGCCCCTTGTCGACCATGCAGCCGTATTCGTCACAGGACTCGTATCGTTTCAGTTCCTCGTCATCCTGGTAGATCCAGCCGGTATAATACCTGGGATTGTCGTCAGGGCAGACCTGTGGATTACCGCAGACGAGCCACCCTCCATAGGGCCCCGTCGTCTCCACGGCTATCCA
>DATIYO010000102.1:0-24629 GCA_035517575.1 Methanomicrobiales archaeon
AAAACTGGATCCGATCCTGAAGGCCGAATATCTCCGCTCTTCGGCGGGCGATGTCAATGGAATTACTGGATATGTCCACCGCGGTCACGAGCGCCCCATGCCGCGCAAAGTTGATGGTGTCAGTGCCTATCCCACACCCAATCTCGAGGACCTTCTTTCCTTTCCAGCGCTCGAACTCCGCAAAGAGAGGGATATGGGGCTCGACAAAGTATTTCCTCGCCTCGACCTCGTCGAAATATTCTCGAGTGCCGATTTCTCTCGGCGAATGTCTGATGTTGCATGGCCGCGAGTTCCAGTAATCCCGGACCTCGCGGATAGATCGCTCTTGAAAATCCACGAATTCCTCCGAACCTTTCTAGCTCCACATCCTCTTCAGTATTCCCGCGCCCTCCTCCATGTCGGGGCTCATCCCCGCCGGGACATACCGCGGGTCGTCCCCGAATTCGTCCTTGAACACCCGCCAGAAGTCCACCACCGTCTTCGGCTGCCGGCCGCGGGAGAAATCAGCCCGGGTGAGATCTTTGAAAGCCGGATCAGGGGTGGTGATGAACACCACGTCGGAGGCATCGATGCAGTCGCGGAGGGAGTCCACCATCTCGATCCGCACCCCGCGCTGCCTGAGAACTTCCGGCTTGGCGAGGGGGTCGTACCCGAAGACCTTCACGTCATGGTCCGCGAGCGCCTCCGCGAGGAGCATCCCCTGGGACTCCTCGACGACGCAGGAGAGGGGCTTGTACGAGAGCCCGAGGATGCCGGCGGTCATCCCCGGCCGGAGGATCCCCTGCAGCTTCTTCACGGCCTCGCCCGGGATGTTCCGGTTGAAGTGGTCGGTCGCGAGGAGGAGCTCGTGGGAGACCCCGAGGGAGCGCGCGAGGAAGGCGAGGGCGACGTTGTCGCGGGGGAAGCAGGGGCCGCCGAACCCGAGCCCGCCGGTCAGGTACCTCCGCCCGATGCGGCGGTCGAGGCCGAGCGCGTCGGTGACCACGTCGACGTCCCCGCCCGGGATCCGCTCGCAGAGCGCAGAGACCATGTTCGCGAACGTGATCTTCATGGTGACGTAGCTGTTGAGGGAGATCTTCGTGAGCTCGGCGTTCTCGAGGGACATCCGCTTCACGGGCGGGTCGTTCTCCATGATGCGGGAGTAATAACCCGTGAGGACGTCGCCGGATTTCCGGTCGAACTCGCCGATCAGGAGGAAGTCCGGGTTCAGGAAGTCGTGGATGACGCTCCCGAGGGCGATGAACTCGGGGCTGTAGCAGAGGCCGAAGTCGACCCCGCACCGCTTCCCCGAGGCCTCCTCGAGGACCGGGAGGAGGCCGAAGCGGGTGGAGCCGGGGAGGACGGTGCTCGTGAGCACCACGGTGTGGTACGCGTCCTTCTCCCGCAGGGCCTCGCCGATGGACTGGAACGCCGACAGGGCATATTTGATGGAGAAGGCGCCCCGCTCGTCGCTCGGCGTGGGCACGATGACGAAGGTGATGTCGGAGTTCCCGATGGCGTGCCGGTAATCGGCGGTGGCCTCCAGGTCCTTCCGGTACTTCGTGATGTATTCCGCGAGGTTCGTCTCGACGACCGGCGGCTTTCCCTGGTTCAGGAGCTCCACCGAGCGGGGGACGACGTCGACCCCGATGACCCGGAACCCCCGGCTCGCCATCGCCGCCGCCATGCTCGCCCCGAGCTTCCCGAGCCCGATGATGGAAACGGTATCCTTCCCTTTCACGACTCCCCCCTCCTCATGCTGGCAATAATCAGGATTCGCCGGTGCTTATCATACCCGCGGTTTTTGAACCGGGCCCGGCCGCAAGGTCCGGTTCACTTCCCTGTGTGATGTCCCCAGCCAATCCTTCACACCCCCGCTATTCCCGACGGACCATCTTCCCCTGCGGCCTGCCCTTCATCCCGTCCATTCCAGGCGAAGAGGTCCCTGGCTCATTCCTCCGTATCCCGGTACCCCGCCATCCCGAGGGCCATCCCCGCGGCCGCCCCGAGCGTCGCGACATCCCCCTTCCTGATATGCTCCCAGAGGGCCGCGCGGGGGATGAGCTCGACCCGGATCTCCTCCAGGTCGTCGGCCGAGGGCTCGGCCGTCTTCTCTGCCCCCTCCGCAAGGAAGACGTGGGCCTTCCCGCACCCGCGGTTCCCGTGGACCGAGAAGGACCCGAGATGCCGCCAGGTCGGGGCGCGGTAGCCGGTCTCCTCGAGGAGTTCGCGCTGCGCCGCTGCCAGGGGTTCCTCCCCGTCCTTCACGTATCCCGCGGGGAGCCCGAGGTTTATCCTCCCCGGACCGTGCTTGTAGTGCCAGATCCCTATCGCCTCCCCGCCGCGGGTGAGGGCAAAGACGACCGCGAAGTCCGGCTCCTCGAGGGTGAAGAAGTCGTCGACGACCCGGCCGTCCCCGAGCCTCACCTTCTCCCGGTGGAGCTTCAGGTAGGGGGAGGCATCGGCCACGCACTCCCGTTCGAGGACTTCCCAGCACTTCAGGGCCTCGCGGTCAGTCATGGCGTGCAGGGGGCCTGGTAGATCTTGCTCGTGCGGAGCTCCTCGATGGCCTTCTTCCGGTCGGGCGCCCGGTCCAGGTGCTCCCTGACCAGGCCCTCGATCCACCGGTACGTGATGGCGAGGCCTTCCTCGAGGCTCACGGCCGGCTCCCACCCGAGGACCTTCCGGAGCAGGGTGTTGTCCGAGTTCCGGCCGCGCACCCCGAGCGGGCCGTCGATGTGGGCGATCTCGACAGGGGCGCCCGCGATGTTCGCGACGATCCCCACGAGCTCGTTCATGCTCACCATCCGGTCCGAGCCGAGGTTGAGCGGGTCGTGGAAGTCGGAGGCCATGAGCTTCATCAGGCCGAGGACGCAGTCGTCGATGTAGCAGAAGGACCGGGTCTGCTCCCCGTCCCCCCAGATGTCGATGGCACGGTTCCCCGTGAGCTTCGCGACCGCCACCTTCCGGCAGAAGGCCGCCGGTGCCTTCTCCCTGCCGCCCACCCAGGTCCCGTCGGGGCCGTAGATGTTGTGGAACCGGACGATGTGGGTGTCCATCCCGTAGTCCTCGCGGTAGTGGAGGCAGAGGCGCTCGGCGATGAGCTTCTCCCAGCCATAGGCGTCCTGGGGCTGGGCGGGGTAGGCGTCCTCCTCCTTCAGCGGGGCGACGTCGACGTCCATCTGCCGGTACTCGGGGTAGACGCAGGCCGAGGAGGTGTAGAGGTAGCGGCCCACCTCGTTCACCCGCGCGGCCTCCAGCGTGTGGAGGTTGATGAGGGAGTTGTTGTGGAGGATCTCGGCATGGTGGCAGGAGATGAAACCCATCCCGCCCATGTCGGCGGCGAGGGCATAGACCTCGTCCACGCCCCTTGTCGCCTGCAGGCAGTTGTCCCACCGGCGCAGGTCCAGGATCTCGAACCGGTCGGCGTCGCTCCTGCCGAACTCGGGGTACTTGATGTCTACCCCGCGGACCCAGTTCCCCTGCTTCTTCAGCGCGGTGACCAGGTGGTGCCCGATGAACCCCCCTGCGCCCGTCACGAGTACCCGCCGCTGGCTCATGGTAGTGAATGCACGATGCACGGACTTATGCGTATTGATCTCATCCTTTCGGGGGAAGGTCCCACTCCCGCGCGGCGATGGGCATCCGCCACCCCGTGCCGAAGGCCCGGTCGGTCACCTTGATCCCGGGCGGGAGCTGCTTGCGCTTGAACTCCGCGATCTTCACCATGTGGGCGATGCGGTAGGCGACCGCGGGGTCGAACCCCGCTGCCACGATCTCCGCGGGGGACTCGTGGAGCTCGATGAGCCGGTGGAGGACCTCGTCGAGGAGGTCGTACGGGGGGAGGGTGTCCTGGTCGGTCTGGTCAGGCCGGAGCTCTGCCGAGGGCGCTTTCAGGAACACCGATTCCGGGATGACCGGTGCGGGCCCGCGGGCGTTGATCCAGCGGGCGATCCGGTACACCATGGTCTTCGGCACGTCGGCGATGACCGCGAGGGCGCCGTTCGTGTCCCCGTAGAGGGTGCAGTAGCCCACCGCGATCTCGGACTTGTTCCCCGTGGAGAGGAGGAGGGCTCCCGACTTGTTGGAGAGGGCCATGAGGAGGGTGCCCCGGATCCGGGCCTGCAGGTTCTCCTCGGTGATGTCCCGGGCGAGCCCCGCGAACTCGGCGGCGAGGGCGCCGTCGAATGCGTACATGATCCCCGAGATCGGGATGAGGGTCGTCCGGATCCCGAGCGCGCTCCCCAGCGCCTGCGCGTCGGTGACGCTCCCGCCGCTCGAGAAGGGGGAGGGCATGAGGACCCCGAGGACGTTCTCCCTCCCCAGGGCCTCCACCGCGATCGCGGCGACGAGGGAGGAGTCGATCCCCCCCGAGAGGCCGATGAGGGCCCTTGCAAAGCCCGTCTTCCGGACATAGTCCCGGGTCCCGAGCACGAGGGCGTTCCAGATCTCGGCCTCGGGGGAGAAGTCGTCGGGGTGGACCCCCGCGGGGGCGTTCCCGAAGATATCGACGGCGAGCCGGTCCTCGGCAAAGGCGGCCGCCCTCGCGATGAGAGAGCCCGAGGCGTTGAAGGCGCAGCTCCTCCCGTCGAAGACCAGGTCGTCGTTCCCGCCCGCCTGGTTCACGTAGAGGAGCGGGATCCCGTACTTCCGCGCGATGCCCGAGAGCATCTTCTCCCTGAGCTGCTGCTTCCCCGCGGTGAAGGGGGACGCCGATATGTTGACCAGGCACTTTGCGCCGGCCTTCACGAGTTCCTGGATGGGGTCGGAGTGGTACCGCTTCTGGTTCCAGAAGTCCGCGTCGTTCCAGATGTCCTCGCATATCGAGATGCCGACCTTCGTCCCTGCCAGTTCGAGGATCTGGGGACCCACGGCGGGCTCGAAGTACCGGTCCTCGTCGAAGACGTCGTAGGTCGGGAGCAGGGTCTTCCCGAAGACCCCCACGACCTCCCCCCCGCGGAGGAGGAGGGCGACGTTCGAGAGGGGCCTCCCCACGGAAGCCGGGTTGGGCTGCGCCGCCCCCACGAGGACCGGCGGGAAGCCCGAGAGGTCCGCGGCCAGGGCCCGGGCGGTCTCGAGGGCCTTTTCCACGTAGCGCCGGAAGAGGAGCAGGTCCCTCGGGGGATAACCGGTGAGGGCGAGCTCGGGGGTGACGATGAGGTCGGCGGAGCCGCGCCCGGCCGAGACGACCCCCTCGCGGATCTTCGCGGCGTTCCCCGGGAGGTCGCCGATGGTCGGGTTCAGCTGGAGGAGGAGGAGCCTCATTGCCGGGATATTGGTCCCCGGGGGCTAAAAAAGGATTTCACCGGGATTTTCCATCCGGGAGGCGATATACGGCTCATTTTGGGGAAGAGCGCCGCCGGCCAGCGATCAGGCCGTCGTAGAAGGCCTCGGCCCGGGGGACGATAAGGTCCCAGTCATATCCCGCCGCGAGCGAGGTGCACGCCTCCCGAAAGCCCGACGGGTCTGCCAGGCATTCCCCGATCTTCGCCGCGAGAGCCTCGGGGGCCGGGGCCGCCACCCTGCCGGTCGCCGGGGTGATCCGCTCGACCACGGCGTTCCGGGGGTGATCGACGGTGACGACGGGCGTGCCGCACGCCATCGCCTCGAGCGCCCCCATCCCGAACCCCTCCCTGACCGACGGGGAGACGAAGACCGAGGCGCTCTTCATGTAACCGGTGACCGCCGCGGACTCGGGGAGGAAGCCCGTGAAGGTGACGTGGTCGGTCACCCCCAGCCGGGAGGCGAGGTCCTGGAGGGCCTGCCGCTCCGGGCCGTCGCCTATGACGAGCACCTGAAGGGAAGGGAAGTCACCGAGGAGGAACGGGACCGCGCCGATGAGCAGGTCGACCCGCTTCTCGGGGATGAGCCTCCCCGCGTAAAGGAGATCCCGGTGACCTTCGGCCGGCGGGGCGGATGCGATGGCGCGGGTATCGATCCCGTTCGGTAGTATCTCGATGGGGCGGCCCGTGCCGAGGCCGGCGAGCTGGTCGCGGGTCGTGCGGGAGACCGCCGCCGCCGTGGCCGGGAGCCGTGCGACGGCCCACTCGGTCGCCTCCCCGAGACGTCCCTTCACCCCGCCGAGGTACTCCCGCCAGTAGGCGCCCCAGACCTCGTGCCAGGTGATCACGAGGGGCACGTCCCGCACGGCCCCCGCGAGGGAGGCAGGGAGGCAGTGGAGGTAGGGGAACTGCTGGGCGTCGATGAGGTCGAACCCGCCCGCGAGGAGGGGGCGGAGCAGGGCCGCCGCGTAGCGTGCCGCGGGGAGGATCGCCCTCCTCCCCCCCTCGTAGAGCGTGGATGCCGGGGTCACCCCGTGGATCCGGACCCCTCCCGACTCGATGGTCGCCGGCCCCTCCCAGAACTTCATCCCGAAGTGGTGCACCTCGTGCCCCCGCGCGGCGAGCCGGCGGCCGAGCTCGTGCACCCGCCGCTCCACCCCGCCGATGGTGTACGGGTAGACGCAGTCGTAGAGGAAGGCGATCCGCATGGTCAGGCCTGCGCGTGCCGGTTGTTGTTCTCGTTGAGGAGCATCATGCTCGTGAAGATGGCGAAGAAGAGGACCTGCATGCCGACGACGATCAGGACCATGGAGACGATGGCGTTCGAGAACCCCGCGAGCTCCCCGAAGCCCTCCGCGACCCAGAGGGCGATGATCCGGAGGCCGAGGGCGAACCCGAGGAGGACGAGGACCCCGCCCGCGAGGAGGAGCTCCTCGAGCCGGTGGTAGGTCATGATCCCGGCGACGAGCCCGCGCTTCTCCTGGTACCCGTGGACGATGGAGTAGACCGATATCTCGACCCCGGTGAGGAAGGTCTGGACCCCGCCGAGGAGGAGGAGGGTGCCGAGGATGAAGGAGTTGAAGTGGGAGGTCTCGAGGCTCCCGGCCCCGTAGAAGAGGGCCATGAGGGTGAAGCCGATGGCGGCGAACGCGATCCCCGGGAGGGCGAGGAAGGGGACGGGGCGCATGAGGAGGACGAACCGGATGTGCCGCCACCCGTCGGCGAAGCTGTGCATCTTCGAGGGGCTCTGCCGCGGGGAGTAGGTGATGGGGATCTCGACGATAGTGAGGCCCCGCTCCGAGGCCCGGATGAGCATCTCCGACGCGAACTCCATCCCGCCGGTCCTGAGGTCGAGCCTCGCGAGGGCCTCACGGGTGATGGCCCGGAAGCCGGAGTGCGTGTCCGAGTACCGGGTGTGGTAGATGGCGTTCATGATCCAGGTGAGGAGCGGGTTCCCGAGGTACCGGTGGAGCGGCGCCATGGATCCCGGGGTGATGACCCCCCGGAACCGGGACCCTACCACCAGGTCGGCGCCCCTCGAGACGGGCTCGAGGAGCCGGGGGAGGTCGGAGAAGTCGTACGTGTCGTCGGCGTCCCCCATGACGATGACCTTCCCGCGGGCCCCGGGAAAGGCGGCGAGGTAGGCGTTCCCGTACCCGGGCCGCTCCGGGCGGATCACCCGGGCCCCCAGCCTCCGGGCGATCTCGGGCGTGGCATCGGTCGAGGAATCCGAGACGATGATCTCCCCCGAGAGGTGGTGGTCCCTGAAGGCCGCCTGGATCTTCCCGATGCAGCTCGCTATGGTCTTCTCCTCGTTGAGAGCGGGGAGGATAACCGAGACGTCAGGGGTATCTTCCGGCCGGGTCGCCTCTGCCGCCATGGTCCCCGGAGCATTACCTCCCGGGTGAGGATAAAACTATCAGGATCGCATCCCGCGACCGATCCTACGTGGAGGACGGCACCGCCGATTGCCGCGACCATCCCCCCGCGGACGGGGATCATCCTACGGTCCGGCCGTTGAGGACATCGTCCTCGCTCACCTCGTAAGTGCCCGTCGAGCCGGCGATCCGGTAGGGGCCGGTTGCCTTCACGTCGTAGAGGTTCCCCTGGGTCGGGTAGGGCACGACGAACTCCCCGTTCGCGCTCTCCTGCCGGTAGGTGAACCTGCGGCCGGTGTTCGTCACGAGGGGAACCTCGATGGTGCCGGTGCCCCTGATGTGCGCGCCCTTCACGTACTCGAAGACCTTGACATAGCTGATGTCCGTCGGGACCGATTCGCCGGTGTACAGGTCCCAGGTCACGTTGGCCGGCGACTCGTGGACGAGCCGGAAGTGGGTGAGGGCGGGGAGCTTCGAGAGCGGGCGGTCGGGGCGGTCCGAGAGCGCGACCGCCTCCCCCGTGAAGAGCGGGTTGGCGTTCGCCGAGGCCGCGTCCCGGGCCGCCACCGCCGCGTCGCGGTCCTCTATCCTCGTGATGACGTCGCCGATCCCCTCCCCGGGCGCGGTCTCGCCCGGCCCCGGGACCCTCCTCGTCGTGTACTCGACGTACTGGGCGGTCGTGGGGAGCGCGAGGGTCCCGTCGAAGTTCTCGAGCCTCACCACCATCGACTGGAAATAGGCATTGTCGTAGAGCGTGACGAGATCCAGTTGGGCCGCGTTGTCGGCGTCGGGGATGAAGAACTGCCGCTCGTAGGGGGTGGTGTTCACCGCGGGGTCGATCCAGGGCACCTGGGTCGTGAACTTGTCCGTCGCGGTCCAGATGTCGGTGACGACGAACCCGGTGCCGAGGCGGTCCAGGATCCGGCCCGCCTCCGCCTCGGACGGCGAGAGGAGGAAGGCCGCCCCGCCGTCGGGCCCGGGCAGGTTGTCCTGGAAGGGGTTGACGTTCGGGATACGCTTTCCGAAGAAGGTGACCCAGTGGCCGGCATCCCAGATGGCCATGACCCCGTAAGAGCCAGCGGGGTAGGTGAAGTTCACCGGGTCGTACCGGCCGAAGTAGTCCACCCCGGGCGACGGGGTGTGAGCGGACATCCAGTTCAGGGCCTCGATCCAGTCACCCGGGATCTCGTCGTACTGGATCTGCGTTCCGGACTGCACGTCCACCCACAGGGAGAGGGCCGTCCCCGCCGCAAGGGCCACCAGCACGACCGCCGCCATCGCCGTGGGAAGTGTCCCCCGATCTCCCCTTTTTCCTGATTCCTTCGGGGCGGGTCTCGGGGGTCGCACCCCGCCTGATGGCGGTTCGCTCCAGGTCGGGTTCTTCGCGGCTTTGTCGCTCGAGGTCGGGTCCTTCGGACCCTCCCTCTGGCGAACCCTCCCTTTCCGTGCCTTCCCTTTCCTGGCCGATCCCTCCTTCCCGCCGGGCGCCGGCTGTCCCGGTCCTGAAGGGAGGGCGGGGAGGA
Source organism: Methanomicrobiales archaeon (assembly GCA_035517575.1). GTDB lineage: Archaea > Halobacteriota > Methanomicrobia > Methanomicrobiales > JACTUA01 > JACTUA01. The sequence goes on from DATIYO010000102.1 coordinate 9,163, forward strand.
TCCCCCGGCTCACCGCCTCGGCGACGCAGAGGGCCGAGAGGAGGACGAGCGGCACGGCGAGGTAATACTCGAAACGGCCGTGGAGGAGGGTGAGGAGGAGGAGGGCCACCATCCAGGTCCCGAGGAGGACCTCCTCGCGCCGCCGCCTCCCCCTCACGCGGAGGGCGAGAAGGACGAGCCCGCCCGCCCCGAGGAGGAGGAAGAGGTTGAAGTTCTGCCAGGCGGTCCCGGGGGTCCAGGGGAGCATCTCCTGGATCGCCTCCGAGTAGATGTTCGAGACCGAGAAGAACTGGAGCACCTGGCTCCCGAGCTCCCCGAGCGCGGGGACCGTGAGCAGGGCGAGGAGGCCTGCCGCGAGGACGGCGGTGCAGGCACCGAGGAAGAGCCGCCGCCTCCCCCTCGTCGCGGCTGCGATGAGGGCGATCGCGAGGGTCACCGCGATGAACCCGGCGCATGCCATGACCTGCCCCGCCGAATACTGCCCCAGGGAAAACCCGGGCACCCTGATCCCGAACACGAGGAGGCAGGCGATGGCGGCGAGGCCGGTTCCCGCGTTCAGGAGGAGGTAGTCGCGGACGGGTTTGCCTTCGACGGTGTCCGCGACCATCTGGACCACCGTGTAGATCCCGAGCACCATGAGGACGATGACCACCGTCGTGCTCGCGGCCAGGGCCGCGAAGTAGATCACCCCGCAGAGAAGGGAGAGGGCCACGGGGACCGCGAGGGACCGCGGGCGGGCGAGATCGAGGGGGCGATCCCTCATCGAGGCGAGCGCGGCCACGTAGGCGAGGACGAGGAGGGAGGTGGTGAGGACCTCGGCGATGTGGTGGTCGGCAAAGCCGTAGCTCGAGAGGAAGAAGAGGCGGTAGGAGACGAAGGAGACGAGGGCCGCGGCGGCGAGCCCGGCTTTCCGGTCGAACATCGCCTTCCCGAGCAGGTACATCACCGGCACCAGGCAGGCCCCGAGGATCGGCCCGAGCCACATCGACACGTCGATGAGGGGGGTGCGGGCCACGGCGCCGGCCGCGATGCAGAGGACGGCCGCGAGGAGCGGGTAGAGGGGGCCCCAGTCGATGACCTTCCCCGTGGGAAAGGCGGTCATGGGGTCGAACCAGTTGTACTGGGGGAAGGAGTGGACCATCACCTCGACCTGGCGGAGGGTGTACCAGGTGTCCGAGTCATAGGTCGGGATGAACCCGTTCGCGGGGGTAGAGAGGGCGGGGATGCCACGGAGGGCGAGAGAGAAGAGGAAGAAGGCGAGGAGGAAAGCGGGTACGAGGAGGTTCCGGTACTTTTCGGGGACGGCGGGGATCTTCATATCCTAGTCATATTGCCGCCAGGTGTTCCCGCACTCGCAGCAGCGGAAGAAGCGGACCTCGGACTCGTCGGCGGCGCGGAGCTGCCGGAGCCACCAGAAGGCCGTGTTGTGGCCGCACTTCGGGCAGGTGATCTTGAGGGTGGGGAGGGTCGCGATCTGCTCCACGTCGTCGATGATCGTGATGGTCCTCCCCCCGCCGGCCTTGGTCTGCTTCGGGGCATCGTCCTCGGTGAAATCCCGGATAAAACCGCACTTCCGGCACTTGAGCTGGCCCCCCGTCGAGATCATGAGGCTCCGGCACCTTGGGCAGAACATCCGTAACACTCTCGCTCTTCCGGTGGATTAATCCTTGTCATGGGCGGGGCGGCCAGGTGACCGACGGACGGAGTCCGGGTCTCCGCCGGTGGAGGTCCCCCCGGCGCAACCCTTTATTCCTCGAAAGACCCACCTGAAAAGGGATGATCGAGTACCTGGTCCTCGCCTCGGGGATCTTCTTCCTCGCCTTCCTCTTCCCCTGGAGGGGCAGGAACCATGCCGCGATCCTGGGCTGGGCCGCGATGGTGCTCTTCCTCATCGGGGAGATCCCCTTCTACCTCTCCGAGAACAACATCCTCTACCCGACCCTCGCCGTCCTCGCCGTGCCCTTCCTCTACGTCACGGCCCGCCGGCTTCTCGGGGACGACCCCGACATCCACGCCCTCTCGCGGGGAGCCGCCGTCGCCTTCCTCATCTACGCCCCCTTCGCGTACCTCCCCTCGCTCGGGGACCTCCTCATCGGGATCGTGACCCTCCAGGTCATCTCCCTCGTGAACCAGGTCGCGGGCCAGGCCACGCTCATCGCCTGGAACCTGATCGGGAGGTTCGGCTTCCAGATCGAGATCATCCTCGCCTGCACGGGGATCCAGTCCATCGCCATCATGCTCGGGGTCGCGGGCGCGGTCCCGACGACACTTCGGCAGAAGGCCCTCGCCTTCCTCCTCGTCGCCCCGACCATCTACCTCCTGAACCTCGCGAGGAACGTCTTCGTCATCATCGCGTACACCGGCCAGTGGTTCCCGTACCTCCCGCAGATCGCCTCGAACGGGGAGTGGGGCTACGAGTCCTTCTTCTGGGCCCACAATGTCATGGCCGAGGGCGGGGCGCTCGTCGCCCTCATCGCCATCGCGTACGGGCTCTTCGTCCTGATCCCCGACCTCGGGACCTGGGCGGGGAACCTCTACTCTATCTACCATGGCGACCTCGCCGGCCTGGTCCGCCGCGACCGCCCTCCCGCCAGGTGACCCTCCGGGTGACCCTCTGGCAGCGATGCGATGGGGGACCCCCCACGCCCCCCACGGGAAGGCGTTCCGCTGATTAACTATATCACATCCGGGCCCGATGATCCTTTCCGGATGGAGCGCCCTGTCTCGACCCTGGACTTCTGCATCTACCTGAAACGGTGCGAGGTCCAGTGCTCGATCTACGAGGACCTGAGCCGCGAGATCGACATCTACCACCCCGATTACTACCGGTACTGGGCGAGGCTGAAGGTCCAGGTCTGTTCTCACTTCGTCACGCGGTAGAAAGCCGGATCGGCCGGGAGAGAAACGGAGAGCTTCGGCGGTCCCTGCCTGTCAGGACTTTGCGAGGTGCCTGCGCAGGTAGACGATCCGCTCCACCGCCGAGAGGTTCGTCGCGACCGCGATGATGACGACCGAGGCCCAGATGAGTCCCGTGAGGCCTCCCGCGATGAGGACGAGGAGGGTCTCCGGCCGGCCGAAGAACCCGACACCCTCGAGCGGGTCCTCGATCTTCCCGTGCTGCCGTTCAGCGAAACCTGCCTCGGCATAGGTGACGGGCTTGATGAAGGTGTTCATCATCGAGCCGATGATGGCGACCATCACCACCCCCGCGTCGGCGGCCGCCGGCACCCCCGCGAGACGGGTGAGGATGGGGATCCCCGAGAGGCCGATCCCGAGGAGGGCGAGGGTATCGACGTACTTGTCGACGATCCAGTCGAAGATCGCCCCGAACCGGGTACCGGTGTTCTGGATCCGGGAGACATGGCCGTCCACGAGGTCGAGGACCGCGGAGAGGAGGAGGAGGACGCTCCCGAGCGGGAAGGATTGGGCGGCGAAGGAGAGCATGGCCGCGATGCCGAGGAGGAGCGAGAGGAGGGAGATCTGGTTCGGGGTGAACCCCGCCCGGGCAAACACCCTCCCGACCGGTTCGAGCCGACAGATGAGCCTCGGCCGGAGCGCGGTGATGTTCATCCACAGATCAGGGATTGCGAACCCATTAAACGTTGCTCTCCACCCAAATCTTCTTCAAATGGGGGAGAAAGATATAGACAGGAGCGAGTATGGCCGCGAGGAAGGAGAGACCCCATGTCCTCATGATGTCCGAGATCACCGCAGACGGGAAGCTCACGCTCAAGAAGGGGGCGTCCTCGAAGATCCTCATGAAGTACATGGCGCCCGAGACCGAGATCCTCCTCCACGAGACCCGGGCCGAGTACGACGCCATCATGGTCGGGGCGAACACCATCCGCATCGACAACTCCTTCCTCACGGTGAGGCACGTGCCCGGCCGGAGCCCCCTGCGGGTCATCCCGAACAGCATGGCCGACCTTCCCCTCGACTCGAACGTGCTCAGGCCCGATGCACCGACCGTGATCGGGGTGGCACGGAGCGCCCCCGCCGATCGGGTCGAGGCGATCCGCGGGAAGGGTGCGAAGGTCATCGTCGCCGGCGAGAAGCACGTCGAGCTCCCGCTCCTCATGGAAGCACTTTACCGCGACTTCGGGGTGAAGAAGCTCATGATCGAGGGCGGGCCGACCCTCAACTGGCACATGCTCGGCCACCGGCTCGTGGACGAGATCCGGCTCATCCACCTCCCCTTCATCGTCGGGGGGGCGGACACCCCCTCCCTCGTCGGCGGGATGCACATCGACTCGGAGTCCGAGATGATCCGGCTCAACATGAAGCGGTTCTACCTCTGCGGGTCCAACCTGGTCACCGAGTACGACGTGCTCTACGGAGAGACCGGGCATGGGCTTCCTTGAAGACGAGATAAGGCGGGCCGGGCGGGCGAAGTGGTGGAGGGCGGCGAAGGTCGTCGTCGCGGTCGCCGTCATCCTCCTCGCCGTCCTCGCCCTCACCTGGTTCCTCACCTACACGAAGGAGAGGTCGGTCGCGGTGATCTACGTCGAGGGCACCCTCTCGACCGGCAACTTCCAGACGGCCGATGCCACGGGGAGCGAGTTCGTGGGGGAGGAGATCCGGAGCGCCGCCGACGACCCCCTGGTCGAGGCGATCGTGCTCCGCGTGGACAGCCCGGGCGGCTCGCCCGCCTCGGCGCAGGAGATAGCGGCAGACATGGAGTACGCGAAGGCGAGGAAGCCGGTGGTCGTCTCCATGGGGGACATCGCCACCTCGGCGGCCTACGCGGTCTCGGCCCACGGGACGAGGATCTACGCCGACCCCGACACCCTGACGGGCGGGGTCGGGACCATCTGGATCTTCACCGACATCAGCGGCTGGCTCTTCAACGAGGGCTACAACGTGACCGTCGTGAAATCGGGCGCCCTCAAGGACATGACGCAGCCGTACCGCGCCCTTACGGGCAACGAGCGGGACTATGCCCAGGAGCTCGTGAACGCCTCCTTCGAGCACTTCATGGCTGATATCACGAAGCAGCGGAACGTCTCGCGTGACGCGATCGCCGACGGCAGGGTGATCCGCGGCGAGGACGCGGTGAAGATCGGGCTCGTGGACCGGCTCGGCAACCTGGAGGACGCCATCGACGACGCGCGGGCCCTCGCGGGGGCCCAGATCATGCCATCCGTGCCGGGTCTGCCTTCATGAACTCGCGGCAGACCGTCGTCGCGTACTGGCCGGGCCCGAGGGAGAACCCGAGGATGACGTCGTCCTTCTCGACCCGGCCCGCGATCTCCGTGCTGAGGGCCACCGGCCGGGTCACCCCCGCATAGGCCGCCGAGACGAGCCTCGACGCCGCGTCGAAGTCTTTCGGGGAGATCCCGAGGCCGGCGAGGAGGGGCCATGCGGGGTCGCCTTCGCGGCCCGCTGCGGAGGGCACCCCGGATCCGGGCACGAAGAGCCCGATCCTCGCCCGTTTCCTCCGGACCTGCAGAGCCGCTGCCGCCCGGTTCTCCGCTGTCACCCGGTCCTCCCTCCCGTCGGCAAAGAGGAGCCGGTCCCCCGGTGCGGGCGTGTCCAGCGGGATCCCCTCCCCGCACCTCCGCGAGAGGAGGGTGTTGAAGAGGAAGGACTGGAAGGCCGAGACGAACATCGAGAGGAGGCGCGGGGGGAGGGCCGTGAGGGCGCCGGCGTAGTCACCCGGGTGGCCGTCCAGGTGGTGGAGCATCGCCCGCTCGAAGGTGAGCCGCACGGGGAACGTCCGGATCGCGAGCTTCACGTCCCGGTCGGCGAGGAACCCCTCCCGCGCCTCCCGGACCCCGGGGGGCTCGGGAGGGAAGGTCTTCCCGAGGTAGGTGAGGACCGCCCCCTCCGGATCGCCACGGAGGATCCTCTCCCCGACCAGGTGGGTCACGGGCCGGAGGGCCCCGAACCGCTGGATCCCGACATAGTTCGGGACTCCCGAAAAAACAGCGCGGGCGACCTCGTCCACGCGGAGAGCGAGATCGGAGGGATCGCAGTCGCAGATCCGGATCCGGAACCGGTTCCCCTGGAGCTCACCGAGGGCGATGGCCCGTTCCGATCGCCCCGCCACCTCGAGCCTGACGTCGGGGAGGGTGACCCTGTCCAGCTCCCCTGCTTCGATGCCCTGGATGGTGATGAACTGGGAGGTCACCGCCCGCCGGTCCTTGGTGCCCGCCCAGGAGATCCGCCGGTGGCTGATCCCGAGGGCCTTCGCGAGCTCCTTCACGAGCCGCTGCTGCTCCCAGTTCCGCTTCGTCAGCCTGACCACCAGGTACCGGCCGGCCTCCTTCCAGGGCCCCACCGGTATCTCGTCGACGACGAAGTCCTCGGGCCCGGCCCTGAGGCGTCCTCCGATCCCGTCGGTATCGGTCCCGTACCAGGAGATGCCGAGCTCCTGCTCGAGGGGGTAGGGGGATTCCCTCACTCCATGCCTCCCGGACGGAGCTTTTATCACCATCCCCTAAAAATGCTGCCCTTCGCCTTCGGGATGGTCGCCATCGACACGATTTGAAGAAGGGTCAGGACGTTCCCGGTTCAGAGGAGGCTGTAGATGTACGCGATGTTCTCGAACACGATGAAGACCGTGACGAAGGTCATCAGGATCAGGATCCAGAAGAACCGCCTGGGCTCGACCCCGAACCCCTTCCAGAAGATGCCCACGACCCCTGCGAGGACCCCGGTGACCGTCAGCTTGAAGGGCACGAGGACCCGCATCCCGTAGATACCCATGAGGTAGTTCACGAAGCGGTTCCCCTCGTTCCCGCCGAGGGAGAGGAACTTCACCGTGGTGAGGACATCGGCCATGGAGACGATAGAGAAGAAGAAGAGGAGGAGGAGGATATGCCGGTTGGCGATGTCGAGCCGGGACGGCCTGATGAACTCCCGGATGTTCTCGACCGTGACGAGGGATCGGAGTGCCGGGAAACTTCCTCTCCGGACGGCCTCGGGCATGTCTTCACCTCCCGGGCCCCGTGGTCAGACAGGAACCTGAAATAGGCTTCCCTTCCTTTCAGATTTTGTGACATCGTTTGAACAACGCCGGCGTGGGTGAAGACCGCCAACCGGGAGGGCGCGGATGCGGGAGGAAGGCATCAAAACCGTCCCCGGCCATCAGGGAACCCGCGGGCGGACCACCCGGAATCTTTTTATATTTTCCCCGCGGGGGTTGGGCAATGAAGCTCCGGTTCGTTCCGGTAGCTGGAAACCCGTGAAAGGCCGGGGAGGGTGAGAGCGTGGATGTGACCATTGGAGAGTTCATAAAAAGAGACCATGACGATTTCAGGCTGATTTTCGAGAGGCTCTGGAAGAGCACTCCCGACGAGATTTCCCTCCGGACGGAGCTGTACCCGTTCCTCGTCAACCGCATCCTCTCGCATCACGTGGCAGAAGAGGCGACCATCTTCCCGGCCATGGAGAAGAACCCCGACCTGGTGGACACGACCCTTGTCCTCATCGAGGAACACCGCGGCATGGCGATGCTCGCGAGAGACCTTCAGCAGACCCCGTACGGGGACAGGTTGTGGCGGCCGCGGATCTTTCCCTTCTACGATGTCATCAACGCCCACTGGACGAGGGAGGAGGCCGACCTCTTCCCCCACTCCTGGTTCTATTTTCCCCGGAAGGAACAGGAAGAGTTCGGCGCGAAGTTCCAGGAAGTCCTCGCCAGGGAGTGGAGGCTGAAGAAGGTTCACGCCGGTGTGCCGAAGGTGATGTTCCGCAGGAGATCCGGCCCGCGGAGCGACCACCAGGAATAAGGCATACCGGCTCACTCCCTGCTGGGTGATGATCCATGGATCGGTTCGATACGGTTTTCTCCGGTCTCGGGGACGGGAAGGTCAGGGAACTCAGGGAGAAGTGCATCTGCGCGGGGTGCCCGACCTACAATCCATGCGCCGCGGAGGCGAAGGAACTCCTTTACTGTATCTATGGACAGAGTTTCCGGTGCGTCACCGAGGACTTCGGGTGCGTGTGCCCCGAATGCCCCCTGATCGACGAGATCGGCCTCGAATATCTCACCTTCTGCCTCAAGGGCGGAGAAGCATCCCAGAGGTACAGGGAGCGGCTTTCCCCGCAGGGCTGACGGGATCAGCCGGCGAATCTCAGCCGGAACCGGGTAATCACGCGGACGAGGAGAGTGGTCTGCGGCGGTTTAAACGGGAAACATGCCGGCCGATGCCGAAACCCCTCGGACGAGATCTCACAGCAGGGGGAGGCCGGCGGTGACCCGGTCCATCTCCTCGGCGAGGGCGGGGCCGAGGCCGAGGGCCGTCCTCGTCCCGGGCGGGACCTCGGTGAGCCCCGCGTCCTCGATCAGGGCCGCCGCGATCCCCCGCGTCTCGGCGATGGTCTTCAGCTCGAGAAGGCTCCGCTCGTCCTTCACCTTCAGGACCACCTTCTTCTGCCCCTCGCGGAGCCAGCGCTCCCGGGTCTCGCGGTCGCACCGCTCGTAGGCCGCGACGGCGGCGTGGGCGGCCTGGGCCGAGATCTTGCCGCAGCTCATCCTGATATCCCCGCGGATGACCAGGCACTGCTTCCACCGGAACTCCCTGGGCTCGTTCATGGCCGCTCTCCCTGCCGCCGGCGGCTCGCTGCCGCCCGGGCCTCCCCTTTTCGGTGAGAGAGGGTCAATACGACGTTCCATAAAGATTTCCCCCCCGGCCGTTCGCGGGCGACCGGGCCCGGACTGGCAGAGATAAGACCCCGCGGGCCCAAACCTCCCGGGATGTACGACGTGGTGGTGGCCGGGGCAGGGCCCGCCGGGTCGGCGGCAGCCCGATCCTGCGCCGAGGCGGGCCTCCGGACCCTCTGCGTCGAGGAGCACGGGACGGTCGGGTTCCCCGTCCAGTGCGCGGGCCTCCTCTCCATCGCCGCTTTCGCCGAGTGCCGCGTCTCCCGACGCTCCATCCGGAACACGGTGCACGGCGCCCGGTTCTTCCCCTCCTCGGGCGAACCCCTGGTCATCGACGCGGGCGAACCGAAGGCGTACGTGGTGGACCGCGGGGCCCTCGACGGGGAGATGGCAAAAGCGGCGGCGGACGCGGGCGCGGAGTTCCGGCTCAAGACCGCGGTCGCGTCGGTCTCGGGGAACCGCGCGGTCACGAAGGGCGCCAGGGGGCGGGAGGAGGTGGAGTTCTCCCTCCTCATCGCCGCCGATGGCGCGCGCTCCTCGGTCGCGCGGATGCTCGGCCTCGGCCGCGCGGGCTCGGTCCTCGGGGGCCTCCAGGCCGAGGTGCCGTGCGACGCGGACCCGCGGTCCGTCGGTATCCACCCCCACGCATCCCCCGAGTTCTTCGGCTGGGTGATCCCCTCGGGACAGGGCAGGGCACGGATCGGGCTCTGCGGCGAGGGGGACCTGAGGGGGAGGCTGCAGGCCCTCCTCGGCGATCGCGGCGACGCGGCGGTCCACCTGGTCTCGGGGGCGCTCCCGCTCGGGGTGATCGGGAAGACCTTCGGCTCGCGCGCGCTCGTCGTCGGGGACGCCGCGGGGATGGCCAAGCCGACCTCGGGCGGCGGCATCTACACCGGCGTGCGCGCCGCGCGGCACGCGGCCGCGGTCGCCGCGGAGTGCTGCGGGAAGGGCACCTTCCGCGACCGCGACCTCGCCCCCTACGAGCGGAGGTGGAGAGAGGACTTCGGCAGGGAGCTCGCCATCGGCTGGGCGGTGTACCGCGCCCGGCGGGGGCTCTCCCCTGCCGACGTGGACGCGGTCATCGCCGCCCTCCGGGATCCGGACACCGTCCGGGAGATCCTCGAGGTCGGCGACATGGACCGGCCGGCGGCGATCATCCGCCGGCTCGCCGTGAACCCGCGGGTCGTCAGGGCGGCGGGGATCCTCCTCATGGGCGGGCTGAAGGGTTTTCTTACGTAATGAGAGAATTGAATTATTCCGTAATACCTTTATAGAATAATGTAATACTTCATGCAGCCATCTCCTGAGAATATCTCGTCATGGCAAGGCCCAACGACTCGTTTATGATACCCGAATGGATGAAAGAGATCGATACAGGCCCCTGCTCATGCTATACGGCGAGCACCGGCAGGAAGAAGAGTTTCGTCCAGAAAACGATCTCCGATATCTTCAGGTTCTTTGAAGAATGCCTGATCAACGACAGCGTGGCGAAGCGGAACGGTCTCCTGCAGAGCCTTGACCCGAGGGTAAAACTCGTCTCGATCATCGCCCTCATCTTTGCCGTGGCCATGACACACAACCCCCTGGTCCTCGTAATCGTGTATCTGCTGACCCTCGTATTTGCGTATTTCAGCCGGGTGGAGATCCTCTTTTTCTTAAAAAGGGTGTGGGTCTTTATCCCTATCTTTGCGGGGGTTATCACCATACCGGTCCTTTTCAATGTCTTCCTGGCCGGTGATACCCTCATACCGGTCGCGACGCTGGGGCCCGGTGCCCATCTGGGCCCGCTCCCGCTTCCGGAGACTCTTGCGATCACAAGACAGGGGGCCCTGGTCGCGCTCACCTTCGTCCTGAGGGTGGCCACCTGCGTATCCGCGGCCGTGCTCCTCTTCCTCACCACCCCCCGGGACCTGATCTTCAAATCCCTGCGTGCTCTCGAAGTTCCCAAGGTGTATGTCCTGACCCTCGATATGTGCTACCGGTACATCTTCCTCTTCATCGGCATGGTGAAGGATTTTTACCTGGCCAAGAAAAGCAGGACCATGAAAGCCCTGCCTTTGGTGGAAGAGCAGAAGTGGGTCGGGGGCCGGGTCGGTTACACCCTCATAAAATCACTGGACATGAGCGAGAAGGTTCACCGTGCCATGATCTCAAGGGGGTTCAACGGTGATATCAGGCTCCTGCACCGCTATTCGATCCACCGGCGCGATTACGTGGCACTCGTAAGCGTGCTCGCGTTCAGCATGGTCCTCGTGCTTGCATCGAGGAACCTGATCCAGGTATAAGAGGGTCATCATGAATACCATCTTCGAGTTCCGCAATGTTTCCTACACCTATCTCCGGCGATTCGAGGCATTACGCGACGTGAACCTCACCATTCGTGCCGGAGAACAGGTCGCCATCATGGGATCGAACGGCAGCGGCAAATCCACGCTGCTCTCCATCATGGATGCGCTGAGTTATCCAACCTCGGGTGAATTCCATGCGTTTGGGACCCTCGTGACGGAAGAAGTATTTGATACCCTTGAAAAGAATGAGTTCAATCGTTTTTTCCGCAAAAAGGTAGGTTTCCTGTTCCAGAACCCGGACGTCCAGCTGTTCTCCTCAACCGTTTTCGACGAGATCGCATTCGGGCCCCTCCAGCTTGACATGCCCCCGGAAGAGGTCCGTCGGCGGGTCGAGGACGTCATCGCGATGCTCGGCATAGAACCCCTGCGGGACCGGGCACCCCATATGCTCAGCGGCGGTGAAAAGAAGAAGGTCTGCATCGCATCCATCCTCGCCACGAACCCGGATGTCCTCCTGCTGGACGAACCAACCGGCGGCCTCGATCCCCGAAGCCAGATGTGGTTCATCAAACTGATCCGGGAACTCACCAGGGCGGGAAAGACGATCGTCACGGCCACCCATAACCTGGATATCGTCGAGAAGATCAGCACCCGTGCAATCGTTGTCGGCGAAGATCATACGATTATGGGAGATCGGAACTGCACCTCGGTTATGAATGATCTGAAGTTGCTGATGTCCGCAAACCTCATCCATACCCACATCCATCAGCATGGCAGGCTCATACACGACCACCTGCATGCCCTTTCACACGAACACGAGCCCCGGCATAAACCTGGCATCCTGTAGTACAGGGTGATCGGATCCCATGATCTCCATCAACCCCTTTTAGAAGGTAACAATTGCCCGCGATCCCGGGCTGGATTCGTTTCGTTGTACGACCATGAACAGGAGGATTCATTCAGTCCATATATGGGCGAGAGCGTGGAGAGGCCTGATTGAAGGGCAGAAACCCGATGAGGACACTGGATATCCCGTTTCTTGTTCCCAGTTAAAAACATCTAAAAAAGAGAAATAACTTCAAGGATTCAGTCCGTCCTCCTGATGATGGTTCTGGCCACGAGGTACCCTGCACCGGCGCAGAGAAGACCCCCGACGATAGCGGATACATAATATCCCGGAGCCTGGCTGGGGAGAGTATCATGTCCGCCCGGGAAATCATAATCGGGCAGGAGGGGGGTCCAGAGGCCTGAAAGCTGCTGAAGCCCTGCCGGCACATAACCTACTGCCGCCTGGAGTTCATCGGGGCCCCATTCCCCGAAGGCAGTCCCTGTCGCGATTAATCCAATGGGCACTATGACAATGAGTATTATCAGTGCGATGAGGAGAACCTTAAACGTCCTGTCCATGGTTCACTTCACCTCACACCGGCACAGCCACCTGGCCGGCATTCATCTTCTTATCATTCCGTGGCCCGTAGTCAAAGATGATCCCGGGATTGTTCCGTGCGATGTAGGCAAATGCCAGCCCGGTGATGATCGCCTCCACCCAGCTGAAGAAGGCTGCATGCTCAATCAGCATTGCCGGTACGGTGACATTGAGCCCATAGGGCATGTAGAGAGGAACACCCGCGGGTGTGTGTTCGAGGATCGGCTGGATACCCATCTCGAACCCGGCAACCACGGCCGCGACGGTCAGCCCGACATACCCTGCAACCGCGGCGCCGGCGATCCTCAGGTTCGAGGTGATCGCCGATCTCCCGGCGATGAGTCTATAAACATAGTAACTCAGGAACGGGATGACCACGCCCATGTTGAAACAGTTCGCGCCGAACGCCGTAACCCCGCCGTCCCCAAAGAGAAGGCACTGGATGAGGAGCGCGACCGACGTGGTCACGACCGCGGTCCAGGGACCAAGGATGATCGCGACGAGGGCGCTTCCGACGGCATGTCCCGAGCTGCCACCGGGAACGGGCACGTTGAACATCATGATGACGAACGAGAAAGCAGCAGCCAGTGCCAGGTAGGGCACCTGACGGGATCGAAGGGATTTCTGTACCCAGTGACCAGCATACAGCCAGATCGGGATCATAACAACATACAGGGCAACGAAGGTGATCGGTCCCAAATAACCATCAGGAATATGCATCTTCTCACCGGAACAGACTCCACTTTGAGTTATAAGAATCTGCCGATTCGTAACACGAGTTGTTATAATATAACGGGATGTTAATAATTTAAGAAATTGGCAGCAATAAGCTGCTTTCCAGATTCCGCTCTGTTTCATCCCTATTCCCGGCTCGAAAGACCCCGTGATACCTGGCGAGGTCTGACTTGTCATAATAATAATCACATAAGGTGCTACTAAAATAGAAAAAGTTATTACCAGATCCTCCCTTGAGGATCTGGGTGGTCACCAGATGCTGATCCGGCCACCCATAAACAACATCCAGAGTATCGCCTCACGGTCAGGGAAGGACCTCTCCCCGTGCACGTCCCAGGAAAGGCGTCCTTCCCCCGATTTGTCGAAACCCTTTGACAGCATGCCTGTGAATGTAAGGAGGTAACGCATGAAGAGTACCATGAAACTGCTCATCGTCGCCCTCGCGGTATTCCTCGTGGTCTTCTCCTCGCCCGTCGCGGCGAGGACGCCCACGATCAAGAATATCGTCGCAGGGGACCACATCTTCGTCTACGAGAAGGACCTGAACGTGGCCGGGCTGACCGGTACCGTGACGGCCTTCAGAAAGTTCGTCGATGACGATGTCACCAAGGCGATCATCAAGGAAATCCCCGTCACCAACCAGAACGACTTCACCGTCGACAGTGCGATCGTCGGTGGCGTCTACGGCCTCTACTACCCGGTCAACGGGAACGTGGTGGTTGCCGGTGACAAGGCAGACTCTGCCCACGGGATCACCATCGAGGCGACTGACCTCTCCATTGGTGTCTACCTGGTGAACCGCATCGACTCGGTCGACGGAAAGTCCCTCACCCGGACCACGAACATCACGTTCAAGATCGCGGCGCCCGACTTCGGTACCTACTACAAGATCACCGGTACCCCGAACGTCTACCCGGGCAAGGCCGACCTCCGGATCGTCACCCCCAACGGTGGTGAACTCACCCGGTTCGGCTTCAACCAGGTCTCGCTCGCCGGCATCAACATCACCGGCTCCGCGAACTGGACGGACTCGCAGGTAGGAACCGTCAACACGAACACCGTCCTCGACCCGAACGGGTTCTTTGACCCGATCATGCTCCAGGCGGTCGACGCCGGGACCTACACGGCGACCATGAAGTTCTCTGCTGGCACCGACTTCTACAAGCAGGCCGGCACGGACTCGAACGCGGTGACCTTCACGGTCCTCTCGAAGCCCATCACGCTCACCACGAACAAGGAGAGCGTGGTCCGCGGCAACGACTTCGTCGTGACCATCACCGGCGAGAGCCTGAAGAACTACTACCTGTACATCAAGGGAGCCTCGGTAACCGCGCCCAAGACGTACCCGTTCGTCCTTGACGGCCAGGTCTCGGTGAACAACACGGCTGCCGCGATCATCGAGATCGCCGGCACCACGATCGGTGCGAAGGAGCTCTCGTCCGACAACGGCATGGCCGTGAATGGCACCGCAGCCATCGTCTCGACGAAGGCCGACGGCACCCGGTCCATCGAGTTCAACACGACCTCCACCACCGATGACAAGAAGTACACGGTGAAGGCGGTCGACCCGCTGGACAACAGCAAGTACGACCAGGTCGACGTGACCGTCGAGAAGGGTCAGGTCACCATCACCTACGAGGGAACCGGGAGCTACTACCTCGGTGAGACCGTGAAGCTCACGGGTACCGACACCGACAGCAAGAACGTCTACCTGTTCCTCAAGGGCCCGAACCTCAACGACCCCGACGGCGTGTCCCTCGCTGATGTCAGCGTGAACACCGTCGACCCCTGCCCCAACGGCAACTCGTGCTGGGAGGTCGTTGACGTCAACACCGACAACACCTGGAGCTTCAAGTGGGACACCTCCTCGCTCACCCGGAGCCTCGACGCCGGCACGTACACCATCTACGCCGTCGCCGTGAACGCGTCCGGTGCCTCTGCGAGCCTGGCGGACAAGACCTACGCGACCGCGTCGGTCGTCCTGAAGAAGCCCTTCGTCACCGCGTCCGCGAGCACCAACACGCTTGCGAAGGGTGACATCCTCTACATCACCGGCACTGCGGAAGGCAAGCCGACCAATGTCTACGTCTGGCTCTTCGGCAAGAACTACCAGCTCTATGCGAAGACCGCGACGGTCAACTCCGACGCGAGCTACTCATACAAGCTCGACCGGGGCGACACCGAGGGTCTCTACGCAGGCCAGTACTTCGCCGTGGTCCAGCACCCGATGATGAACGGCATCGCTGATGTGGTTCCGGCCATCTCGGTTGGCGGCACGACCCAGGACTCGGCCCAGGTAGTGAGCACGGGAGCAGCCACCTACACCGGCGGCGCACCCGAGGTCAAGCTCGCTGGCCTCCAGGCCTCCGACGCGGCGACCGCGCTCGTCGACCTGCTCAACTCGGCCAAC
>DATIYO010000103.1:0-24444 GCA_035517575.1 Methanomicrobiales archaeon
ATCCTCGGGGGGAGCGAACTCGGGGCCTTCGTCTCCACTTACGGGGTGTGCAGGGAGGGGAACCTCCCCCGCCGCGGGAGAGCGTCGGGCACCGGGGAGAACGTCCTCCACCTGGCGAGGACCGGCGGGGAGGTGGCTGCCGACATGGGAATCCTCCCGAGCGAGCTCGACGGGATCCTCGCCTCCGCGATGGCGAAGGTCAGGTCGGCCCGGGGGATGCGGGTAAGGCCGGCCCGGGACGAGAAGGTCCTCACCGACTGGAACGGGCTCGCCATCGCCGCCTTTGCCATCGCCGCCCGGGTTTTCGGGTCCGACGAGTACCTGGCAACGGCCCGGGCAGCCGCCGACTTCGTCCTCTCCGCCCTCGCGCGGAAGGACGGGAGGCTCTGGCACCGGTACCGGTCGGGGGACGCCGCCGTGCCGGGGAATGCCGACGACCACGCCTTCCTCGCCTGGGGACTCATCGAGCTGTACCGTGCCAGCTTCGACACCAGGTTTCTGGACCGGGCGGCGACCCTCACCGACCTCCTCGTCGATCACTTCCGGGACGGCGATCGCGGGGGACTGTTCTTCACCCCCGACGACGGGGAGCCCCTCATCGCGAGGCTGAAACCCGTCCACGACGGCGCGACCCCGTCGGCGAACTCGGTCGCCCTCCAGAACCTCCTCCTCCTCTCGCACCTGACGGGTCGGACGAGGTACCTGGACCTCGCGAGGGAACTCGAGGCCTGGTACCTCGGGGAGCATGCGGGCTCGGCGGCGGCGTCGGGCTGGATGATGGCGGCCCTCCAGGCCGGCCTCCATCCCCCGATCGACGTGGTCGTGGTCGGGGAACCCGACGCGGCGGACACCCGCGCGCTCCTCGCCGCCATCTCCTCCCGCGGCCGCCCCGACGCGGCGGTCCTCCTGAAGCCTGCCTCGGGCGATCCTCTTCTCGAAGCCCTCGCCCCCTTCACGAGGGCCTTCACCCTGAAGTCGGGAAAGGCCGCGGCCTACGTCTGCAGGAACCACACCTGCGAGCTTCCGGTCACGGACCCGGAGGCCCTGGGTGCGATCCTCGATTCGGCGTCTCCGAAACGGCCCGTGGGCCACGAGCGATCGGGTTGAACCAGCCGCCCCCCCTGGGATCCCCGGGGGGAGGTCTATAAGGGAGGAAGCACCATCCACCCATAAGCGGAGGATCGGGGGTTGGTTGCAGACATGGCAGGAAGGCTTCTCACGGAACCGGAAGGGTACGAGGTTCTCAGGCGGTCGGGTATCCCCGTGCCCGCCCACGGCCTCGCGAAGGACCCCGGCGAGGCGGTCCGGATCGCGCGGGAGATCGGGTTTCCCGTCGTCCTGAAGATCGTCTCCCCGGATATCGTCCACAAGAGCGACGTCGGCGGGGTGGTCCGTGCGGTCCACGATCCCGAAGAGGTGCGGTCGGCCTGCCAGGGGATCCTCTCGCGGGTGAAGGACAGGATACCCGACGCCACGGTCCACGGGATCATCGTGGAACAGGAACTTCCGCCCGGCCTCGAGATCCTCATCGGGGGGAAGACCGACCCCACCTTCGGGAAGGTCCTCACCTTCGGCCTCGGCGGGACCCTCGTCGAGGTCCTGCGGGACGTCGCCGTCCGGCTCCTCCCCCTCGGCAGGGACGAGGCCGCGGAGATGGTGAGGGAGATCCGGGGGTACCGGCTCATCGCGGGGTACCGCGGCGAGCCGCCGAAGGACGAGGCCGCCCTGGCCTCCCTCCTCGCCGCCGCGGCCGACATGTTCGTTCGGGAGGAGATCGCGGAGTTCGACCTCAACCCCGTCATCCTGTACGAGAAGGGTGCCTGCGCGGTGGACGCCCGCATGTACCTTGCCACGGAGGAACCGGCGAGGCCGCGGAAGGTCCACTGCGCCCTCGATCCCGAGATCTTCTCCCCGAAGTCCATCGCCGTGGTGGGTGCCTCCGGCGATCCCTCGAAGGTCGGGTACGCCGTCTTCCGGAACCTCCTCCCCTTCCCCGGGAAGCTCTACGCGGTCAATCCCAACCGGAGCGAGGTCCAGGGGAGGCAGACGTACCCGTCCCTCTCGGCCCTCCCCGAACCGGTCCAGCTCGCCGTCATCGCCGTCCCCGCCCGTCTCGTCCCCGGGATCATCGAGGAGGCGGGGAAGACGGGCGTGAAGACCGCGATCATCCTCGCGGGAGGGTTCGGGGAGACGGGGCCCGCGGGGAAGGCCCTCGAGGATCAGGTGCTCGGGACAGCCCGGAAGTACTCCCTGCGCCTCATCGGGCCGAACTGCCTCGGGATCATGCTCCCCCACCAGGGGGTGAACACCACCTTCGGCCCGATCACCCCGAGGCCCGGGCGGGTCGCCTTCATCTCCCAGAGCGGAGCGGTCATCGCGACCATGGTGGACTGGTCCGTGCCCGAGGAGTTCGGCTTCTCCGCCGTCGTGAGCGTCGGGAACCAGGCCGACCTCGGGTTCGAGGACTTCCTCTTCGCCCTCGGGGACGACCCTGCCACGAAGGCCGTCGTCATGTACATCGAGGAGGTGAAGGACGGCCCCGCCTTCCTCGAGGCCGTGGAGCGCGCCTCGGCGAGGGTGCCGGTCATCGCGATCAAGACCGGCCTCTCGGCGAAGGGCAGGGCGGCCGCCTCCTCCCACACCGGAGCCCTCGCGGGGAGCCACGAGGTATACCTGGCGGCCTTCCGGAGGGCGGGGATCACGGGCACCCAGTCCCTCAGGGAGGCCTTCCTCCTCGCCGAGCTCCTCGCCTCGGAGGGCTATCCCGCCGGCCGGAGGGGGATCGTCATCACGAACGCCGGCGGCTTCGCCGTGTTCGCCTCCGACTATGCCGAGCTGTACGGGGTCGACCTCGTGGATCTCCACCCCGCGACCCTCGCGGAGCTGAACAGATTCCTCCCCGCGAGCTGGAGCCACGGGAACCCCCTCGACCTCGTCGGCGACTCGGGGGTCGGGGAGTACGCCCGGGTCTTCGACTTCCTGGTGAAGCACCAGGAGTTCTGGGACATCGCCTTCGTCGTCTCGGTCCCCGACGCGGTCCTCGACCCCGTCCAGCTCGCCCAGGAGGTGGTCAGGTTCTCCCGGAACACGAAGAAGATGGTGGTCGGTTGCTTCCTCGGCGGCTCCTCGGTCGCGGGCAGCGTCCAGGTCCTCCGGGCCAACCATATCCCGAACTTCGCCGACCTGGAGGACGCCTTCCGGGTCGTGGGGAGGGCCTGCGCCGTGAAGCGGCAGGGGAACCCTCCGGGGACCCGGTGACGGGAAGCTATTCAAGAGCGATCGCCAAGGGTACTGGGAGCACCGACTCTCCTCCCGGGACACCGCATGAAGATCCTCATCATCGAACGGGAAGGCTCGGACCTCTACACCACGCTCTACGACTCGGACACGAGCCGCGCGATGCTCAGGTTCTACCACCCGGTCCGGCACCCCGTCGGGGTGGAGATCACCACCGCGTCGCTCGGGAGCGCCCTCTCCCTCGTCTCGGAGCTCAGGTGGTACCTGCAGCGCTACGTGGACGAGGTGCTCTTCACCGAGGACGGCTCGGTCTACCTGACCCGCTCCCTCGCGGAGGCGGTGTACGAGCGGGGGGTCACCCTCAGCGAGCCGTGGCCGCACCGGTTCCGTTACCGAATCCACGCGGGGAAGATATACCGCTCCCCCTGGGATCTCGCGGCCTTCGGCGCCCCCGCTGAAGGCGGTCCCGGGATCGCGCCTCCTCCTCATCCTGAGGGTGACCAGGACCAGGTCCTCGAGGTCTGGAGCACCTCCGACGAATACGCGGAGCCGGACCGGGGAGAACTGGTCGGGCCCGCGGAACCGGAGGAGGCCGGTGGACCGGGGGACACCCCGGCCTGACCGGCCGCACCTCTCACCCTCACCGACCTCACACACATATACCCGCATCGACAACTCTCTACTATGGGCAGGAAGATAGCGACCATCGGGATCACCATCAACCTCGAGAACTACGAGAACCTCAGGCTGGAGGTGCAGGGGGAGGTCGGGGAAGACGGGGATACCGCCGAGCTCGTCGC
Organism: Methanomicrobiales archaeon; assembly: GCA_035517575.1. Lineage (GTDB taxonomy): Archaea > Halobacteriota > Methanomicrobia > Methanomicrobiales > JACTUA01 > JACTUA01. The sequence continues at coordinate 4,038 of DATIYO010000103.1, forward strand.
CTTCCTCGACGGGATGCTCGCCCGGCTCGGGCACGGCGACCAGGCGACCGCCGAGCGGGTGGAGGCCTACCGCCGGAGGGTGCTCGCCGAGCCCGGTTCCGCGGTCATCGCGGCCGTGCCCGACTGGCAGGCCCCCCCGCCGGCGGCTCCGGCACCAAAGCCTGCCGCCGCCGCGCCGGCGCCGGAGCCGGTACCCCGGGCGGCCCGCGAACCGGCACCCGCGCCCGCTGTGTCCCGCCCCGAGGCCCCGGCCGAGGACGGCGAGGCCCCTGCACCTCCGGCGACGGTCAGGGTGACCCCGGAGACGAGGGTGGTGAAGCCGGCCGCAAAGCCCCAGCCGGCGCCGAAGGCCGAGCCGAAGCCCCCGGCGGTGCCGGCCCCTGCGCCCGAACCCCGGAGGACTCTCGTGCCCCAGCCGCCGAAGGAGGCCCCTGCCGAGGCGAAGCCGCAGCCCGGGAAGCCCGTGGTCGCCGAGGGCGAGGTGGCCTGCGAGGGCTGTGGCCTGTCCATCACGAAGAACCAGGAGAAGCTCTCCCGGCTTCTCACGGGGAAGAGCCTCTGCAAGCGGTGCATGAACCCCTAGAGGTGCATGCACCCCGGGGACCTTCACCTCCGCACCGCACATGGCCGGGGTTTAAATACAACCCGATGGAGTGTCTAGTGGGATGAAAAAGAGCCTCCTCATGTGGGACGAGACCCTGTTCCGCGAACCGGAGGTCTTCGAGCTCGACTATGTCCCCGAGCAGTTCCAGCACCGCGAGGACCAGGTGAAGGAGCTCGCGTTCCAGGTGAGGCCTGGCCTGAAAGGCGCCCGGCCCCTGAACACCGTCTGCCGCGGGCTCCCCGGTACGGGGAAGACCACCTCGGTGAAGAAGCTCTTCTCCGAGATCGAGGAGACGACGAAGAAGCTCATCCCCGTCTACGTGAACTGCCAGATCGACAACACCAAGTTCGCCATCTTCTCCCAGATCTACCGGCGGCTCGCCGGCCACCTCCCCCCCGCGTCGGGGACCTCCTTCAAGCAGGTCTTCGACGCCATCACCCGGATCATGCAGAAGGAGGACGCGGTCCTCCTCGTCTGCCTGGACGACGCGAACTACCTCCTCTACGAGAACGAGATGAACAAGGTCCTCTACACCCTCCTGCGCTCCCACGAGGCCTACCCGGGCACCCGCATCGGGGTGATCCTGATCATCTCGGACATGACGGTCGACCTGGTCCAGGCCGTGGACGCCCGGGTGGCGTCGGTGTTCCGGCCCACCGAGGTCTACTTCCCCCCGTACAGGGAGGAGGAGGTGTCGGGGATCCTCCGGGACCGGGTGAACCAGGGGCTCTACCCGAACGTCCTCCCGGACCCGATGTTCCGGCTCGTCGTCGAGCAGACCATGAAGAGCGGCGACCTCCGGGTCGGGATCGACCTCCTGAAGCGGGCGACGCTCTCGGCCGAGAAGGCCGCCCGGCGCACCATCGAGCGGGAGGACGTCTGCCGGGCCTACGAGGTCTCGCGGTACCTCCACCTCGCCTTCACGGTGAAGACCCTGAAGGCCGAGGAGAAGGAGCTCCTGAAAAAGGTCGCCGAGCTCTCGAGCGGCGAGAAGGAGATGAACGCCGGCGAGGTCTTCAAGGCCCTCAAGGAAGAGGAGAGCCTCGGGTACACCCGGTTCTACGAGATGGTGAAGAAGCTCGACGCGATGCGCCTCGTGAACCTCTCCTACCGGGACGGGAGGGGCCGGACCCGGCTCATCAGCCTCCGGTACGACCCCGGCCGGGTCCTCGAGTACCTGCGGTGAGGGCCTGAAAGTGATTTGACAAAACTTATCATATCCTTCCCCCCTGATCTTTTCATCATCTCAACCGGGGGAAATGCTCGTGCTCAGCGTGAATGAACTTGCCTTCGATCTCTTCAACGAGCTCGCGGAATATCCCGAGGACTTTAACGCGGCGTTCCACCAGCTCGACAACGGTGCCCGGATCGTCGACTGCGGTGTCTCGACCCGGGGCGGGTACCAGGCGGGACGGATCTTCACCGAGATCTGCATGGGGGGGCTCGGCGAGGTCGGGTTCCGGATGGGGCAGATCAAGGGCGTCCCCGTCCCCTTCATCGAGGTCGCGACCGACTTCCCCTCCATCGCCTGCCTGGGGGCCCAGAAGGCGGGCTGGACCGTCAAGGTCGGGAACTACTCGGCGATGGGGAGCGGACCCGCCCGGGCCCTCTCCCTGAAGCCGAAGCACACCTACGAGGTCATCGACTACGAGGACGACTGCGAGGACGCGGTCATCTGCCTGGAGAGCGACCACCTCCCCAACGGCGAGGTCCTCGAGAAGATCGCGGGCGAGTGCGGCGTGGACGTGGCGAACACCTGCGCGGTCGTCGCGCCGACGGCCTCCCTCGTGGGGTCCATCCAGGTCGCGGGGAGGTGCGTCGAGACGGCGGTGTACAAGCTGAACGAGCTCGGCTTCGACACCCGTACCATCGTGTCGGGCATCGGGACCGCCCCCATCGCGCCCGTGAAGAAAGACGCGACGAAGGCCATGGGCTCGACGAACGACGCGACCATCTACCACGGCTCCATCTACCTGACCATCCGGAACCCGAAGATCAAGGAGTTCCTCGAGAAGATACCGAGCAACAAGTCCAAGGGGTACGGGAAGCCCTTCTACGAGATCTTCAAGGAGGCGAAGTTCGACTTCTACAAGATCGACACCTCGCTCTTCTCGCCCGCCGAGGTCGTGATCAACGAGCTCACCGAGGGCGTCGTGTACCACGTCGGCTCGTTGAACCCGGACGTGACGTTGAAGTCTTTCGGGTTCGTATAGAACCCGGAAGGGGACTCCGAAGTGAGGCCCTCCTTCGGGTTCTCATAGAACCTGAAGCGTGATGACGAAGTCATCACTGCTTCGGGTTTCAATAAAAAAACGGGAGGGTGATTATAAAGTCATCACCCCGTTCGGGTTCGCCCGAACCCTTTTTTTGATCTCTCCGGCCTACTTCTTCAGGTACCCGCCCCGCTCCTCGAAGGCCTCCTCCTCGCGGGCGATCTTCCGGCAGGTCCCGAACCGGTCAGGCCCGGGCTCGTCCGCGGGGATGAAGTACACGAGGCAGATCCCGAGGAGGAGGACGCAGACGCTCACCGTGAGGTGGTGGAGCAGGTAATTGAGGACGCTCCAGACGATGCCGGCGATGGACAGGGGGATGACGACGTAGCCCGCCCGGTTCAGGAGGCGGGGGAGCGTCCGCCCGCCCGCGGCCTCCTCCCATTCGGGGCACCGGGGGCCGAAGCACCAGCGGAGCTTCGCCTGGTAGGTGTACGGACAGAAGCAGTCCGTCTTCCCGTCGGGCCGCAGCCGTATGTGCCTGAGCTTCACCCACCCACCCGCAGGGAGAGATGCGGGCATCCCGGTATTTATAGGTTTTTCCCGGCGGTGCCCTGCCGCCGGCGGTTCAACAATGTTAATAGGTTCCCGTGGTACATCCTATGAAGCGGGCTTGTGGTCTAGTCGGTCATGATATCGCCTTTACAAGGCGGGGATCGTCGGTTCGAATCCGACCAAGCCCATCCTTTCTTCTCCCGCGGCCGAAAGCCCAAGGCTCATCATCTCCCCGTCCCACCACTGTTCATGGCGGGGAGAAAGCCGGGGGAGGGAGAGGAGAAGGCCTGCACCCCGATGGAGGAGGGCCGGCGCTGCGCGAGCGAGGGGCGGCACGAGGAGGCCATCGCCTTCTTCGACCGGGCCATCAGGGAGGACCCCGGCTCGGCCGACGCCTGGCTCGCGAAGTGCAACGAGCTGAAGGCCCTCGACCGGCACGCCGAGGCCCTGGAGTGCTACACGGCGGCGCTCAGGATCGACCCGAAGTCCTGCCAGGCCTGGATCGCGAAGGGTAACACCCTCGTGAAGGTCGGCCGGCAGGACGAGGCGTTCGAGTGCTTCGGGATGGCAAAGAGGGTGAAAAAATAGCGGGTCCCTGATCACCGGTTCAGGTGACCGGTATCCCGTTCTCCCGGGCGATGTCCCGGAAGGCCGCCGCGACGTACTCGCACTGGGCCCTCGTGAGCCCGTAGGTGTTGAACTTCCAGACCCTCGTCGCCCCCGGGATGACCCCCCCGATCCCGCGGTCGCCGAGGGCGCTCGTGAAGAAGTACCCCCGTTTCTTGTGCGCCTGCGCGACCCGGTCGAAGGAGCCCCGGGTGTCCACCCGGGTCAGGGTGTGCCTCCTCGGCATCTCCGAGAGGACGGAGGTGCCTTCGATGGAGGAGAGGGCGTCGATGACGAGCTTCCCGTTCGCGAGCTCCTCCTGCCACCGGTTCACCCGTTCCTTCACGGCAGGGAACGAGGCCATCATCCCCATGACGGTCGCGCCCATGAGGGTGCAGCCCATGAGCTCGACCTCCTTCACCCCGAAGGACCGGCCGGTGACGTCGCCCTTCGCCCGGGTGGTCCGGAGGAGCTCGGGGGCGTACTCCTTCGTGGTCGCGAGGATGCCTGACGGGGCGGGGGAGGCCATGCTCTTGTGGCCGGACCCCACGACGAAGTCCACGCCGAGCTCCCTCCCGTCCACCGGGAGGATCCCGACGGTGTAGGCCCCGTTGTACATCACCTTCACGTCGTAGGCGTGGGCCGCCTTCGCGATCTCCCTGACCTGGTGCTCGTTCCCGAACTGGTAGTCGAAGTGGTCGATGAAGAGGAGGGGCGGCGGGGCCCCGTGCTCCCGGGTCACCTCCTCGATCCGGGCCGCCGCGGCATCGGCGGTGATTTGGTTCGCCCCGTCCTTCGGGATCTCCCTCGGCACCCCGCCCGCGGCCTCGATGGCGAGGAACTCGGTGTAGTGCGAGAGGGCGGTGAGGAGGACGGGGTCGCCCTTTCCGGCGAAGGTGCCCGCGACCGCCTGGAACCCCCGCCGTGCCCCCGGCATGACCCTCGCCTCGTCCATGTTGACGAACTTCGCGAGGTCGCGGTGGAAAGAGTCGATGGGGGGTTTTTTGATCTGGTCGAGCCGGAAGGGCTTCCGGCAGTTATCGCAGACCGAGTACCCGTCGCCGTAGGCGATGACGGCCTTCATGGCCTCCGGGGTGAGCCTCCCCCCCGCCTGGATGGGGTCGAGGTTGATCGCGACCTCCTCGAGGTCCCGCACCTCGATCTCCCTCGCGCACTTCATGGGAGGAGCTCCTCCTCGAGGATCCCGATCCCGCGCTTCAGGTCCGCGAGGAGTTCCCTGACCGCCCGCCGGTCCTCTTCGGAGAGCTCGTGGCGGGGGGCGGTCCGCCTGAGCACGACCCTGATATCGGTGAGGGCGAAGAGGCCCTGGAAGACGGCATCGACCGCTCTTCGCGACATGCTATCAGCATAACATATCAGGGGAGGAGTATAGATAACTGGTGATCGGAACCGGTGACCGGGGCCCCCTCATCTTCGCACCGCCCCCGCGAGCTCTATAAGGGCGGGGGGCGACCCCGGGCAGGGGGAGAGATGAGACTCGTCCACATCGGCGACAGCCACCTGGGCCTCTCGCAGTTCAACCGCCTCGCCGACGACGGCGTGAACCTGCGGGAGCGGCTCGTCTACGCCAACTTCCTCGACGGCATCGACACCGTCATCCGGTCCCGCCCCGACGTGGTCGTCCACGCGGGTGACCTCTTCCACTCGGTCAGGCCGAAGACCCTCGCGTACAAGACGGCCTTCGAGTGCCTCTCTCGCCTGGGCGACGCGGGGATCCCCCTCGTCATCATCGCGGGGAACCATGACATGAGCAAGTCGCGGTACACCACCTCGCCCTTCGAGGTGCTCGAGTACCACAGCGCCCCTGTCCATGCCGCCTACCGGTACAGGTACGAACCGGTCGACCTGGGGGACACCCGGTTCCACCTCATCCCCAATCTCCTTCAGGCCGACCAGTACCGGCAGGAGTTCGACCGGATCGAGATGCTCAAGGGGGGGAACAACGTCCTCGTCACCCACGGGCTCGCGAGCCTCCTCCGCGACCGCCGGCTCGGCACCGTCATGGAGCACGAGATCGACGCGACGATGCTCTCCCCGAAGTTCGACTACATCGCCCTCGGGCATTTCCACGGGCAGCGGCAGGTCGCCGACAATGCCTGGTACTGCGGTTCGCAGGAGTTCATCACCTACGCCGAGATCGGGGACACGAAGGGAGGGCTCGCCGTCGACCTGGACCGGCACACCGTCGGGTCTCTCGCGCTCCCCTGTACCCCGATGATCGACCTCGGGAGACTGGACTGCACCTCGCTCTCGCCCCGCGAGATCGGGGATGCCATCGCGGAGAGGGCCATGCAGGCGGCCGGTTCCCCGCAGCCACCCATGGCGGTCATCACCCTCGCGGGCGCGGACCGGCGGGCGCTCCGGTCCCTCGACCCCGCCGTCCTCACGGAGGCGAGGGGCCGTCTCCTCGACCTGAAGTTCACTGTCCTCTCCGACGAGCCGCACGCCCCCCTGGCCGGCCGGCGGGACCTGAGCGGCGCGGACTATGCGGGGCTCTTCGGGGAGTACCTGAAGGGCATGGGCCTCGAGGAACGGAAGCACCGCTTCGTCTCGGAGAAGGGTACGGAGATCCTCCGGTGGGTCATGGCGGGCGAGCCGGGAGACGGCGATGCAGCTCCTTAAGCTCCAGATGCGCAACTTCAAGCGCTACCGGCACCAGGACGTCGTGTTCCGTGACGGGATCACGGGCATCGTCGGGAACAACGGGACCGGGAAGAGCACCCTCGTGGACGCCATCCTCTTCTGCCTCTACGGGTTGAAGGGGACCCGGCTCGACTTCATCCTCGGCGCAGCCGCTGGACCGCAGGACCGGGCCGAGGTGCGCCTCGACTTCTCGGTCCGCGGGGAGGAGTACCAGGTCTACAGGTCCGTCGACCGGCGGAAGAAGCACGAGGCGCAGGTCAACCAGGGCGGCAGGCTCCTCGCAAAGGGCGTCTCGGAGGTCCAGGAAGCCCTCCTCCGGATCGTCCGGATGGGCCATGCCGACTTCAGGCATACCATCTTCTCGGGCCAGAGGGAGCTCCTCGCGCTCGTCGACACGACCCCCGAGGAGCGGAAGAGGTGGTTCCGCCGGGTCCTCGGCATCGACCGGATCAAGGACGAGGGGGGGGAGATCCTCCGCGCGGAAGCGGGGGCGGGCAGGGAGCAGATGCTCCTCATCGAGGGGAGGCTGAAAGAGGTGAGCAGGGAGGAGCTCGGGCGCCAGCTCGGGACGGCAGAGGAGCAGATGGCCGAGACGGAAAGGGAGATCGCCCGGCTCGGGGAGGAGGGATCCTCGCTCGAGGCGAGGAAGGGCGGCGTCGAATCCCGCCTCCAGGATCTCGGCGAACGTGCGAGGAGGGACTTCAGCGCGAGGAACGAGATGGCACGGCGGGAGCAGGATCTCGCCGGAGTCCGGAAGGAGATCGCTCGTGCCGCCGGAGAGGCGGCCGCCCTCGAGCGCAACCGTGCGGAGTTCGAGGATCTCTCCGCCGCCGAGAGGGACTTCGAGTCCCTCAGGGGGCGGTTCACCGAAGGGGTGCAGCGGCTCCACGCCTTCCAGGGCCTCACCGCGAGGGAGGAGGAGAAACGGGCCCGGATCAGGGAGGGCAGGGCTGAGCTCCGCGGGCTCCGTGAAGAAGACGCGAGGATGGGCGGGGACGAAGAGAGGATGAAGGTCCTTGAACCTTCAAGCGGAAAGCGGGAGGAGGCCCGCGAACGCCTCAGCCGGCTCCGAACCATGGAGGAACGGTCAAGGGCCCTCCAGGGGGAGATCGCGAAACAGGAAGTCGCCATCTCCGAACTCGCGAAGAGGGGAGGGCCGCTCCGTTCCCGCCGTGAGCAGATCCAGGAGGCCGGTGATCGGCTGGCGGCCCTCGCGGCCGGTGCCGGGATTCCGGCGGGAGAGAAAGGGGAGGTGGTCGGGGCTCTCGAAGAGCGCCGCGTCGGGCTCATCAGGAGAGAAGCAGACGACGCGGCCGCACTCGACCTGGCGAGGGCGAACCTCGCGAAGCTCGACGCGGACCTCGCGACCCTCGAAGAACAGGGTCCGGGCGGGACATGCCCCACCTGCCGCCAGCCCCTCGGCGACCGTCACCGGCACCTGGTGGACGGGATACGTGAGGAGCGTTCATCCCTGGGGCGGACCATCGCTTCGCTCGGGAAGGAAATATCCGGGACCAGGCAGGCCATGCATCGCCTGGGCCCCCTCCTGGAAGAGGCAAGGGACCTCGCCGCGATCTGCGGCAGGGCCGATGAGGTCGCCCGCGAGTGGGAGGAGATCCAGGAGAGGACCCTTGCCGCGATATCCCGCAGGGACGAGCTCGAAGGGGAGCTCTCCTTGCTCGGTTACGATCCGGAGGAGGGGAAGAGGCTGGAGCTCGAACTGCGGGATCTCGAGAATGACGTCAGGGAACTCGCGGTCGTATCCGAACGATTGAAGGGCCGCGAGTCCCTGGTGCGAAAAATGAGGGACCTGCAGGCAAGGCTGGGACGGCTGGAGGAAGAATGCCGCGCCATCGGCGGGGAGATCCGGGACCTCGGCTTTGACCCCGCCGCGCACGGACGCCTTGAAGAAGAGTATCGGGTATCCGAGGCCAGGCACCGCCGGTACCTGGAATTAAGGCCGGAGATGGATCGCCTGCCGATCCTCGAGGAGCAGGAGAAGGGCCTGAAGGCCAGGGAAGCGTCGCTGACGGGCGAAGTGGCGACGCTCGTTGAATCCATCGAGGCCATCGCGTTCTCCAGGGAAGACCTCGAGCGGGCCCGGGAGGAACTCGGGCAGGTGCAGCGGCAGGCAACTGAGATCGCGGCAAGGCAGAGGGGGCTTGCCGCCGAGAGGGCCGGCCATGAGAAGGAGCGGAAGCGGCTCGCCGGCGTCATCGGGAAGCTCGAGAGAGACCGGAAGGAGCACGACCGGCTCGCGGAGGAGATCCAGCTCCTCGAGCTCACCCGGGAACACCTGAACGGCTTCACCGACCATCTCCTCGGCGTCGTCCGCGACCAGGTCCAGGAGGAGACCGGGCGCGTCCTCGCCGAGATCACCGACGACCAGTACGACACGGTCATCCTCGACGATTCCTTCGAGCTCCTCGTCCACGATCTGGGCGGGGACTTTCCGGTCTCCCGCTTCTCGGGCGGCGAGCAGGACGACATCGCTATCGCCCTCCGGATCGCCCTGTCCCGGTACATCGCGGGGACGCACGAGCTCCATGACAGCACCTTCCTCATCTTCGATGAGATCTTCGGGAGCCAGGACGAGGAGCGCCGCGGGAACATCTTCCGGGCCCTGAGGGCCCTCGAACCCTACTTCCCCCAGATCTTCCTCATCTCCCACGTGAGCGAGGTCCAGGGCGAGTTCGGGAACACCCTCGTCGTCGAGGCCGTGTCCGAGCGCGAGAGCCGGATCAGGGACACGGAGGGGGCCGCGGGATGACCGTCGACGAGGAGTACCGGCGGGACCTCGGGATCGTCGCGGGAAGGATCGGGGACCTCGACCCGCCGGACCTCCCCGAGCGGTTCGCCTCGCGCTGCGGCCTCGGGCGGGACTCGTTCCGGACCGTGGAACCCTCGAGGGAAGGGACCATCGCGGCGGTCGATGGATCGAACGCCATCGTGCTCGACGCCGGCTGCCTCTCGGTCGCCGTCCTGAGGGCCGCGGCATGCGGGTTCTCCGGAGGGCGTCAGCCCGACGGAGGAGCGACGGGGCGAGGCCCCGGTGCGACCCCGAGAGGGCGTCAGTCCGACGGAGGAGCGACGGGGCGAAGCGCGAAGGACGAAAGTCCGGGCAGGAACCGGGGGGGCGGAGCCACGATGGTGAGCCCCGGTGCGACGCGGAAGTTCCGCTCGGTGACCCCGCTCCGGCTCGCGACCCTCGGCCAGGAGGCCAGGCACGGGAGCTTCGCCGGCCTGTACCGCGAATGCTTCGGCACCGACCCCGAGGCCACCGTGAGCGACGACGAACCGGCACGGACCGCGGGGATCCTGAGGGACACCCTCGAGTACTGGGTCGCGCGGAAGACCGCGGAACGGCTCGAAAGCGGGGACCTCCTCGTGCTCGACGGGGCGCTCCGGGTGACCCATGCGAGCCATGACCGGGTGATGCTCGACCTCATCCGGACCTGCGCGGCGAGGAGGGTCCACCTCTGCGCGGTGACCAAGCGCTCGGCCGTGACCTGGGGTGGCGGCCTGCCCCTGGTGCCTGCCGCCCGTTCCCTCGCGGAGAGCTGTGCCATCGCCCCGCCCTGGTTCCTCAGGATCCCCGAGGACTGCCTCGACGTCGCCCCGTACCGGCAGTGGCGGCACGGCGTGTCCTGCGTCGCCGCGCTCCATCCCGGCTCCCCTCTCGCCTTCCGTATCGAGGTACCGCCGCCGACCGGCGACGGGGAGCTCGGGGCCGTCATCTCCCGCCTCGCCGGCTGGGCTGACGACGGGCGGGTGACCGGCTACCCTTACCCCCTGTTCGATGCCCACCGCACCGCCCGGATCCCCGCCGATGCCGTCCAGCAGGTGAAGAACGACCTCCTGGCCCGCATGGGGGACGCGGGGTTCGACCTCCGGCGGTTCCAGGAACTCTTCGGTGATCTCCATGACGAATTTGCGCGATACTGACCTCTCCGACCCCTCCAAGTTCCGGCTCGTCGGGAACTCGGTCCTCTCGTACCGGTTTGCCATCCCCTATGACCAGGCCCTCTTCGTGGGGGACATCCTGAAGGTCGAGGACCCGGTGAAGGGGATGACCTTCTTCGCCCGGGTCACCGACCTGGTCCACGGGTCCAACTTCGACGACGGGAAGTGGGACATGCGGGCCCGTGCCGAGCAGTTCTACGGCCTCTCCGAGGACGTGTACCTGGAGGTCGAGGCCCTCCCCCTGGGGTACGTGGACCGGAAGGGGACCTTCCGGAAGCCGAGGACCGTCCCCACCAAGTTCTCCCAGGTCCTCCTCCCCTCGGCCCCCGACTTCCGGTTCCTCCAGCAGGTGATGGGCGACGTGGAGGTGGGCTCCCTCAAGTCCGGCCAGGAGGTGCTCGGGGAGGTGCGGGTCGCGCTCCATGCCCGGGTCATGCCGCAGCACATGGGGGTCTTTGCGACGACGGGGATGGGGAAGAGCAACTTCATGAAGGTCTTCTGCGCCTCCTGCATGAAGGCGCGGAAGTTCGGTCTCGTCCTCGTGGATCCCCATGGCGAGTACGTGGCGGGCGGGGTCTCGGCCACCGGCGAGCCCACCGAGGGGCTGATCCACTACCAGGCGGGCAGGGACGGGCTCTCGGTCTACACCATCCGGGACGAGCCCTTCAGGAGGAAGTACTCCCTTTCCAGCCTGTTCCTCGAGCACGACGACCTCCGGGCCCCCGACCTCCTCCTCCTCTTCGACCACTCGCCCGCCCAGCGGGAGCTCGTCGAGATGCTGGAGGACGTCCCCGGCGGCGAGCTCGTTGACCTCTTCCTCTCCACCGAGTTCGACGAGGACCGGGCATGGATCGCCGGCTGCCGCTATCCGGCGACCGCGGCGAAGCTCGCCCATTTCGCGCCGAGCACCCTCCAGGTCATGAAGCGGCGCATCGGGATCCTCGTGAAGTCCAACCCGTTCCTGCGCCCCCGGGGTTCCTCGGTCCCCGACATCCTCAGGGACCTCGCCGGGAACCGGGTAGTCCTCGTGGACATCCCGGGAATGGGCGAGCGGAGCGAGCTCTTCGTCCTCTCGGTGCTCGCCCGGAAGATCCTCGCGCGCCACCGGGGAGATGCGGCCGGCTGGGGGACGGACGAGGCCGTGGAACGGAGAGAGGTGCTCATCACCATCGAGGAGGCCCAGCGGGTCCTCGGGGCCGGGGGGCCGGGCACCGCGGTATTCCGCGAGTGCGCCATGGAAGGGAGGAAGTTCGGCGTGGGGCTCTGCGTCGTGACCCAGCAGCCGAAGAACATCGACCCCCGGGTCCTCGCCCAGATGAACACCTTCGTGGTCATGGGGCTCTCGGACCGGAACGACCGGGCGATCATCGCCGGCCATGCGAAGCAGGACCTCACCCCGATGGACACCGAGATCCAGACCCTCGAGCCCGGCGAGGCCATCATCTCCACCCTGGGCATCCCCTTCCCGGTCTCGACCCGGATCCACCTCTACGAGGAGTACCTCGCGTCCCTGCGCGGGAGGAAGGAGGGATCGATCCGGGAGGGGCTCGACTCCCGGTTCTAAGGACCGCCTGCCGCTCCCCGGGCTACCTGATGATCCAGGGCATCTCGCGGCCCCGGGTGAGCTCCCTCACCTTCCCGGCGCAGGCCTCGGCCTCTTCGTCCCGCCCGAGCCGCCGCAGGCTCGCGGCCTTGTTGTTCCAGGGGGTCGGGTCATGGGGGTTGATGGCGATGGCCTCGTCGAACCGGGCGATGGCCTCGGGAAACTTCCCCTGGCCGGCGAGGGCGACCCCCATGTTCGTGTACACCACCGCGACCCCCGGGTTGATCCGGACGCACTCCTCGTAGCACCGGAGCGCCTCCTCGTAGTGGTGGACGTCGGCGAGGGCGACCCCCTTGTTGTACCAGGCCTTCGGGTAGAGGGGGTCGAGGCCGATGACCGTGTCATAGCAGCCGATGGCCTCGTCATACTCCCCGAGGTAGTAGCGCGAGTTCCCGAGGGTGTACCAGGCCTCGGTGTGCCCCGGGTCGATGGAGGTCGCCTGGTCGAGGCAGGGGACCGCCTCCGTCCACCGGCCGGTCATGTAAAGCACGCTCCCGCGGATGAACCAGGCATCGGCGTTCAGGGGGTTCGCCCCGATGGCCTGCTCGCAGCGGGCGATGGCGGCCTGGAAGTACCCCATCCTCGAGAGGCTCGATGCCATCGCGACGAGGGCCACGGGGTGATCGGGCCTCCCGGCGAGCGCCTTCTCGAGGCATGCCACGGACTCCCTGAACCGGCCCGCCGAGGCGAGGCGGGTCCCCTTGCTGACGAGCTCGTCTTCTTCGGAGGAACACATGAGACAGGACCCTCACATCTCTTGGTAGGCGGTGGGGGGTCTTATTTCCATCCGGCCGGCGGCGGCTCTCCCTTCGCGGCGACGCGTGCCGGACCTCAAAGGGGGAGCGCGAGGAAAGTGCCCCTATTTCTTCGGGTTCTCTGCCGTTCTCTTCCGGATGGAGACGCAGTTGATCACCGGGTCGCCGGTCACGATGTAGCGCCGCATGACCTGGCCGAGGACGTCCACGACGTCACCCTTTTTGATGTCCTGCGACGGGGTCGTGAACATCTTCACCGAGATCTCGCCGGTCCTGTCCCCGACGAGGAACTGGGGCCGGTTGAGGTACCGGAAGGAGATCCGCTCCACCACGCCCTCGACCCGGACCGGCTTCCCGAGCATGTTCGGGTTGATCGCCCGGATCCTGACCTTCTGGGCGTCCTTCTCATAGCCCGGGAGGAGGTCGGCGTACTCGGTCTGGCTCATGTAGTTGAGGGCGAGGGGGATGAGGAGGAGGGCGAGGAGCATCGGGATGCCATAGAAGAGGACGGTCGCGTTCCCTCCCGTCACGAAGGAGAGGACGAGAAAAACGGAGAAGATGAGGACCACCCCCGCGTTCACGGGGGAGATCCGCAGTTCGATATCGCGGATGTGCATCCGGCTCGTTACTTCAGGGCCGCGATCTCCTTCCGGAAGGCGACCCAGTAGAGGACGCCGACGAAGAGGAGGGCTCCGACGATATTCCCGATGGTGACGATGATCAGGTTATTCGTGAAGAACGTCGTCCACGAGAGGGTAGCCACCGCCTTCGTCGGATCTATGCCCGTGACGAAGAGCCCCGCGGGGATGAAGTACATGTTGGCCACCGAGTGCTCAAAGCCAGATGAGACGAAGGCCATGATCGGGAACCAGATCCCGAAGAACTTGCCGATCAGGTCGTCGGCGCAGATCCCGAGGAGGATGGCCAGGTTCACGAGCCAGTTGCAGCCGATGGCCTTCAGGAAGGCCGACCACATGCCGGCGGTGCCGAAGTAGCTCGTCTTTGCCACCGCTATCGCCACCGCACGGGTGCCGTAGGCGGTTATCGTTGCCGTTCCCGTCGTGTCCCAGGATGCGAAGGGCCCGTACGCCATCAGGTACGCGTACCAGAGGGAGCCGATGAAGTTCCCGATGTAGACCCAGATCCAGAGGTTGATCACGCTCGCCCAGCTGATCTTGTGGACGAAGGCCGCCATCGGGGCGAGCATCGCGTCGCCGGTGAAGAGCTCGGCGCCCGTGAGCACGATGATGATGAGCCCCACGGGGAAAGTCGCGCCCAGGATGAGCTGGGAGAACCCCGCGCTCGAGGTCCCGAAGGCGAGGCCCGGGACGTCCTTGATGGCCGCCGCGGACGCCGCGACATTCGTGGTGCACATCGTGGCGAGGGCACCGCCCATGGCGATGTACGCCCCGGCCATGAAGCCGCGGAGCAGCATGTTCCAGGCGGGGAGCCCCGTCTTGTACTTGCCGGCATCACCGGCTTTTGCAACGATCTGAACAGGAGGATGGAATACCAACTCAAGTCACCTCACGGAGATAGACCTATACCAGCACCAAGACCGATTGCGTATAGGTGTAAACTAGGAATCTGTGAAATCCTAATTAAACCTTGCGAATTGTTCGTATACAGGAGAATAGGGTGATTACGGGCGATTTCCCCCCTCCCCGCGGAGACGAAGATCCTTTCCCCGGCCGGAAGGTTAACGAAAAGATCCCCGGGTTTTGCCCAATGTTTAAATCGTCCCGCGTGGAAATACTCTTCGAGCGACCCGCGTTCCTGAGATCTCCATGAAGAGTTACGAGACCGTCGCCCTCCAGATCACGAAACTCCTCCGGGCCCGTCCCCGGGGGATGACCATCACCGACATCTCCCGATATCTCCACCTGAACCGGAACTCGGTAGCCAAGTACCTCGAGGTCCTCGTCACCGCGGGACAGGTGGAGAGGCAGCGGATCGGGCGGGCGAAGCTCTTCTTCCTCTCCCAGCGGGTCCCCATCTCCGCGATGCTCAACCTCTCGTCGGACATGATCCTGATCTTCGACGAGGAATCGCGGATCTGGTACGTGAACGAGAACCTGCTCGCCTTCGAGGGGAAGAAGCGGGAGGACCTCATCGGGAAGCGCCTGGACGAGGCCGGGATCGGGATCCTCGGGGATCCCGAGGTCCTCGCCCGGATCCAGGCGCCCCCCGAGGAGCAGGAGTACCAGAAGGAGGTGGTCCTCCCCCGGGAGACCGGCACGAGCTACTTCACGGTCTCCCTCATCTCGACCATCTTCGAGGACGGGTCCAAGGGGATCACGGTCATCGTCGAGGACATCACCGAGCGGAAGAGGGCCGAGGAGAGCCTGAAGGAGCACCTCGCGTTCGTCCAGGAACTCCTCGACCGGATCCCGACCCCCGTCTTCTACAAGAACCTGGAGGGGCACTACCTCGGCTGTAACCGCGCCTTCGAGGAGTTCACCCGCCGGCCCCGGGGCCAGATCCTGGACCGGCGGGCGGGGGACGTCCTCCCCGCGGGGCTCGCAAACCGGTTCGAGTCCATGGACGAGGATGCCCTGAAGACGGGGATCACCCAGACCTTCGAATCCTCCATCTCGTACAACGACAGAACCTCCCGGCACTTCATCGTCTTCAAGGCGCCGTTCCGGAAACAGGACGGGACCTGGGGCGGGGTTGTGGGCACCATCTTCGACATCACGGACTGGAAGAGCGCCGAGAAGGCGTTCGCCGAGAGGGAGTCGGTTTTCGAGCAGAGGATCCGGGAGCTGACCTCCTCGATGGCCATGGATCCCCAGTCCGATTAGCGGCCGATGACCCTCATCGTGCCTGGACCCGGTCGGGATCTTGCGCGTTCCCAGGTGGGGGCCGTTGGAGGAGCGATTTACCGGCCATAGGAAATATATCAGCATTTCGTTAATTGGTATCGAGTTTTATCGCGTTTTTAAACGAATTCAGAAAAGTTATTCGGGGCGCACGGCATCAATGCCTTGCATATCCTTATTGAAGACGACCCGGAACCTTTCCTGAGAGCCCGAAGTCCGGAGATGCAGCCGGGGTTCAAAGGTCTCAAGCCCTGTGATTCGGTATGGAAACGGAAGATGCAGTCTCGCCGGTCATCGGCGTGATCCTCATGGTCGCCGTCACGGTCATCCTCGCCGCTGTCATTGCGGCCTTCGTGTTCGGCCTCGCGAGCGGGGTGTCCAAGACAAAGGCGGTGGCCGCGACCGCGAAGCAGCTCGGGTCGAACGTCATCGTCACCTGGCAGGGAGGCCAGGACAACGCGATGGTCAAGGGGTACAACGTCACCATCGCGCCGAGCTCCGGCGGCACGGTCCTGTTCAACAATACGGGGAACAGCGTTGGGAACGCCACGATCCTTACCGGAGGGACCGCGAACCTGGACCACGTGACCGTGGTCGGGTTCTTCAACGACGGTTCGTACCAGGTCGTGCTCGACACCTTCCTCTGACAAGTCTTCTCCACGGTCCCCGGGCGGAGAGGCGCAGGAGAGGGCTCTATCGCCGGTGAATGGGATGGAAAAGACCCGGTTTCCAGGACAGGACAGACCGCACCCCGCGGTCTCCGAGGTCATCGGCACCATCCTCCTCATGGGCATCGTCGTGATCGGGATAGCCTTCACGGCCACCCTGCTCCTCTCCCAGCCGCTCCCCACGACGGTCCCCCATTTCAACGCGATCATCACCAACCAGAGTAAGAACGTCTACATCCTCCACAAGGGCGGCGACCCGCTGTACCCGGGGACATTCCAGGTCCTCGTGGACGGGGTGGACATGACCTCCTCCTTCACGAACAACGGGAACTCCCCCTGGTCCATCGGGGAGACCCTGTACGCGACCCTGCCCTCCATGCCCGGCTCGGTCGCCCTCGTCCTGAACGGGACCGGCGGAGGGCCGGTCGTGCTCCTCAGCCAGGACCTGATCGGGCAGAAGACGATCCCCAACCCCTCCAGTATCGACTGGTTCAACTACAGCGCGACCGGCAGGTGCGACTGGGAGTTCCGGAAGACCATCACCGTCCATGCCTCCGGGGTCGCCGGTTCCCTCTCGGATTTCCCCGTCCTCATCGACCTCGCCGCTGACCCGGACCTCGCCGCCTCGGCAAGGGCCGACGGCAAGGGCATCGTCTTCACGACCGCCGACGGGACCACGAAGCTCCCCCACGAGATCGAGTCCTTCACCAAGGCGACGGGGGCCCTCACGGCATGGGTGAAGGTCCCCGGCCTTTCCCCGACGCAGGACACCGTCCTGTGGATGTACTACGGGAACACGGGGACCGACGACAACCAGGACGTGACGAACGTCTGGGACGCGAACTACAAGGCGGTCTGGCACCTCGAAGAGGCGGGGACCGGGGCCGCCGGCGAGTACCAGGACAGCACCACGAACGGGAACGGCGGCCAGGGAGGGGGAGGGACCGTCGCCCAGGTCCCCTCACGGGTCGCGGGGGAGATGGACTTTGCCCAGCAGTTCGACGGGTCGAACGACAACATCCAGGCCGGCTCCGCGGCGAGCATCGACGACATCTTCGGCTCGGGCGGGACCCTCTCGGCCTGGATCTACCCGTCCTCCATCGGGGAGTCCAGCGAGGGCCGGATCGGGGACAAGGCATCGGGGGCGACCGGCCAGACCGGGTGGTCCTTCGCCACGTACACGAACAATGTCCTCATGTTCCGGAAGGGCTTCGCGAACACGAGGGGGTACTGGAGGACGCCGACGAACTCCGTCACCCTGAACGCCTGGACTTACGTGGTGGTCACGTACAACCAGGCGAGCGCGGCGAACAACCCTGCCATCTACATCAACGGGCAGCCGCAGGTCATCACCGAGGTCCAGACCCCGGCCGGCGCCGCCCAGTCCGATGCGGCGAACAGCCTGCAGCTCGGGAACCGCGGCACGGGCTACACCTTCAGCGGCATCATCGATGAGATACGGGCCTCGAAGACCGTCCGGTCCCCGGCCTGGATCCAGACGGAGTACACGAACCAGGCAGATCCGTCTGGCTTCATCTCCCCCGGGAGCGAGGAGAGCTGGTGGAAGTGCTGACCTCCCGGTCCGCGTCACGGGATTACGGAAGAACTATCATGAACCGGGCGCGGATGATCTAGGTGGTCCTCGGCTTGGGTGAGATACCCTTCAGACGGATTGTCCTCATCGCCCTCATCGTCGGCATCATATCCGGCGCCGGGTCCCTCCTGTTCTACCTCGGCCTGCAGGCCGCCATCTCGGCGGTCGCCGCCCTCCTCGGGTACCACATGCCCGCCGAGGGGCAGACCACCCTCCAGATCATCCAGTGGACGCCCCCGCCCAACCTCTGGCTCCTCCTCCCGGTCCTCTCCCTCGGGGGGCTCGTCTCGGGCCTCCTCGTCTTCAGCCTCGCACCCGAGGCCGAGGGGCACGGGACCGATGCCGCCATCAGGGCGTTCCATGGCGAGGGCCGGATCAGGAGGCGGGTCCCGTTCGTGAAGGCCGTCTCCGCCATCATCACCATCTCGACCGGCGGGAGCGCGGGCCGGGAGGGGCCCGCGGCCCAGATCTCGGCCGGCATCGGCTCGATGGTGGCAGAGTTCCTGGGCCTCACCCCCCACGAGCGCCGGATCGCCCTCGCCTCGGGGATCGGGGCGGGCATCGGGGCCATCTTCAAGGCCCCCCTCGGCGGCGCCATCCTCTCGGCCGAGGTCCTGTACCGGGACGACTTCGAGGTGGAGGCGGTGATCCCCTCCTTCCTCGGGTCCATCATCGCCTACGCGATCTTCTGCTCCGTCGAGGGGTTCGCCCCGATCTTCGGGCAGACCGTGATGGTCTGGACGGTCGGCGAGATCCCCCTCTTCCTCCTCCTCGGCGCCCTCTGCGCCTACCTCGGGCGGCTGTATTCCCGGGTGTTCTACGGGTGCGAGGCGCTCTTCCAGGGGGTGATCCGGAGAACGGGGCTCCCCGTCCATCTCAAGCCGTTCCTCGGCGCCTCGGCGATGGGGGTCATCGTCCTCTCGGTCGCGGCCTTCCTCCCGTCCGGCGAGCTCCTGGCCCTCGGGAGCATGGGATCGGGGTACGGCTTCCTCCAGCTCGACCTGTACTCGCTCCTCCCCCTGGGGATGCTCCTCCTCCTCCCGTTCCTGAAGATCGTGACCACCTCCCTGACCATCGGCTCGGGCGGGAGCGGGGGCGTCTTTGCCCCCGGCCTCCTGATCGGCGGGTCCTTCGGCGGCGCCATGGGGACGATCCTCCACGCGGCCGCGCCCGGCCTCGTCCCCCTCGCCTCCATCCCCATCTTCGTCGTGATGGGCATGATCGCGACCTTCGGGTCCGTCTCGAGGGCCCCCCTCGCGGTCCTCGTCATGGTCACCGAGATGACGGGGGACTTCTCCGTGCTCGTCCCTGCCATGGGCGCGGTCGCCGTGGCCTTCCTCCTCGTCGGCGACGATACGATCTACCGCGCCCAGGTGCCCGACCGGGCCCATTCCGGCGCCCACCTGGGGGAGTACCCGCGGGAGACCCTGACCCGGATCCTCGCAGGGGAGGTCATGACGGGGGCGGACGGGATCCTCAGTTTCTCGCCACGCGATCCGATCTCCCGCGTCCTCGATGCCATCAACGAGACCTCCCACACGGGTTTTCCCGTCATCGACGGTGACCGGCTCGTCGGCATGATCACCATCGGCTATTTCCGGGATCACCCGGGGCAGGCGAGCCTGCAGGAACCCGTGGGCCCGGCGATGACGAGAAACCCGGTCACGATTCACCCCGACAGCACCCTCGAGGCGGCCCTCAGGATCATGGTGGAGCGCGATATCCACCACCTCCCGGTGGTCGACCCCGGGGATCCCGGGAGACTTGTCGGCTTCCTCACCCGCACGGACATCATGAAGGGCTACGTGAAGCGCCTTTCGGCGGAAAAACCGTGAATGCGGACTCCAGGAGGCCCTGCTCCACCGGTGGCGGGATCGAAAAATGATGAAGTTATTTTTTTGAAAACGAGCCACGAAGAGGCGGAGTCGAGAGAAATGAGGATGGCTATGCCAGCCTCATTTCTTGAAGACGACGCTTTAAAAGAAAGCGGAGTCGGGAAAAGTAGGACGAAGTCCAACTTTTTGAAAACGAGCCACGAAGTGGCGAGTCGAGAGAAATGAGGATGGCTTCGCCAGCCTCATTTCTTGAAGATGTCGTAGATCTGGTCGCTCCCCGTGGAGGCGAGCCGCGCCCGCTCGGTCGGCTCCTCGACGAGGGCGAGGACCGGCAGGGACAGGTCGACCCCGGGCACGTGCCCGAACATCTTCTCGAGGTCGGTCTGGAGCGCGTGCATGAAGAGCGAGTTCCGGATCTCCATCGGGCAGAGCTCCTCGCACTGCCCGCAGTTCACGCACGAGTCCGAGATGTGGACGAACCGGATCATGTGGAACATGAAGGGCGGCGGCACCTGGCCGGGCGGCACG
>DATIYO010000104.1:0-14421 GCA_035517575.1 Methanomicrobiales archaeon
GACCAGGTAGTGGTACGGCCCCGCTTCCCGGACCGAGAGAACCCTGAGACCTGCGGATTCCATCAGGCCCCTCGCCTTTGCGATGGAGAACCGTTTACCGGGAGGAGGACCGAGGGGCATCGGCTCGTCCTTCCAGTCCAGGTCGGCGACCCGTCCATCCGGCCTGAGCATCCGGCTCGCGTTCCTGAGCACGGCGAGCGGGTCGCGGAAGTCGTGCAGGTCGATCCCGAAGAAGACGATGTCGGCGCATCCTTCGCAGAACAGGGTCTCCTCGGCCTCGCCCGCCTGAGAACTGATATTCCCCAGCCCTTCCTGTTCCGCACGGGCCCGCAGGTTCTCGACGGACCCGGGGTTGACATCGACGGCGTACACCTTCCCCTTCGGCCCGACGCGGCGGGCGCCCGGGATCGCGAAGTAGCCTTCGCCGCAGCCCATGTCGACGAAGGTCATCCCTTCTTCCAGGCCGATGAGGGAGAGGACCTCCTCGGGGTCCTGCCACTTCCTTCGCTCGGGATCGTCGACCATGAACCGTCGGGGCATGTCTCAAGCTCCTCGCTGCCGGTGGTTATACGTCTTTCCTCGATGCCAGGGTAAAATGGCACCCTGACCGTAGGGAAATTCGATGCTGGGCGCCTGATTTTCCCCTGCATCGTTTGCAAACCATTAATCCCACATTGGAAAGAGCTCCTGTGGATATCCAGGTGAGGAGCCCCGTATGGCGACAACCCCTGCACCAGGGACGCGCATCTTCTTCGTGGATTATCTCAAAGCCGCGATCGTAACTCTGGTGTTCGTCCACCACCTCGCCATCACCTATGGTGCATCCGGATCGTTTTATTACACAGAACCCGCCACGGATGCAGTCTCGACCGTGGTGCTGACCCTCTTCACGAACTTCAACCAGGCATGGTTCCTCGGCCTGCTCTTCCTGCTTTCCGGTTACTTCACCCCGCGCTCCTATGAACGGAAGGGGCCGGGGAGGTTCTTCAGGGACAGGCTGGTCCGCCTCGGCATCCCCCTGGCGATATTTTTCTTCGTCCTCAATCCCGTGACCGTTTACCTGGTGGGTTCCCTCCTGCCTGCTGCAGCTGCAGCGCAGCATGGATTCACCCAGCCCCTGACACTCTCCTGGCAGTTTTTCCTCTCGCACGTCGGCACGGGCCCGCTCTGGTTCGTGGAGCTGCTCCTGATCTTCGACCTCGGGTACATGGCGTGGCGGCTTCTGGCAGGGAAAACCGACGCCGATGGAGCAAAGGAACGACCCTTTCCCTCTTATGCAAAGATCACGGCCTTCATCCTGGTCCTGGCTGCGTCTGCCTACCTGCTCAGGATCGTCGCCCCGATAGGTGCGATCGATCTCGGCCTCCCCTCGCTCTTCGACCTCCCGCAGTACCTGGGCTTCTTCATCGTGGGGCTGGCCGCTGGCCGGGGAGACTGGCTCGTGAAAATGCCTTCCTCTGCTGCGAAAAAGGTCTCTGGCGTCGCGTTGCTCGCCTCGCTGACGCTCCTCCCGCTCGCGATACTGGGAACATTTGACGCCTCGCTCGGGTGGGGGAGCCTGTTGGGGAACGGGACACCTTCCTCTGCTCTCTACGCGCTCTGGGACTCGATATTCGCCGTCGGGACCAGCATGGCGGTTGTTGCATACTTCCGCAGCCATTTCAACCATGGAGGGAGGGTGTGGAAATGGGCCTCGCAGTATTTCTACGCCGCCTATATTCTTCAGGCTCCGATCCTCGTTTTCGTTGCGGTAATGCTGTCACCGGTTCATATCGAGTCACTGCTCAAATTCCTGCTCGCAGCGGTCATCGCGGTCCCCCTTATCTGGGCAACTGCATATCTCGCCAGGAAAATTCCTTTCGCCGACAGGATCCTGTGAACCTCCCCGAAGGAGGAATCCGGATGGGCAACCGTTTTAAGGATGAGAGGACAATCCCTGTGAGTAATTTCTCATCGCGTCCCGGTGGGGTAGTGGACATCCTAGAAGCCTGCGGAGCTTTTGACCCGGGTTCAAGTCCCGGCCGGGGCGTTTCTCCTTCGAGTTAAAGGCTTTACTCGAGCCCCTTCTGACCTGGCCCCTTCTGAGATTTTCTGTACATGAGGAAATTTCAATTCCTTTCGAGTGGAAACCCGAAATCCTCCGGGACATAATATTTATCCGAAGGACGCAGAACCCTCACTGAGTGTTTATCCATGACAGATGAAGCGGATCTTTCCCGTATCGGTGTCTCGCTCCCCCAGAAACTTCTTGATCAATTTAGTGAGATACTCACCATCCGGGGCTACTCTTCGCGTTCTGAGGGGATTCGCGATGCCATCAGGGCATACATCACACATTACCAGTGGATGGCGGATGTGAAGGGTGAGCGTCAGGGCATCATCACGATGGTATACGACCACCACCAGAAGGGGTTGACGCAGACGCTCCTCGATATCCAACACGATTATGCCTACGTGATCCAGGCGTCGCTCCATTCCCATATCACCCATGATCGGTGCCTCGAGGTGATATTGCTCCGTGGTGAGGGGACCGAGCTCAAGCACGTAACCGAACGGCTCATGTCCCAGAAAGGAGTAGAGTCCGTGAAGCTCACAACGATACCCGTGACGGAATAACGTTTCCAGACAACTACCCCGGGCAGGGGAGCCATTCACCTTCTTTTCCAGTCTTTCAGGGGATTACCGGGAAGACCCACCTCGTCGTGTTGGACCCGGGCAGGAACCGGGCCGCGTAGTTATCCAGGTATGTCTGGGGACTGACATCCGTAAAAAGATCCGGATGCTCCAGTTTCGCCATGGCAAGCATACCGGCAAAGGCTCTGGGGCCGTAGACCATCTCATTCGAGAAGAGGTAGATCTGCCCATCCTTTACGGCCGGAAGGTTGCTCAGCCCGGGCCTCCCGGCGATATCCTTCTGGAGCAGGGAATAATCCTCTTTCTCCAGGCTCTGGGAGACAACCTTGTAGATCAGGGAGGGGTTTTCTTGAAGTACCCACTCGGCGCTCACTTTCGGGGCGGATACATTCAGCATCCCCGCGATGTTCCTTCCACCCGTTGCCTGTATCAGGAGATCTCCGCCTGAACCCGCGGCCTGGGCTGTCCAGTCCGAATACGACTCAAAGTAGACCTTCGGCTTCTCCGCTTCCGTCAGGTTCGAGGTGCGGTCAGATACCATGGTGACAAGAGGTTCGAAGAAGCCCGCATAGCTCTCGGCACCGGTTTCATCGCCGGTGAGAATGCCCAGCTGACGGGCATCGCTTGCAAGAGTATTGATCCGGTAGCAGTCCAAATATACAAGGGTAATATTCGCCGCGGCGAGCTTGTCGGCATTCTTCGGCCTTGTGCTGCTGTAGGTAATGATGACATCCGGATCAAGGGAGAGGATCGTCTCCACGTCGGGTGCCTGCCATGAGCCGATCGAGGGCAGACTGCCGAATCTGTCTTTAAGGATCGGGTAACCCTTGACGGAGTCGGTAACTCCGACTATCCGGTCCCCTGCACCAATGGCTACCAGGAGTTCAGCCGCGTTCCCATTTGCGACCACGATCCGGCTGGCTTGCCTGGGAAGGACGACGGGGGTCCCATCGGACTGGGTAATGGTAATTCCGCGAGGAGAATTATGATCGGTCCCATTCGTGGTGCACCCTGCGAAGGAAACGAGGATGCACAGGACGAGGAGCATTGCAACCAGATGATTTTTCGGAAACTCGGTAAGAGCCATACGTGCGTTCATGGGAAACACCTAGACCGTAACATGACGAAAGACGTGGAGGCAGACCAGGAGGACGCCTCCTGCGAGGAGGGTGAGGATCCCGACGGAAGCAAGGGGCACCACTCCGGTGGCCGCGGCACGGATGCCATCGATGGCGATGGAGAGGGGATTGGCTGCGGCGATGGGTCGGAGCCATGCGGGCATCACGCTGTAGGGCATGAGAGCACTGCTCGTGAAGAAGAGGGGCATGGAGATCATGGTGTTGAAGGCGGCATAGGAGTCATGATCGTCGAGGAACAATGCCACCGTCGTGGCCGCGGCCGAGAAGAGAGACCCGAACAGGAACAGGATGAGGTACATGATGGCGTACTGCGTGGGGGAGTAGAGGGAGGCCCCGATGAGTACTGCAATCACGAGGACGATGGTCGCCTGGATGGCGCCCCGGAGAGTGATGAAGAGGATCTTCCCGAAGAGGATGGACTCACGGGGTGCCGGGAGCGCGAGGAATTTGTTCAGGAACCCAAGTACCTTGTCGAACATGAGGAGCGAGCCCCCCTGGAGGGAGGTGGAGAGGACGGTGAGGATCAGGATACCCGGGGTAATGAAGTCCAGGTAATTGCCGGTGAAGGTGACCGGAAGGGCAAGGCCGACGAAGATGAGCCATGCGGCGGGCATGACCAGGTTGGAGACCACGGCCACCCGTCCCCGCTTCCAGCGGAGGAGGTCCCGGTCCAGGTAGACGAGAACCCGCTTCATCCGCGCCTCCTGAGGATCAGCCGGAACCGGTGGTCATCGAAGGGCCCGGCCGCGTCCTGAGATCCCACCGTCTGGAGAAAGACGTCGTCGAGGGACGGTTCCCGTCTTCCTATCTCGTGGACCGGGATCCCCTGGAGGTCCAGCTCCCTCTGGATGGAAGCGATGCCGTCTTCCGCCGGCGGTCCCGTGAAGGTGAGCAGATCGCCGCGCTGCCCGGCGAAGGTAAGACCGGGGATCTCCCTGGGGGCATAGTTTCCGGTGATTCGTGCAATGATGGTCTCTCCCGGGATCGATGCCTTCAGTGACGATGGCGATCCTATCGCCACGACACTCCCCCGGTCCAGGAAGGCCACCCGGTCACAGGAGCGATCGGCCTCGTCCATGTAGTGGGTGGTCACAAAGACGGTGACCCCGTTATGCCGCAGGGAAGTGATGTGCTCCCAGATCCGCTTTCGCGCGGCGACGTCGAGGCCGATGGTGGGCTCGTCCAGAAAGAGGACGGCGGGCTCATGGACGAGGGCCTGGGCGAGCTCGAGGCGGCGGCGCATCCCGCCGGAGTACGTGCCGGTCCGGTCATCTGCCCTGTCCGAAAGCCCCATGAGGGCGAGGGCCTGGTCTGTCCTGTCCCGCGGCGCCGGCACGCCGTAAAGTCTTGCAAAGAGGAGGACATTCTCCCGACCGGTGAGCTTGATATCCACGGCCATCTCCTGTGGGACGTAGGAGATCCGCTCCCGGACCGCTGGTGCCTCCCGCGTCACGTCATGACCGCAGATGCGGGCCGAGCCAGAGCTCGGAGGGAGTAGGGTGGTGAGCATCTTTACCGTCGTGGTCTTCCCAGACCCGTTAGGTCCGAGGAGGCCGAAGATCTCCCCGTCTATGGAGAGGGTGAGATCCTGGACCGCACCAAGGTCCCCGTAATAACGGGTGAGGCCCTCGGTCTCGACTGCCGTCATCCCTTCTCCCCCTGAGGCCGGGCCCCGGCCCCGCTATCGCCCCGCCGCACCGGTGCACGTTCCCGGTGAACCTCCCTGAGCACGCGTTCCAGCGACCTGGACCAGTCTGCAACGTCGCCAGCCGTGTAGATCTCGACACTCCCTCCCTGGATATCCCCGCCCGCCATCCGGTCCTCCATCCAGGACTCGATCTCGAGGTACGCCCCTTCGAGCGCGACCTTCACTTCCGGGTCCGGTTCCCAGAGGCCCCGCCGCTCTGCCTCAAGGAGCCGCCGCGCGATCTCCTCGAGCCCCCAGGGATTCTCCTGCCGGAAAAACTCCCGGTTCTCCGGGTCCAGGACAAAAGTCCGGGTGATGCTGTCGAAGATGCCATCGTCCACCTCACGGGTGGAGGCCTCCCAGCCATAGACCCGTGTGATCCGCCGGGTCATCTCCGATGCGCCCCGGTACCCATGTGCCTTCATACCGTCTATCCAGGCAGGATTCAGGAGCCTGGCCTGCACCACCCGTCGGATCTCGTCGGCGAGGGTCCGGACCTCCGCACGGTGTGGATCCCGGGTATCGCCGTAGTAGGCCTTGACATCCTTCCCTGTCAGATGGCGGGCGGCTGCCGTCATACCGCCGTGGTTCCCGTAATAGCAGCAGCACCCGAGGAGGTCGTGTTCGTCAGAAGCTACCTTGTTGAAGGTGAGGGAGACCGATCCAAGAGACCGGGCAAACTGCCGGTGACCTTCTTTGCCGGCAAGACCTCTCCCGTATGCGTACCCGTTGGTGGCAAGATAGATCTCGGCAAGGTCCTTCTCCTCCCGCCATGCCGAGGCGAGAACCGCGAGGTTCACCCCGGAGGTATAGGTCCCAGGCATGGAACCGAAGATCCGGGTGGTCGCACCCCTGAGATCCTCGCCGGTTTCGAGTGCCGCGAGCACGTGTCTCCTGACGGCATTCATCGCCGGTTCCTCTTCAAGTGCTGCGACGGCCCTGACCGCATCGTCCAGGAGACTGATCACCCCGCCGAAATTGTCCCGGATAATACCCGAGATCCGGACGGCAATGTCAACCCGGGGCCGTCCCAACCTGGTAAGGGGGACGGGCCGGGAGCCCTTCACCCTCCCGCCGGTGTCCCACACCGGCTCCACCCCGAGGAGGGCGAACATCTGGGCGAGTCCCTCCCCATCTGCCGACACGAGATCACTCGCCATCCAGTAGAAGGCCGCCGTCTCCGGCCAGCTCCCGTGATCATCGCGGTACCGGGCGATGAGCCGATCCGCGAGCCGCTGCCCAACCCGCCATGCGGCCTTCGTGGGAACCCGGGCGGGATCCAGGGAGTGGAGGTTCCGTCCGGTCGGGAGGACCCCCTCCCCTCCCCGGGTGAGGAGCCCGGCCGGCCCTGGCGGGACAAAACCCCCATGCGATGCATGGAGGAACGATTCCATTTCCCGGGATGCCTGAATCCGCTCGGCAAGATCCCGGATCCTGGTCTCTAGGTAAGAGGGGACACCCAATCCGTTGTTGTCAAAAACTGCCCTGATCATGTCTTTCCCGGCGGAATCCACCTCCTCCACGAGGGCAGAGTTGGACGCACGGCGGGCAGCCGAGAACCCGCCGGGGTCTGCGAGAAGGGCATCCAGATTGAGCCCGGAACGGGCGGCCACGAAACGGCGGATGGAATCCTCTCCCTCATCGGATCGGAGGATCTCGTACACCATCCTCACCATCGCCTCACCCTCGGGAACCTCCCCGAAGACATGAAGCCCCAGGGAGACCCGGGTAGAACGGACGAGGGCGAGAGCCTCATGGGCTGTTCTCATCACCTGGTCCAGGGGCGAGGAGTGGGAGAGCTCCGCAGCGGTATGGAGGTTCGCTTTCACCATGGCATCCCGTATCAGGTGGGCGAGAGCGTGGGCCCGGGCCGGATCATGGCGCGCAGTCTCATACTGAGTCAGGAGGTCGTCCAGCTCAGCGAGTTCCCCATAAAGGGACGCACCGGCCATGACGGGAGGCATGTGGCCGATGAGGGTGGCACAGCCCCTCCGCTTCGCCACCGTCGCTTCGGCCGGGTTGTCTGCGCTGTAGAGATAGAGGTGCGGGAGGGTGCCGATGGCGATATCCGGGTAGCAGTCCGGGGAAAGGCCTGCGCCCTTGCCCGGAAGGAATTCCATCGACCCGTGGGTCCCGACATGCACAACAATGTCTGCCCCGAAGCCATGCTCCAGCCACCGGTAAGTCGCCAGGTACTGGTGGGTGGGGGGGACCAGGGGATCGTGGAGGATCTTGCAGACCTGTCCGTCGCACCTCGGGCCGGCACACCCCCGCTTGGGCTGGAGGCAGACGAGGGCGTTCCCGAAGGAGAGGCCTGTGACGAGGATCTCGCCGCCGTGGACCATGGCTGTGCCGGGGGGTTCTCCCCAGGCCCGGACCATCTCCTCCTGCACACGCGGCGAGAGAGTGGCAAACCAGCTGGCATACTCGCCGGGTGGGATACGGGCGATGGCCCCCCCTTTTCCCGCGATATCGGCAGCGGTGGTCCAGCGGAACTCGGCGATGGCCCGTTTCTCCAGCATGAGGTCCACGATCTCCTTTCCCGAGCCGGGGGGGTCCACGAAGTAACCGGCCTCTTTCATCCGGCGGAGGATCCGAGCAACACTCTCGGGCGCATCGAGCCCTGAGGCGGAACCGATGGAGGACTCGAGGCCGCTGCAGGGGCTTGCGTGGAGAATGAAGGCAACCCTGCGTTCTGCCACCGGTTTCTTCCCCAGGGTGACCCAGGCCCGGACCCGGCCGGCAACCCGCCTGCAACGTTCCGGGATGGGAATACGATCCCCGGAGCCGGACCGGGCGGCGCTGCTCGCCCCCGCGAGGATGGGCTCGATGACTCCCTCACACTCGGGGAGGGCGATGGACCAACCGACATCGGTGGAAAGGCCATTTCCGGCTTCCCACTCGTCGAGGGACTGGTAATAGCTGATGACCGGGGCAAAGACCGGGACGTCAAGGGTACGCAACAGGGCCTCGCTCTCGCCGGCGCCTGCACCCATGAGGAACGAGACCATCTTCACCATCGCCCGCACCCGGGGACGGCCTTCGGCGAGGAAGAACTCCCCGGCTACCTCGGCCATGGATTTCGACCCGATGGCATCATCCCGGACGGCGTAGGTAAAGACCGGGAGGACACCAAGCCCCTCATCCTCGAGAGCATGGATCATGGTGTCCTCTATGCCCGTTTTTCCGGTCACCCAGGCGGTCCGGGAGATGAGAAGCCCGACAAGGGGCCGGTCCCGTCCCTTGTACCATGTCAAGTACTCATCGGTAGTCCGGAAGGGATGGGGACTTTCCGGGTGGTGGATCCCCTGCCAGGGGATGGGGGCCGGAGGGGGGCTATCCCCTGCCTCCACCCCTGCGAGCCTGGCCATGGTCCGTGCGAGCGCCCGCATATTGGAGGGGCCGCTGTAGGTGAGATAGGCATATGCGTCATACAGCGTCTCCCATGTCACGTTGGACAGGGAGAAGTGATCCGGTTCGGACCCCACGCATACCACGGGAACCTGCCTGCCGCGGGCTTGCACAACCCCCTCGAGCTCGTCCCAGAAGGCATGGGAGGTGCGATGGAGGAGCAAGGCCCGGGCGGCATTGATGGCCTGGACCGCAGCCTCCCGGACCCCCGGGTCAAGGTCCACGGCACGGGCACCGAAGCAGGCCAGGGCCAGCCCTTCATCCCGGGCGGCCTCCCGGAGGAGGTCCAGGTAGGCATCATAGAGGATGGCAACGACGGGAGTCCTTTCCCTGGCACCCTCCCCGCGCCCGGGTCCGACAGAATCCCCGCCCTCCATGGTTCCGGACTCACATGGTCTTCCATAAAACATAAACATATTCAAAATAGTGTTACTTTATATCATTCTTAGAAGAATCGTAATACTAAATCCATACGAAAACCAGACTTATGATGCGGATGCAAGTCCCGCCGGCAGGAGACGAGCCTCTCTCATGAATTCCTTACCCCGGATCTATCCTTTCTCGGCCATCGTGGGCCAGGAGAAGATGAAGGAGGCCCTCATCCTGAACGCCATCAATCCCCGGATCGGCGGCATTCTCATCTGCGGCGAGAAGGGGACTGCGAAGTCAACCGCCGCGCGTGCCCTCGCGTCGCTCCTCCCGGACCAGCGGGTGGTGGAGGGGTGCCCCTTCGGATGCGATCCCGACAGCCCGGGCGAACTGTGCGGAGCCTGTCAGAAGAGCGGGGCGGATCTCCATATCGCCGTGGTTCCCACTAGGATCGTGGAGCTCCCGGTGAGCGCCACCGAGGACAAGGTGGTGGGGAGCCTGAATATCGAACGGGCTATCCAAACCGGCGAACGATCCTTTGAACCGGGGATCCTTGCCCGTGCCCACCGGAACCTTCTCTACGTGGACGAGGTGAACCTCCTCAACGACCACATCGTGGACGTCCTCCTTGACGTTGCGGCGATGGGGGTGAACGTCGTGGAACGGGAGGGGATCTCCTTCACCCATGCCTCCTCCTTCATCCTCGTGGGCACCATGAACCCGGAGGAGGGTGAACTCAGGCCCCAGCTCCTGGACCGTTTCGGGCTCTCGGTCAGGATCGAAGGGATACAGGATCCGGCCCTCCGGCGGCAGGTGGTGGAACGGAGGATCCTCTACGAGCGGGACCCGGAGGCTTTTGCTGCCCGGTGGAGGGAAGAGGATCTGGCCCTCGCGGAGCGTATTCGGAAGGCTCGTGAGATCCTCCCGCATGTGGTGTGCAGTGATGATATGGTGGACCTTGCAGTGCAGATCTGCCTCTCCGCCGCGGTTGACGGGCACCGGGCAGACCTCACCATCCTGAAAGCGGCCCTGACCCTCGCCGCCCTCGCCGGGAGGAACGAGGTGACTGCTGATGATATCCGGGAGGCGGCACTCCTCGCCCTCCCCCATCGGATCCGAAAGGCACCCCTCACGGGGAAACCCCCATCCGACCGGGACCTCGAGGAGATGGTAAGGAACCCGACATCCGGGGAAGGGCACAAGGAGGGACTGCGGGCCAGGGACCAGCATTCAGGTGGCATGCCGGATTCATCGGGAAGGATCCGGTCCCCCACAGGTGATCCCTTCAGGGTCCGACGGGAGACCCTCGATCCGCCCCGTGAGCGGGATGAGCGGGCCCGGGAGAGCAGGGGACGACGGTCCACGACCCTTTCCCGTGACGGCAGGTATGTCTCCTCCCGTATCCCGGAGAAGAAGGTGCAGGACCTCGCCGTGGACGCCACCCTCCGGGCTGCGGCTCCTCACCAGATTGAACGAGGAGGAGGCGGGCGAATCCGGATCAATCCGGATGATTTCCGTGAGAAGGTGCGGGAACGGAAGACCGGGACCACCATCCTCTTCCTCGTGGACGCGAGCGGCTCCATGGGGGTCCAGGGACGGATGGCGGCGGTGAAGGGGGCGATCCTCTCGCTCCTCTCTGAGGCGTACAAGCGGCGGGACCGGGTTGGCATGGTCGCCTTCCAGGGTGACGATGCCCGGCTCGTGCTCCCTCCCACGGGTTCCGTGGACCTGGCCCGGGAGCGGCTGGAGGAGATCCCCACGGGAGGGAGGACACCCCTCGCCGGCGGCCTCGCTCTCGCGAGGGAGGTGATCGCCCGGGAGATGCGGGCCAGGCGTGACACCCTCCCTCTCCTTGTCCTCGTCTCTGACGGCCGTGCCAATGTCGCCCCTGCCGGCGGGCTCCCCCTGGAAGAGGCCTTCGCGGCAGCCTCGCAGATCCGGGAGGACGGGGTTCCCTCAATCATCCTCGATACCGACTCGGGCCTGATCCGGATCGGCCATGGGCAGGCCCTTGCCGACGCCCTCGGAGCAAGGCACCTCCGGCTTGAGGAGCTCCGGCCTGACAGCCTTCTCTCCGTGATCCGTGGGAGCGGGATGTGAACTCGGGGAGCCCTGACGCTGCAGCCCTCTACGGGGCGACCCGGTCACGGGGACTCCTCGTCATCGGGATCCTCGTCCTTCTCCTCCTCCTCGCCTGTTTCGTCGGCTTCACCAGCGGTTCGGCAAAGGTGAGCGTCGGCCAGGTCATCGGCGTATTCGGAAACGAGCTGCTCCCGCGGTTGTTCCCGGCTTCCCCGGACCCCATGGCCCGGGCGGTGGTCGTGGATATCCGTCTCCCCCGGGTGCTCCTCGCCGTCCTCACCGGTTTCGCCCTCGCCTGCGCCGGTACCGTGATGCAGGGGCTCCTCCGGAACCCCCTCGTCTCCCCTTTCACCCTCGGCCTCTCGTCGGCCGCCTCCTTCGGGGCCGCGGTGGCCATCGTCCTCCTGCCGGCAACCTTTGTCGTCCCGTTCCTCGGGAGCGGGGCCGCCATCGTCCTCTCGGCCTTCCTCGCCGGCTGGCTCGCCATGCTCCTCGTCATCGGGATAGCCCGGCACGCGACCACCGGCGAGGCGACCCTCATCCTCGCCGGGGTCGTCATCGGCTACATCTTCGAGGCCGGGGTCATGCTCCTGAAGTACCTGACCGACAGTGACCGGCTCCGGGACATCGTCGTCTGGCTCATGGGAGGCATGTGGGGGGCGAACCTGGGGGCGGTCGCCATCGTCCTCCCGGTCACGGCAGCCTGCTTCCTCCTCCTCCTCGCGGGGGCCTGGGACCTCAACACCCTCTCGGCCGGAGACGATGTCGCCAGGGCCATGGGGATGAACGTCGGCCGGTTCAGGACCACCGGGCTCCTCCTCTCGACTCTCATGGCGAGCTGCTGCATCGCCTTCACCGGGGTCATCGGCTTCATCGGCCTCATGGCACCCCACATCTGTCGGATCCTCGTCGGGGGAGACCACCGGTACCTGATCCCGGCGGCATCCCTCCTCGGGGCGGTCATCCTCCTCGTCTCGGATACCATCGCCCGGACGATCATGAGCCCCGTTGAAATACCCGTCGGGGTCCTCATGTACATCATCGGGGGTGCTTTTTTCATAATCCTCATCCTGCAGGGAGGGAGCCGGCACCTCTCGGCCTGAGGTGCAGACGCCATGGAGATCGTTGCCGAAGGACTGGGGCTGAATTACGGGGCTGTGCGAGCCCTGTCGGGAGTCACACTCACCCTCCGGTCGGGAGAGGTGCTCGGGGTCCTCGGCCCGAACGGCTCCGGGAAGTCCACGCTCCTGAAGATCCTTGCCGGCATCCTTGTCCCGACGGAGGGATCCGTTACGTACGACGGGAGCACCCGGAAGGACTGGGACGACCGCGATCTTGCACGCCGGCTCGCGTACCTCCCCCAGCAGCTCACCCCGGCGAGGATCACGGTCCTCGAGGCCGCCATCCTGGGTCGGCGCCCTTTCATCCGGTGGGGGGTCACCCCCAGTGACCTCGCCGCGGTCGACCGGGCCCTCGCCGCGGTCGGGATCCGGCACCTCGCATCCCGGTCCCTCTATGCCGTGAGCGGGGGGGAACGGCAGAAGGCCTTCCTCGCCCGGGCCCTCGCCCAGGACCCGGAGGTCTTCTTCCTGGACGAGCCCACGAGCGCCCTCGACATCCGGCACCAGCTGGAGGTGCTCGGGATCCTATGGCGCCACACACGGAACCGCGGCTCCTCCGTAGCGGTGGCCATGCATGACCTGAACCTGGCCGCCCGGTACGCGGACCGGGTCCTCCTCTTGTCCGGCGGCGTTCCGGTGGGCTGCGGGGCCCCGTGGGAGGTACTCACCCCGGAACGGATCGGGCAGGTCTTCGGAGTAGAGGTGGAGATCCTGCCCGGGTCCCGAGGCCGGTACCTTGCTCCCTTTGCCCCGCTGGACAAACCGGCAGCAGAATGAAGAGAACGCTATGATCCCGTCTGGTAGCACAATATCTTAAATTATTAATAATTAGTGTTACGATAATAAGAAAAGATCATAATATTTAATACGAAACAGTGACATGTTACCTCCATTCCCGCAGCCCCTACTTTTGCGGGTATGGTGGAAAAATATGCGTTTTGGACCCTTGGTAGCGGTAGCTATCATGATTGTGCTCCTGGCCCTGCCGGGAGCGGTAATGGCAGGAAATACGGCGACGGCCTCCGGGTCGATCGCGCAGCCGGCCCCCGTGGCCGCGTTCACCGCATCCCCGCTCACCAACAGCTGGGTGATCGGTGTCGCTCCGGTTACAGTGACCTTCACGGACCAGTCCACGGTCACCATCGGGACGATTGACACATGGAAATGGGAGTATAATGCGGGAGCCGGCTGGGTGCAGTTCTCCACGGTGAAGAACCCGGTGTACATCTTCAACACCCCGGGCGCCTATGACATCCGACTCACCGTATCCAATGCCGGCGGGAGCAGCACGGCAACGAAGACGCACTTCGTTGAAGCTGGCTATACCAGCGACCCCCTCAAGACCGTCAGCAGCGGAACGGTCTCCGGTGACCTCTACATGCAGTCTTACAGCCCGTTCACGACTGAAGATACTGAGACCTTCACCCTGCCCGCGGCAGCGACCGGCAGCAACGTCCAGTGGGCCCGGGTCTACGTGAACGACTACTCCGGCTCGGGAGCAAACAACTGGTTTGTCAATCTTGAGACCGATCTCAACGGGAACGTCCTTGGCAATGAGATCTGCGACCTCCAGGCCGAGACGAACTCCCACGCCTACCCGCTCAACGACCATGTGATGAAGGTGTACTCTGATTACGGGGCCTGGTACGATGTGACCGGCCTGATCACCACGACGACACCCAGCATCCACGTCAAGGCCACGGCGGTCACCAACCCCGCCGGATCGGCGGGTTTCGATGGCAGGATCAAGGGAATCACGCTCGTCGTTGCCTACAATGACGGGAGCAGCAACCAGGTGAAGTACGTCGTAAACCAGGGCAACGACTGGATGACCGGTAGCAGCTCGACCACCTTTGATGCAACCTCGTTTGCAGCCGGGTGGACCCAGGCAACGGTCAGGTCAGTCGCGCATTCGAGCACCGATGGCACCTACACCTTCAATACGGTCTCACCGACAAAGACCACCCTGCTGAGCGGT
>DATIYO010000105.1:0-4458 GCA_035517575.1 Methanomicrobiales archaeon
TGCATGTCCGGCTGGGTCCGCATGAGTTCCTTGAAGAAGACGGGCACCTTCCCGATCTTCTTCTCGAGTTCCTTCATCCCCTTCGTGTTTCCGGGAGCCTTCCTCCCCGTGTTGATCTTCGTCGTCTTTCTCACTGCCATATCCGTCACTTCCTGAGTACCATGGGCTCGCCGCAGCAGACGAGTTCGCCGCCGCCGACCTCCCTCACCTCAACCACGTTCCCGCAGATCATGCATTCGTAGACCTGACCGACCGCAGAGACGTTCACCATAAGGACCGTTTCTCCTGAATGTACCCCACCCCGTGCATCCGATGAGCTCTTCCTCCGCTATTTCTTCAGCACCATGGGCTCGCCGTGGCAGACGAGCTCACCGCCGCCCGCCTCGCGGACCACGACCACGTTCCCGCAGATCGGGCAGACGTAGACCTCTCCTGCCTCCCTGACGTTCACCATGACGATCTCCGTTCGAGCCTCCGCTCACCAGTGGAGAGTACAGGACAGGGGCCTATAAAAAGGTGATTCCTTCGGGTGATTACTTCATGTAATCCCGCTTCTTGGGCGGGTTCGCGACGTCCTCGGGGGTCCTGATGTCCGGGCGCATCGCGGTCATCGGGAAGCAGTTGAAGGTCTCGCAGGCGCACATCGGGCACTTCTTCAGGTCCTTCTCCGACCCCTTGAGCTCGAACTCGTACCCGCAGTCGATGCAGACGTACTTGCCCGGCTCTCCCTTGGAACCGGCCTTGGCAGGCTTCACCTTCTCTTTCGCCATAGGGTTACCCTCTCACTTCCTTCACCCGTATCTTATTTATCGGTTTCTAAGGCCACCCACGGGGAGGCAGGCCCCGCCGGCCGGGGGACCCCCCGCCCGATCCCGCCCCCTGCGGGACGGAAGGGAGCCTTTAAAGGGGATGGCGGGAATGAAATCAGGGTATGGCAAAGACGGTCATCGGCCTCCTCGGGAGCCCCCTCCCGGAGGGGAACACCGCCGCCCTCCTCGACCAGGCCCTCAGGGGGGCCGAAGACGCGGGGTGCACGGTGGAGAAGATCCTCGTCCCCTTCCTCGACTTCGAGCCGTGCATGGAGATCCTCTTCTGCAAGGAGCACGAGACCTGCCAGATGGAGGACGAGCTCACCCCCCTGTACCAGAAGTTCCGGGACCTGGACGGGCTCGTCATCGCGACCCCGATCATGACGATGGGCGTCCCGGGCAAGCTCAAGTCCCTCATGGACCGGTTCCAGGTCTTCTTCATGGCGAAGTACGTGCGGAGGAAGCCGCTCGTCCCGAAGGAGAGGCGGGGGGACCGCCCTGCCCTCCTGATCGCCATCTCGGGGATGAAGATCCCGAATGTCTTCGACGGGGCGAAGGCGACCGTTGCCGCCTTCCTCGATATCATCGACTGCACGCTCACGGGGGAGATCCTCGTGCCGGACATGGACACGATAAAGGACATCCATACCCGGCCGGACCTCATGGACCTCGCGTACCGGAAGGGCAGGGAGCTCGGCGACGCCCTGATGGCAAAGGAGACGGTAAAAAGGTGAGGGCTCCGCCCTTCAGACCTGCAGGCAGCGGTAGGAGAGGGTGACCCGGTTGAGCGGCGCCGAGCTGCTCGAGGCGGTGAACTCGAAGTAGAGGAACGCGTAGCTGTTGTCGGTGCTCACGCTCTTCCGGCAGAAGTAGGTATCGACGCAGGCCTGCCGGTTCCGGCTGTACTTGCTCGCCTGGGTCGTCCCGTAGCTGTTCATCTCCTCGACGGTGACCCGCATCAGGTTCGGGGAGTACATGACGATGTCGCAGGTCCCGAGGGGGACGGCCGCCACCGCCGAGCCGCTCTGGACGGCGTTCGCCGCGTTCCCCATGTCGTCGAAGAGGACGAAGTTCCCCGCGAGGATCCCCTTCCCCTGCGGCTGCGTGTTCTCGGCGATCTGGCTGACCTCGCCGTTCATGGTCTCGAGAACGGTGAGGATGCTCCCGAGGTCGGGGTTCGTCACGGGGGCCTGGGCGGCGGTCACGACGGGGGTCGGGGCCGCCCCCGTGGTCGGGGCGGGGGTCGTGCACCCCGCGAGGATGAGGAGGGCCCCGCAGAGGGCGGATATCAGGATCTTCGGGAGTTCACCTTTCATACCAGTCTCTCCTTCCGGGTGAACTTAAACATATCCGCGGGCGATCCGGGGAAAAATCCTTATCACCGCGGGGGTCGCTACTACCATGGTATGACGACCCGCGAGAACATGATGGCGGCGCTCGCCGGAGAATCGCAGGCGAACCGGAAGTACGCCGGCTTCTCCGAGGAGGCAGACGAGAAGGGGTTCAGGACCATCGCGAAGCTCTTCCGGGCCGCCTCGGAGGCCGAGGCGATCCATGCCCGGCGGCTCCTGAGAACCCTCGGGGCCATCGGGACGACGGAGGAGAACCTGAAGAAGGGCATCGAGGGTGAGACCCACGAGTTCACCTCGATGTACCCCGGCTTCATCGCCACCGCGAAGGCAGAGGGGGGACAGAGCGAGGCCGAGATCGCCTTCACCTACGCGATGAAGGCCGAGGAGGTCCACGCCGGCCACTACAAGGCGGCACTCGCCGCCCTGCAGGGGAAGCGGGACCTCGCCGCGTCGAAGATCTTCCTCTGCCCGATCTGCGGGAACGTCTTCCTCGACACGGTGCCTGACCAGTGCCCGATCTGCAAGGCGTTTAAGAAGAAGTTCAGGGAGATCCCGTAGGGAGACGGACTGGTAACCGGACTTTCCGCGTCTCACAGACGGGCTTCAAGAAAAAATTCAGGGGGATCCAGGAAAACCGGTGATCCTCTCCCTAAAGGGAGAGCCTCTTTTTTGCGACCTCGCAGTAGGCGCGGTCGATCTCCACCCCGATCCCCCGTCTTCCCAGGTTCCGGCAGGCGAGGAGCGTCGTCCCGCTCCCCATGAAGGGGTCGAGCACGGTGTCCCCGACGTAGGTGAAGAGCTTGATGCACCGGGTCGGGAGCTCGAGGGGGAAGGGGGCGGGGTGGTTCGCCCTCCCCCGTTTCTCCCCCGAGAAGGTCCAGACACCGTTCGTCCAGCCGATGAACTCGTCGCGGGTGATGTCCGAGGTCCCGGGTGCGAGCTTCTTCCAGCTCTTGCGGTAGAGGATCGCGATGGTCTCGACGGGGGCGATGACGTACGGGGCGCTCGCCGAGAGCCAGGAGCCCCAGGCCGTCCTCCTCGAGATATTCTGCTCGTTCCAGATCACCGTCGCATGGTAGCGCCAGCCCCGGGCCTTCGCGAGGGCGAGGATGTCCGAGTACACCGACTGCTGCCCGCCCAGGTTCTTGTCGAGGGGGATGTTCAGGCACATCCTCCCGTCGGGCTTCACGAGGGTGAGGGCCTTTTCCAGCCACCGGCCGGTGAAGTCGAGGTACTCCCCGTAGGAGATGTCGTCCCTGACCGAGGAATACTCGATGCACACGTTGTACGGCGGCGAGGTGACGATCAGGTCCACGGAGCCCTCGGGGACGGAGGGCGTGGCGAGGAAGTCCTCGTTGAGGATGGTCAGGTCAGGGACTCTTCCATGGACCCCGTTGCCGGTCATTTTTTCCCCCGTTCCTCCCACCTCAGGTCACCACCGCTTTCTCGAAGGTGCGCCAGGCGATGGCGAACATCACGAGGGCGAAGATGACGAGGGCGAGGAGGGCGGAGAGGAGGTCCATCGTCGTGTAGACGTAGTGGCCGCCGAGGGCGTAGAAGTCGGGGCCGATGGCAAAGTACCGGATGCCCGTCACCACATACGTGAGGGGGTTGAGAGCGGCGGCGGCCTGGAGGAAAGGCGGGAAGGCCTGGGCGGGGTAGAGGGCGTTCGAGACAAAGAAGAGGGGCAGGGACAACAGGGTGATCACCGCCTGGAGGCTCTCCGGACTCTCCATCCGCATCGAGATGGCGGAGGACATGGCGAGGAAGCCAAAGGAGAAAACCCCGACGAAGAGGAGGATCCCGAGGATCGAGACGATGACCTGCAGGATCGAGTCACCGATGAAGAACCTGACGCCGATGACGATCCCGAAGAGCATGATGATCATGACCTGGATGAAGGACTTGGTCATCCCCGAGAGGCTGATCCCGACGAGGATATGGGTGCGGGGCATCGGGGAGGCGAGGATCTCCCGCATGAGCCCCCAGAGCTTGTCGAAGAGGAGGCTGATCCCGCCGAAGAGGCTCGTGAAGAGGGTCGTGAGGGCCATGATCCCCGCGGCCATGAAGGTGAGGTACGGGACCGAGAGCGCCCCTGCGGGGGCGGGGGCCGGGGCGCCGAGCTGGGAGATGGTCCCCGTGAACGCGACGCCGAAGAAGGCCATCCAGAGGGCCGGCTGCACGAGGGAGGAGAAGAGGAGCGCCCTGAACCGGAAGAACCGGAGCATGTCCCGCCAGTAGACCGTCGCGAACTCCGTCGCCATCAGGCCACCGCCGTCATCCCCGTATCTCCCTCC
>DATIYO010000106.1:0-12489 GCA_035517575.1 Methanomicrobiales archaeon
ATGAGCACCCCCTCGTCCTCGAGGAACAGCGAGATCGACCCGGCCGAGTGCCCGGGAGTGTGGATGACCGAGAGGTACCGGTCGTTCCCGATGCCGATCCGGTCGCCATCCCCGACGAGCCGGTCCAGCTTCACGGGTCCCCCGACCAGGGTGGAGAAACCGGGGATCGGCCTCTCCCTGGCCTGGAGGGACGGGTCCTCGATCCATGCTGCCTCGGCCGGGTGGGCCGCGACGATGCATCCCGTCGCCCTCCGGATGGCGGCTGCACCGCCGATGTGATCCGGGTGGGAGTGGGTGAGGACGAGGAGGGAGATCTCGCCCGGGTCCCTTCCCGCATCGGTCGCCATGCGGAGGACGGCTCCCGTGGATCCGGCGACACCTGCGTCGACGAGGCAGAGGACCTTCGCCGAAACGAGAAAAGAGTTGACGGATCGTTCGATATACCGGCCTCCGCCGGCTGGGATCCGGAACGGGATCCTCGTCATGGAAACCGATTCCGACACCATCATCTCAGGTGCTCCGTTGGGCAGCGGTCCGGGGGTTTCACCGCCGGAATTCCAGGCCCGCGGAGAAGGCCTTCGCGAGGAGCCTCCCGATACCGAAGTACTCCTGCCTCGCCGAGTCGTAGATGAAGGGCCTGACCCGGGACATCG
Organism: Methanomicrobiales archaeon; assembly: GCA_035517575.1. Taxonomy (GTDB): domain Archaea; phylum Halobacteriota; class Methanomicrobia; order Methanomicrobiales; family JACTUA01; genus JACTUA01. Next base: position 654 of record DATIYO010000106.1, read on the forward strand.
AGGGTTTGCCATCGGGCCCGAGGGCGGACTCCTCCACTTTCACGTCGAGGATCTCCCCGACGAACTGGGTGTGGAGGCCGAGCTCGAAGGAGTGGAGGAGGGTGCACTCGAGGACCACGGGGAACTCCGCGACGTACGGGGCGTTCACCGAGGTCGCCTTCACGGGGGTGAGGCCCGTCGCCGCGAACTTGTCGGTGTCCTTCCCCGAGGCGATCCCGAAGAAGTCGGCCTCCCTCACGTACTTCTCTGAGGGGATGTTCACGGTGAAGGCCTTCGTCTCGCGGATGTTCCCGTGGGTGTGGCGCGGCTTCTGGAGCGAGACCCCGACGCAGGGCGGGTTCGAGCAGCAGATCCCCGCCCAGGCGGCGGTCATGGCGTTCGGCTTCCCGTCACGGTCATATGTCCCGATGACGACCACGGGGTGGGTGTAGAGGAGCGTGCGCGCCCCGAGCGACTGCTTCATGGGGGAGGCATAGGCACGCCCGGGCGATGAAGGTGTGGGTGGCGGCTCTAGCTGCCTTTTCGCGCCACGGGCGGGCCGAAGGGCCCGAGCCGCTCCTCGAGGGCCGACGCGATCCCCGCGATACCGGTGCGTATGCCCGCGCCCTCGGGGAGGTCGAAAACCGGCACCCCTTCCTCCTCTGCCCGCGTGACGGCCGGGTCGAGGGGGATGGTCCCGATGGGCGTCACCCCGAGGGCGGAGAGCCTGGAGAGGAAGGGCTCGCCCCCGCCGTCCCGCACCTTGTTCACGACGCCGAAGATGCGGGTGATCCCGAGGTCCCTCGCGAGCCGGGCGATCTGCCCCGCCGCCTCGACCGATTTCACCGTGGGCTCGGCGACGGCGAGGAGGGCCTCCATGGTCTGCGTCGTCCCGCGCCCGAGGTGCTCCACGCCGGCCTCCATGTCGAGGATCAGGACGTCGGCCGACCCCGAGAGGTGGTCCACGAGCCTCCGGGCGAGGGCGTTCGCCGGGCAGAAGCACCCCCCTCCGCCCGTCCGGATGGAGCCGAGGACGAGGAGACGCACCCCGTCCCTGCACCGTATCCCGAACCGGCCGGGGATGTCGTCCACCCTCGGGTTCACCCGGAAGACCATGCCCGCCCCCTGGGGGGGCGCCCCCGTGCGCTCGAGGATGAGGTCCTCCATCTCGACGAGCGGGGTGATGGCCGCGGCGTCCGCCGGGCTGCACGAGAGCGACTGCGCGAGGTTCGGGGAGGGGTCCATGTCGAGGGCGGTGACCCGGTACCCGCGGGAACCGAAGGTCCGGGCCAGGCCCGCCGCGACGGTGGTCTTCCCCACCCCTCCCTTGCCGGTGACCGCGATCTTGACCATGTCCTCCCCATAGCATGATGAGCCTCGGATATAAATTCAAGGTATCCATGGGTCCGGTTCGGGGAGATGGGGGAGGCGCTGGCACGGGCGAGCTGATCATCCTCCCCGGCGGGAGGAGGAGGCCGCTCGAGGCGGGAAAGACCATCCTCGACCACCTCCGGCAGGCGGCGACGCCGGTGACCGCCCACTGCGGCGGGAGGGGGGAGTGCCGGGCGTGCGCGGTCACCGTCGGGGGGGACGACCTGCTCTCCCCGAGGACGGCGATCGAGGACTCGGTCCTCGCGGACCCGGGGCAGCGGCTCGCCTGCCAGGCGGTGGTGGTGGGGACCGGCGGGAACCTCAGGGTGGAGGTCCCCCTGTACCCGCGGTACTCCATCGTCGAGCGGGGGATGCGGCCCGCCATCGGATTCTCGCCTCCGGTGAGGGTCTCCCGGGAATCGGGCACGCCGCAGGTCACCCTGGAGGGGCGGTCCCTCGGCCCCTACGAGGGGGAGGCCTACGGGGTCGCCCTCGACATAGGGACGACGACCCTCGCCCTGCGGTGGCTTGACCTCTCGGACGGGAGGAACCCGGACCGGTTCTCCGCCTCGGTCCTGAACCCGCAGATCCGGTTCGGGGACAATGTCATCGACCGGGTCCGGTACGCTACCACGAGTCCAGGGGGGGCAAGGGAGCTCCAGCAGTGCCTCGTCACCGCGATCAACGGCCTCCTCTCCTGCGGCGCGGTGCGGCCCGACCACATCTACGAGATGGCGGTCGCGGGGAACAGCGTCATGCGGGACCTCCTCCTCGGGAGGCCGGTCGGGGGGCTCGGGGCCTACCCCTTCGAGCCGGTCTCCATCGCGGCGGTGGACGCCGACGCGGCCTCCCTCGGCATCGCCATCAGCCCGCGGGGGAACGTCCATGCCCTCCCCCTCATCGGGCACTTCGTGGGGGCCGACACCCTCGCCCTCGTCCTCGCGACGGAGATGCACCGGCGGGAGGAGGTGACCATGGCGATCGACCTCGGGACGAACACCGAGATCGCCATCGGGAACAGCGAGGGGATCCTCGTCACCTCCTGCGCCTCGGGCCCCGCCTTCGAGGGGTCGGGCATCGGCTGCGGGACCGGCTCGGTCGAGGGGGCGATCGAGCGGCTGCGGATCGACGGCCAGGGGAGGGTCTCGTACGAGACCATCGGGAACGGGCCCCCCGTCGGCGTGTGCGGGTCGGGGCTCATCGATGCCCTCGCCGCGCTCCTCGACCGGGGGATCATCGACCGGGCAGGCAGGTTCCGGGACGGCCGGGAGCGCTTCACCATCGCCGGTGGTGAGCGCGGGATCTACCTGGACGGGAAGGACCTGGACAGCCTGAAGCTCGCAAAGGCGGCGATCGCGGCGGGGGCCGGGGTCCTCCTGGAGAGGGCGGGGGTGGACATCGACTCGGTCAAAAAGCTCTTCCTCGCCGGCGCCTTCGGGACCTATATCGACGTGGCGGGCGCGGGGAGGATCGGGATGCTCCCGCGCGTCCCCTCCGGCCGGGTGGTGAAGGTCGGGAACGCCTCCATCGAGGGGGCGGCCATGGTCCTCCTCTCCCAGGAATGCAGGCGGGAGGCGCAGGAACTCGCGCCGCGGATCGCCCACGTGAGCCTGGAGCAGGACCCGGGCTTCCAGGACCGGTTCATCGAGGAACTCACGTTTCCGGAATCAGGGTGATCAGCCCCGGGATTTTCATCGGCTCGTTAACAAGGAAGGGACCGGTTCTCTCGACGCCGAGCCTTATCCTATCCCTTCATCCTCGCCCGCCCGCCCGCGAGCTCCACCTTTCCCTCCTCGGTGAGCTCATGGAGGTAGAGGTCCACGGTCCGCCCCGCGGTGCAACCCTTCTCCGTCCCCTCCCATCGCGCCTGCGACGAGACGACGCGGGCCTTCAGGTCATCGACGGTCATCTCGCCCCCGCTCGTGAGGATGCGGAGGATGAGGTCCCTCGTCGTCGGGAGGCCGCAGGCGGCGAAGGCGGCGTCCTTCAGCAGGTCGCCCGCCTCCTGCATCACCGGGTACAGGGGGTCCATCTCGGCGAGGCAGCAGTGGCCTGCGTTCTCGTTGTGGTGCTCCTCGTAGCACCGCCTGAGGACCGTGTCCGGGTCGCAGGGCAGGCCCTCGAGTTTCGCCGCGGCCGAGGAGGCGGTGCCGCAGGGGGTGTCACGGACGACGGTCATCCTGACAATTCTCCGGGATGAGGGATCGACGGTGGCACGGAGCGAGGGCCTGCCGAACCGGTCCGCGAAGGCCCGGACCAGTTCATTCCTGCTTCCGGTGAGGATGCAGAACGGCTCCGGGAACTCCACGTGGATCCCCGAGGCGGCGAGGTCTTCCCCGATGGACCTCCGTGCGTCGGGCACCATGCCGCGGTCATCGAGGGCGAAGACGACCGCCCGGGCGCCCCATCGCCTCGCGACAGGGGGCACGAGGACCCCGAGGGCGCCCTGGATGCCCAGGACGAGGAGGAGGTCGCACCGGGTATCCGGGAGATCGGCGGGGATGAACCTCTCGGGGTCCTCCCAGACTTCCTCGGGGCGCGTCCCCTTCGGGAGCCTGTCCGGGGTGAGCTCGTAGACCGCCACGATCTCCGCGCCCAGCCCGGAGAGGGAGAGGTGGTTGACCATCTGCTCGCCGAAGGGACCGGCGGCGAGGATCCCGATCCTCATCGGCCGGCCCCGACGAAGGAGAGGCACCGCTTCAGCCCGTCCACGGCATCCTTCCCATAGGCGTCCGCCCCGATCTCGCGGGCGAACTCGGCGGTCACGGCATGCCCCCCCACGATGACCTTCACGCCCTGCCGAAGGCCCCGGTTTGCGAGCTCCTCGAGGACCTCCCCCATGGCCGGCAGGGTCGAGGAGAGGAGCGAGGAGAGGGAGAGGATGTCCGGCCGGTCGGCCGCCACCCGGTCGCAGATGAGGCCCCTGTCCACGTCGACGCCGAGGTCGGTGCAGGCGAAGCCGCCCGCCTCGAGGGTCACGGCGAAGATCATCTTCCCGATGTCATGGACGTCGCCCTTCACGGTGGCGAGGAGGACGAGCCCCTTTCCCCTCCCGGTCGTCGGTGAACCGTTCCCCGCTTTCAGGAAACAGGGCCGAAGGAGCCCGAGGGCCCGCTTCATGTTCCGCCCCGAGACGATCAGGTCCGAGGTGAAGTACCGGGTCGCCCCCGTCCCCTCGAAGCCCTTCCCGATCACGTCGAGGCCTGCCGAGAGCTCGGCGAAGATCGCGTGGGGGTCGGCCCCCTCCCCGAGCCTCCGGGTGCAGAACTCCCTGATCCGCTCCCCCCTGAAGTCGAGGAGGATGGCGAGGATCTCTCTCTCGTCGGTCATGGTATCGCGGACCCTGCTTCCCCCCCTATCGCGCGGACCAGCCGGGGGTGTGGTCCTGCCCGTACCACTTCGCCTTCACGTAGCCTGGGATCGACGAGGAGTCCCTCGGCCCCACGACCACGTCCCAGCCGGTCGCGTCCTCGATGTCGCCCTTCAGCCGCGCCGCGAGGCCGGGGATGATCAGGGTGCGGTGGGCGACCTTGTCGGCGATCCCGGACGAGGCGACGACCTCGGCGACCTTGCCCCCCGTGAACTTCCGCCCGGCCACCGCCGAGTCCACGCTCATCCCCTCGGTGTCGACCACGAGGAGGTGGCAGTCGAGCTTCTCGATGTCCGAGAGGACGGTGTAGTAGGTGAGGGCGAAGTTCGAGGTGAGGAAGACGGGGGCCTCCTTCGGGTCAGGCTCGCCGAAGCTCCTGAGGCCGGGCTCGACGCTCACCGGCTTCCTCGGGTCATTGTAGATGTTGTTCCGGAGCACGACGAGGGGGAGGGTGGACCACTTCGAGGCCGACGAGACCATGAGGAGGTCGACGTACCGCACCACCATCATCGAGGCGAGGCAGGCCTCCTTCCACCGCACCACGTCCTTCCCCTCGTGGGCGAGCTTCTCCCAGAGGGTCGCGGGGGCGCCCGCGAGCGGGTAGCCGAGGAGCTCGTCCTCGTCCCGGACGGCCGCGATCCGGATCTGGGTGAGGGCGCTCACCGTCTCCCTGAGATCGCCGCGGAAGCCGCACCCCGGGTCGAGGACCAGGTCGTCCACCCCCATGACCTTCAGGGTCTTCACGATGGAGCGGAGGGTCCGGATCTCGTGGTCATAGACGCCGAGGGGGCAGCGGTAGCGGAGCGCGAGCTCCCCCATCTGCTTCCAGTTCTCCCTCGTCGCGGCATAGAGGAGCGGCCTCCGCGCGTGCACCGCCTTCACCCCCTCCTCCATGACCGCGGGGCTGTGGGTCCAGAGGATCAGGGGGAGCTGGGTGGACTTCGCGACCATCTCCACGAGCTTCGCGTACTTCTGCGGGCTGTCGTCCGCCGAGCGGATGGCTATCGCGTCCAGGGTGAGGATCTTCCCGATGTACTTGTAGTGGAAGTAGTTCGTCTCCTGGACCCGCTTCATGACCGTCTCGTCGGTCATCCCGTCGTCGACCACGACCGCGACCGCCGGCGGGTTCGTGTACCGGAGCTCGTGGCGCATGAGGACGAGGGCGCCGCCGATGGTGACCTTGTGGTCCCCGCTCCCGATGACCACCTCCCTCACGGGCGGGGCGAAGATCTCCCTGAGGCGCACCAGGCTCTCGCGGTGCTTCTCCTCGAGGAGCGGCGGGCACTCCCCGACGGTCGCGTTCCGCTCGCAGAGCTGGACGGCGAAGCCCATGCAGGTCTTCGGCCCGCAGATCCCGCAGTTCGTCTTCGGGAGGAGGGGATAGACCTTCATCGGGCCGATCTGCTTCATACCCGCCTCACTTCCCCACCCCGATGAGCTCCCGGAACGTCGGCGGCGCCGAGCCCCCCGAGAGCCAGCCGACGATGTCCTTCACGGTCCGCGCCGCGCCCGGGTGGAGCATGATGAAGAGGTCAACCCCCGCGAGGAGATACGCGAGGCTCCCCGTGAGCTCCCACAGGGGGCCGCGGAGCTCGCGCGGCCCGAGGGTCGGGTCGGTCTTCCAGGCCTCGCGCGCGCCCCAGGAGTTCGCGGTCCCCGCCGCCTGCGGCGACTGGAGCTCCTTATCCCCCATGAGGGCCGCGAGCCGGATCCGCTCGATGACGCTGTACGCGTACTCGAGGCCGTACCCGAGGGCGGCCGAGGTCGGGTCCATGATGATCTGGGTGGGGGGGATGAACTCGGCGAGGTTGCGGTTCAGCTCCTTCGCCTGGTTGATGTCGATGGGCGACCAGGCGAGGACCAGGTGGCCGTGCCTCTTCGCCGCCTCGGCGACGGGCCGCCACATGTCGAGCGTCGCCGAGGAGAGGAGCACCCGCTCGCCCTCGCAGACCTCGGCGACCTTCGGCAGGACCTGGGCGTCCTTCTGCGGGTTCCCCGAGCCGCCGATGATGATCGGGACGTCCACGGCCTGGAGGAGGTCCTCGACGAGCCTCGCGGCGTCCGCGACGGGCGTGTCCCGGATGTAGGGGTCGGTGCTCGTGAGGTCCAGGTCGACGAGGTCGGCCCCGTACTTCTTCACCCAGAGTTTCGCCCACTCGCAGGGGTCGTTCAGCGCGTCGCCGAAGAAGGCCCTGACCGGCACGGGGAGGGGCGGCGCGATGTCGAAGATCGACCCGGCGATGAGGGGCGGGTGGAGGGGGATCTCCTGGAAGGTGTGGAAGGCCGGCGCCCGCTCGCCGCCGATGGTGACCGGCCGGGCCCGGGTGCCCCCGTCCGCCCGCCCGGCCCCGAGGGTGACCTCCACGATGGAGCCCGGGTAGGTCCTCACGGGCGGGTGGTACTCCACCTCGCAGAGCTTCTCGGGCGCCGCGAGGGCGAGCTCCTCGGCGAGGAGCCGGGAGAGGGCCGCCCTCCCCTCGAAGGTCACCGTGAGCTCCTCGGCGGCGATGGCGATGTCCTCGAGCTCGACCTCCCCCGAGGCCGAGATGAGCTCGAGCAGGATCCTCACCAGGTCCCCGTCGCCCTCTCCCATCTTCCTCACTCCTGCTTCTTCCTGAGGATCATCCGCTCGGCATGGATCTTCACGTTCTTCAGCGTGAGGCTCACGCTCCCGCCCGGGATCGTCACCGTGTTCTGGCCCGCCGACACGACGGGCCGGGACTCCTCCTTCCCCGGGTTGTCCGACGCGGGTGCGGCCGCGGCCTCCGCGGCCTTCACGCGCGCGGCGGCGGGATGGTGGTGCTCCTTCAGGAACCCGAGGAGTTCCCCGACGGTGGAGACGTCCTTCTCGGTCGCTATGGCGTCGTAGAGCTCTGCGGGGATGATGCCCTTCATCCGCTCCTTGAGCTCGGAGGGGAGCCAGACGATCCGGTTCCAGCCGCCGCTCGCGGCGAGGAACCGCGGCGAGCGCATGTACTCGAAGGAGAGGCCGTGGAACCCGTCGACCTGCCTCCCGCCCGCCGTCGAGTCGGCGATGGCCCCGAAGGAGAGGCCGGTCGGGGTCGTGCCCCGGAACTCGCGGTGGACGATCCCGAGGGCGTCGCACTCGGGGACCGAGAAGGTGGTGCACTCGAAGCAGCCGCAGGAGGTGTGGGGGTACCCGAAGGCCGAGTAGAGCTGCACCCGCTCGACGGACCCGAGGGACTTCTCCTTCACGACGGCGTTCACCCCCGTGTACTCCCCGGTGACCGGATCGACGCACTCCCCCTTCTCGATCTCGAAGATGGGCCCCTTCGGGTCGACCCTCGACGCCGCCCGCCCGTCCATCCAGGAGATGGCCCCGCAGTTCGCGTACCGCTGGGGGGTGATGACGCAGACATGGGAGGGGGCGAAGGACTGGCAGAGGGTGCAGCCGAAGAAGACCCCGACGTCGTCGTCGGTCATCCCCCGGGTCCGGGCGTCCCGCTCCTCGAAGATCGCCCGCGCCCGGCCGATGCGCCGGCTCACCTCGGCGGGGTCGGTGATGAAGGTCACCGAGACCGCCTCGATGAGGGGGATGGCGCTCTTTAGGAGCCGGGCGAGGACGGTCCCGACGTGCCTGAGGGTGAGGCCCTTCTTCACCGAGCGCTTGTCCACCCGCAGCCAGATGGCGTCCCGCTGGTTCAGGTGCATGTACCCCTCGATCCAGTTGGAGAAGTCGTGGATCCGGCGCTCCATCACGCCGGCCATGTCGGGCTCGACCCCCTTCCCCGAGACCGCGATCTCGGTCCCGAAGGGGAGGCTCGCGCCCTCGGGGATCCCGGGCAGGTCGGGCCCGATGACCTCGATCCGCCCGTCCTCCACCTCCCCGGGCGCCTTCACCTCCAGGATCTCGTACTTCTCCCCGATGTTCGGCCCGCCGAACTCGGCGTGCATCTGCTGCTTCCTGACCCTCTCCCCCTCGTAGACCACGCCGACGTCCACGGGGATGTCCGCGAACATGCCCTCGCCCGCGCCCGTGCCCGCGCTCATCCTTTCTCCACCTCCTTCGCGATCGCCCCGAGCGCGGCCTCCCACTCCTCCCTCGTCTGGTTCGGGAGGGAGAGGTCGCAGTGCGGGTGGTACCGCCGGTCGAGGGCGACGAGCTTCAGCCGGCCCCGGGCAAAGGACGCGAGGCCCGCCTCGATCACCGAGGCGATGGGCCAGGGGATCCCGAGGAGGAACGCGAAGTCGGGCGGCCCCCTGCCCGGCGCCGGTTCCCAGGCCGGGTCGAGGAGCCGGTCGCCGGCCTCCATCGCGGACATGACCGTCGCCCCGTCGAAACCGCTCCTCGCGAGGGCGGCCGAGACCCCGCCCGTGGCGACCACGGGGGCGCCGACGGCCCGCGCGATCCTCACCACCGAGGCGAGGACCGCGGACCCCTCCCCGCCCGCCTCGTGGCCGACAACGATGACCGGGCACTTCGCCCTCCTCAGGAGCTTCGCCGCGACGGCGGGCTTCTCGAGGACCGCGGCCCTGACGGTCGCGGGGGTCTCGGCGCGGAGCCAGGCCTCGCCCTTCACGCCTGCCTCCCTCCCTTCACGAGCCTGGGGAGCATCGTCGGGTCGGGGATGGGGCGGTCGCTCTCCTTCCAGCCCTGCGCGTCCAGGAACCGCACCACCTCGTCCTTCATGGTGATGGGGATGTCTGCCTTCGTCCGGACGAGGAGCGGGAGGTCGTCGGGCATCCCGCCGAAGTACCTGCGGTGGAGGTCGACGTAGTGGTTCAGCTTGATGGACCGCCCCTTCACCGTGTCGTTCGGCCTCATGCAGAGCTTCGGGACGAGCACCATCGCCTCTTCCCTCGTCTCGGCCACGGTGAAGAGGTGCTCGGGGACCGGGCCCGCGTAGACCCGGTCACCGCTCCTCGCGTCGAGCACGAACCAGTCCTCCTTCCGGTCCCTCCTCCCGAGGAGCATCCGCCGGTACTTGGCGCCGTGGGGGCCCGCGATGACCGGGATGCCGAGCCTCCAGAAGCCGGCGGCGATGGCCGCGGCCTTCTGGGACATCGCGCCCCAGGCGATGCCCACCGCCCCGACCCGGTGGTGGACGTAGTCGGCGATCTCCTCGTAGTTCGAGTTGAGCCTCCGCTTCGCGAAGATGTTTGCTATCTTCACCGCCGCCCCCGAGATGTGGGCGTTCGAGACGCAGGAGCCCACGTTCACGAGCCCGCCCGCGTCGAACCGGCCGGGGTAGATGTCGTAGAGCCCCTCGCCGTTCTCGTTCCGGTACATCCCGATGGAGATGGCCGTGCACCCCGAGGTGACGACGATGTACCGGCGCTTCAGGAACTCCTCGGCCATGGAGCCCACGTCGTTCCAGCTCCCCGGGTAGTTCGAGCACCCGACGGTCGCGACGACCCCGGGGATCTCGCCCATCACGATGGGCCCCCCGACGGCCCGGATCTCGGTGTCCTGGATGGGCCCGCGGCCGGCCCGGATGTGGTACCGCTCGGGAGGGAAGAGCACCCGCCGGCTGGCGGCGATCAGGTCGTGGGGGTGAATGCCCGAGGGGCACGCGTCCTCACACCGGCCGCAGCCGATGCAGGAGTCGTAGAGGGCCGCGAGGGGCGCGAGGTCCCCCGAGGCGGCCGCGGTGACCGCGGCGGTGATCTCCCGGTCGTTCGGGCAGGCACGCATGCAGTTGAAACACGCGGTGCAGGCCTTCGCCGCCTCTACGATGGACGCCTGGTCGGGGACTCTCTTCCCTCCCCTCCGCTTCGGGAAGACCTCCATCGCCACCTTCACCGCCACCTCGCCGACCTTCGACGGGTCGAGGATGGCCGCACCGGCCTCTTTCCCCTCGATCAGGGACCGGGCGATGGCGTCCGGGTCGTCGCGGGTCCGGTCGGGGAGGCCCTGCAGGTTCTTCGGGTTCGTGGCGATGAGCGGGGCGCCGGTCTTTCCTGCCTCCTGGAGGACGTCGGCCCGGATGCACTGCTCGTCCACGACGATGACGTCCGCGATGCCCGAGCGGATGAACCTGAGCTGCTGCGAGAGAGCCCCGACGATCCTCGCCCCCGCGTCGTACCGGGTGAGGTCGAGGGCCGTGCAGCAGATCCCCGCCACCTCGATCTTATCGTCGAGGCCCAGGTCGTGCATGGTATCGGCGATGGCGATGGCCGGCGGGACGTTGTGCCCGATGACGAGGATGACCGGCTTCTCCGGGTCCAGGCACCCCGGCCCACACTCGATCAGGGGGGCGTCCGCGTCCCCCTTCGGGAAGGAGTAGGCGGAGATCTGGGCGATGTCGCTCCCCTCGAGGGCGACGTGGTCGATCATCCCCGCGTGGAGCACCTTCGACTCGAGGTCGAGCGGGTCGCCCTCCTGCCCCGTGTGGCAGCACGCGAGGAGCTGGGTGATCTCCTCCTCGCAGTAGCCGGCGATGTCCTCGAGGTCTCCGAGCGTCTTCGGCTTGATGCCGGTCACGAGCCGGGCATGGGGCGCCTCGAGGAGGACCGAGGAGCCCGCGTCGACGGGATGGTCCCTGCCGAAGGTCCCGATGAGCCCCGAGAGGAGGTGCCGCATGTGGCCGGCGTGGGTCGCGGCCCCCATCGTCGCGGCGAGGAGGACGATCCGGGACTGCTGCGCGGCCATGTCGATCCCGCAGGCGCCCCGCTTCCCGCCGGAGAGGTCGCACTTCCCCATGGTGCAGAGGCAGCAGAGGTCGCAGAACGGCAGGTAGAAGGGGTGGTACTTCGAGAGGAGGGTGCGGTCCCAGGAACGGAGGGAGGCGATGCCGGGCATCGGGGTCGGGCCCGGCTCCTCCTCCCAGGCCTCGATGACCCGCCCGACGTTGAACTCGACGCCCTTTGCCCTGAGCCGGTCCGTGACGAGCTCGTCAATGGTGACCTTCAGCTTCATGGCCCGATAAGTGAGGATGGTGCGCCCGCGCAGATAAACATTCTGAACCAGAAATGGGGAGAAAAAGCTTCGGAAAGTATCATATGGCCGTTTTCATCGCAATTGTGACGGGAGCCGGGGAAGATCCGGATCGGGAGCTTCCCCCTCCATCCCGACCACCCCCGTTCACTTCTTCCGCGGGGAAGGTCCCGGACACACCCGCCGGCCGCTCGCGTCCCTGCCGTACATCCCGAACT
>DATIYO010000107.1:0-2248 GCA_035517575.1 Methanomicrobiales archaeon
AGCAGAGGGGGCCGCCGCTCTCGCTCTTTATCTGGCAGAGCAGGACCGCCTCCTGGAAGGAGAGGGGCCTCGCCCCGTCGCCGGTCCTCTCGATCAGGAGGGCCTTCTCCAGCCGGCGGAGGGAGGCCTCGACCTGGCCCCGTTCGTAGCCCATCCCGACGAGATCCCGCACCGTCCAGGTCTTCCCGTCCTGGAGGGCGTGGTAGATCTCCCAGTCAAGCTCCTCGTCCCGCACACGTACCAATCTCGGAGAGGGGCATATATTCTTTAGGTCGCCTTCCGATTCCGTTGATAGGACGGAGGGGCATGATCGACCGGGTTGAACTCGCCGAGCTCGCGGATCGCGTCCTCGCCATCGCCGGCGAGAACGAGAAGACCCTCGCCGAGGTCCTCGACACCCTCGACCCCGAGGCGAGGCGGGAGCTCCTGGCTTCCGACCTCCTGAACGCGCTCCAGTCCTTCTGCTTCCATTTCCGCGAGCTCCCGACCCTCCTCGGCAGGGAGCGGCTCGAGCTCCAGCCCGCGGCCGCCGCTTTCGACGGGATCCCCTTCGAGGAGGAGAAGGGGGCGGAGCTCGTCTTCCGAGTCGAGGAGGGCGGGCCGGTCATCGAGGTGACCGAGCTCGGCGAGCTCCTCGCGAAGTTCGAGGGGTCCTCCGCCTACCGCGGCGCCCGCCGGTACCTGGAGGGATGAGGCGGGAGGCAGCAGGGCCCCTCGTTCAACCCGTCGGGTCCCTGCCTCGGGTGATGATATCGGGGCTGACCTGCGCCCTGGCGAGGCGTGGCGGGTTTCCCCAGGAGACCAACTCCGCACCGATGACGGCGACCACCGCGGTTATGTCGCTCCCCTCCAGCCTTGAGAGTACCGAACGGTCCCCGATCCGGATCTCGTTGCAGATCGCGGTCGCCCAGGCATCGGCGGAGGCGACGTTCGGGGAGAAGACGGTGACCGCGTCCGCGACTCCCAGGCTCACCGACGGGCCGACGGTCGCGGAGGAGGTGCATATCCCGAGGACGCCCCCGCCCGCGGGGACCACGAAGGCCAGGGTATCGGAGAGGGGCGAGGCGCCCGCGTGCAACCCGACCCGGACCTCGCGGTCGGTGACGAGCGCGATGTCCCCGCCGTTGTCGATCACCCCGAACCGCGCCCCCGCCGCGATCATGGCCTCGACCCCCGACCAGGCGACGGCCCCCGCGACGGCTGCCATCGGCCCGACCCCCGCCTTCGCCGCCGCGCCTGCCATCCTCGTGACGACCGTCCCGCCCTCGTGCGGGGTGTACGGGTCGTAGGTGATGGCAAAGTAAGGGTCGCGCGCGATGTACCGTTCCAGCTCCTGGCGCGCGTCCATCATCCCGCCCTTCGCGGCCGCGACGTGGGACGGCTCGTCGGCAAGGATGGTCGCGATGGTCTCACGGAACTGGAAGTGCTCGCGGATCATGACCGGCATGCCCGGATTTCCCTGGCAGGCCCTCCATCCAGCTATCTCCCGCCGACCCTATATGGGTGATCTCCGGGGGAAGGCTTATGAGATACCCGGGTCGATGGGGAAGCAGCTGAAGGTTCATGACCGAAAGGACGCCGAACCGGCCCGACTCCGCCAGCCCGCCCAACCGCCTCGTGAACGAGAAGAGCCCCTACCTCCTCCAGCACGCGTACAACCCGGTCGACTGGTACCCATGGGGCGATGAGGCCTTCGGCAGGGCGACTGCGGAGGATAAGCCGATCTTCCTCTCCATCGGGTACTCCACCTGCCACTGGTGCCATGTCATGGCCCGCGAGTCCTTCGAGCACCCGGGGGTGGCGGCCCTCATGAACGCGCACTTCGTGAACGTCAAGGTCGACCGTGAGGAGCGCCCCGAGATCGACCAGGTCTACATGGCCGCGGCCCTCGAGCTCATGGGCACCGGCGGGTGGCCCCTCACCATCGTCATGACCCCCGAGGGAAAGCCCTTCTTCACGGCCACCTACATACCCAGGGAATCCGGACAGGGGCTCGTCGGGATGCTCGACCTCGTCCCGATGATCGCCTCGGCATGGCGCGAGCGGCGCGGGGAGCTCCTCGATGCGGCCGACAAGGCGGCGATCCTCATCTCCGGGCTCCCCCGCGGCGGAGGTGGCGGTGAAGCGGCGGGGGTCGTGGATCAGGTCATCGCCGACCTGGAGTCAAATTTCGATCCCGAGTACGGGGGCTTCGGGGGGGCGCCGAAGTTCCCGTCGCCATCCCTCCTGATATTCCTTCTCCGGTCCT
>DATIYO010000108.1:0-2292 GCA_035517575.1 Methanomicrobiales archaeon
GTTCTCCCTCGTGAGCCTGGGGGAGGCACTCGCGGGAGGGCGGGCGGCGCATGGGAGCGGGGAGAGCGGCTTGCAGGGCAGCGAGGCCTCCCTGCCCGCCCGGCTGCTCCCAAAGAAACACGACGTGGTGACCGGCCGTGGCTAAACCCGCCGTCTCCTGGAGGCTCATCATCGGGTCGAAGAAGCGGGGGATCGCCGTCCTCCTCGCCGCCTTCGCCCTCGCGATCCTCCTCTTCACCGCGGCCTTCCACACCCTCTACCCCGCCTTCGAGGGGAGGGAGGTCTCCTGGGCCGAGTCCCTCCTCTTCATCCTCGAGACCATCACGACCGTCGGGTTCGGGGAGCTCCTCCCCTTCCATTCCGACGTGACCATCCTCTTCACCATCGTCCTCATCCTCGCGGGGGTCTTCATGATCTTCCTCTCGGTCCCGAGCATCCTCGAGCCCGTCCTCTCCCGGATCATCAACGCCCCGCCCCCGACCGAGACCGCCCGGGAGATGAAGGGGCACGTCGTGATCGCGGGCTACGGCCCCCTCGCCCGGGCGCTGATCGACAGCCTGGTCATCTCCGACCTCGGGATCGTGGTCGTCGAGGCCGACGAGGAGGTCGCCCGGGAGGTCGTCGCCCACTACCGGTCCCGGGTCTCGGTGGTCTGGGGCGACTACCGGCTCGCCCGCACCTGGGACCGGGCCTGGGTGAGGCACGCCCACTCGGTGGTGGTCTGCGAGGACGAGCGGACGGCCGCGGAGATCATCCTCGGGGTCCGGGACCTGACCCGGGGCTCGGTCATCGCCGTCGTGGACGACCTCGCCTACGACCGGTACCTCCGGTACGCGGGGGCCGAGCACGTCCTCTCGCCGAAGAACTCCACGGGGAAGATCCTCGCCCGGCACGCGGTGATCCGGCCCGACGTGGACACCATCTTCGAGGCCATCAGCCTCGACCATATGAAGATCGAGGAGGGGAAGACCGGTGACGGGAGCCTCAAGCTCGTCAAGGTGCCGGTCATGCCGGGATGCATCGCCTTCGGGAAGAGCCTCGGGGAGCTCGCCCTCTACGAACGGTACGGGGTCGACCTCCTCTTCCTCTGGAAGGCGGGAGAGTTCATCCCCTCGCCCGGGAAGGATGAGCTCCTCGACACCTCGACCATGCTCTTCCTCCTCGGGAAGGCCGGCTCGGTCTCCGAGGTCCTCGACCGGGAGTTCTGCGTCCGGGAGGCGGGGGAACCGACGGCGATCATCGCGGGGTACGGGGACGTGGGGAAGGCGGCCTTCCAGGAGCTCTCGGGGGCAGGGGTCCGGTGCACCGTGGTGGACCGGAAGGCCCACGGCGTCCGGGAGGTGGTCGGGAGCGCCGAGGACGAGGCTGTGCTCAGGGCGGCCGGCGTCGAGGAGGCACGGTTCGTCATCGTCTCGGTGAACAACGACAGCGTGAACATCTTCACGACCCTGGTCGCCCGGAACCTGAACCCCGGGGCGAAGATCCTGGCCCGGGCGAGCGAGCCGGCCTCGGTGGAGAAGCTCTACCGGGCAGGGGCGGACTACGTCGCCCTCCTCCCCACCATCGGCGGCCAGGTCATCGCCGGCATCATCCTCTCGGACATCGTCCGGGTCCTCGTCGACCTCCCGAACGGCCAGAAGGTGCTCATGCGCCACCTCACCCGCCATGCGGGGATGCCGGTGGGCGAGCTCGAGGCGAAGACCGGTGTCCGGATCGTGGGGATCGAGGGGGCCGGCCGGTCGCTGATCCGGCCGGGCGCCGGCGAGCCCGTGAACGAGGGCGACTCGGTCATCGCCGTGGGCGGGAGCGAGGCCCTGAAGAGGCTTCTCCACTTCCTCTGAGAAACCGTTGCGTAACCGTTTTCCAAGCACGCGGAGGCCGGTGCCGGCCCGACGGTTTACCGGTTCAGGAAAAGAGGTCCGGGTATTCCTCGGGATGGTTCAGGAAGCCGAGGCTTCCCGTCCCGACGAGGCCGTAGAGGGGACCGGCGGGGAGGAACCTGAGCGCCCCCTGGTCCCGCGCCTCCGAGATCCGTACCTCGGCCGCCCGGGGGTAATTCGGGTTCTTCACGAGTTTCCCTCCCTCGACCTCGAAGTATGCCGCGCCGTGGAGCCGCTCGTAGGAGGTGTAATCGCTCTCGAACCGGGTGGACACGATGTTTGCCATGGAGAGGGTCTCCCTGCCCGGGTTGATGGTGACGTGACCGAACCCGGGCGGGACGAGGACCAGGTCGCCCCTCGCCGCCTTCACGAGGCGCACCTCGCCCGCGTCCCTGGTCTGGAGGAGGTAGTG
>DATIYO010000109.1:0-3656 GCA_035517575.1 Methanomicrobiales archaeon
GGGCCCGGATGAGGGGCTCGACCGCCGCCTCGCCCTGCCCCGCGAGCGCCTTCTCCGCCCCCCTTCGGGCCTCGAGATCTCCCTTCTTCAGGGAGGCTATCCATCCCTCGATCTCGTCACCGGTCATGCTCGTCAGAAACCTCCTCCGGGCTCATCCCGGGCAGGGCCTGCTCCCTGCCCCTGCCCCTGCCCCTGCGCCCCGCCGGTACCGAGCGAGACGTGCTGGCGGGGCGGCGGGACCTCGATGCCGCTCTCCACGAGCCCCTTCTGGATCTTCTCGAGGACCGCCGAACGGGCCGGCGTGTACCAGCGGGAGGGGGTCCAGAACTGGACGGCGAGGACGACCCGTTCGTCGGCGATGGACGAGACGAGCACCTCGGGCGCGGGCCGGACCAGGGAGTAGGGCGAGGCCTGGAGGACGCCGAGGACGACCTCCCGCACCCGCCCGGGGTCCTCGCCGAAGTTCACCCCGAGGGAGTACTCCACCCGCCGGGCGGGGTGGGCGACGTAGTTCGTGATGTTGCTCGTGAAGACCTCCTGGTTCGGCACCCGGGTGTAGACCCCGTCGTGGGTGCGTACCAGGGTCGAGAGGATCCGGATGTCCTCGACATAGCCGCCGAGGCTCCCGATCTGGACCTCGTCGCCGACCGCGATGGGCCGCTCGACGAGGATGAAGATCCCGGAGATCAGGTTCCCCACGACCGACTGGCTCGCGATGCCGATCACGATGCTCGCGAAGCCGCCGGCGATGAGGAGCCCGGAGAGGTCCACCCGGAGCTGGGAGAAGATGATGAAGGCGGCGGCGATGACGACGGCCCAGTACACGATCCGGGTGATGACCTCCAGGTCGCGGCGGTGCACCTTCCCCGAGAAGGCCTTCTTCAGGTTGATGGCGACGAGCTGGGCGATCACGAGCGCGATGATGATGGTGAGGGCGATGACGATCAGGTCCCAGAGGGTGAGGGTCCCGAGGATCCTGGTCGCGAGGCTCATGTGAGGCCCGCCTCCATGAGGAACCCCTTCCGCTCCATGCCCGGGAGCCGCGGGGCGGTGTCGAGCCTCAGGATCCGCCGCGCCGTGAAGAAGTCATGGGACCGGCTCATGCCGCCCTTCAGGGCCCGGTCCAGGCCCGTGACCTCGGCGACCCCCCTCCCCGTGACCCGCATCACCGCGACGAGCCCCGCGAAGTCCGAGGAGTAGAGCTGCATCTCCTGGCTGTCCAGCACCACCCGGGAGACCCGCGCCCACTCGGTGAGCGTGTTCCGGATGGAGAGCCGGAGCACCCCCTCCCTGGTCCCGTCCACGGCGGGGAGCTCCCGGTGCCGGGCCGAGCGGGCGAACCGGGTGATGACCCCCTTGTGGGTCGAGCCGTACAGGGAGTACTTCGCGGGCCCGACCGAGAAGGCGTCGATGACCTCGGTGTCCCGGAGCCCCTCGACGAAGACCCCGATCTCCACGGGGAAGACGAGGAAGATGGTCTCGGTCGCCCCGGGCTCGATGATGAGGGCGGGGAACTCGAGCTCCAGGTGGCCGGCCGTCTCGGAGCCGGAGTAGAAGGGCTCCACGGGGTGGACGAGGAGACGGGAGAGGCCGGCCGAGATGGACTTCTCCACCCGGTCGCCGGCGAGCTCCCTCGTGTACTGGTAGTGCCCCTCCCTCATCTCGAGGGAGAGGGAGAGGTCCCCCTTGTCGAACCGGTACGGGGGGGCGAACTCGCCAAACACAAGAGAGCTTCCGGGGAGAACCTGAAATAGCTTCCCCACGCGGGCGGGGGGAAACTGCGCGTCCCGCCCGCCGTCGGGCAGGCGCGGGCCGCTACGGGCTCCCCGTCCCCGCCCTCCCGCCCGTGGCCTCGGCGATGCACTGTTCGCGGGTGCCGATCCGGGCCATGGCCCCGCACATCGAGGGCACGTAGGAGAAGGCCTTGCCGCTGTCCACCATCACCGAGGAGAAGCCGTCCATCATCGGGGAGACCACCATGCAGGTGTCGGCATAGACCCGTGCCCCCGCGGCCTCGATCTCCCCGACCAGCCGCCGGTTCGCCCCGATGACGTGCCGGGAGGTGAAGATAAAGAGGGGTTTTCTCACCCGCTTCCCGCGGAGGAGCCGGGCGATCTCGCCGAGCTCGGCGGGGGAGCAGTGGGGGCACCCGATGGCCACCGCCTCGACCGGCATATCCTTCATGAGGCCGTTCACCTCTGCGGAGCTGATGGTATGCTCTTCGAGCCGCCCGATCCCGTCCGCGAACCGGCCCGCCTCGGGGGTGACCCCCTCGACATGGAAGAGGGCGACCGCCCCCGAGGCCGCCATCGCGGCGCCCATCGCCTTCAGCTCGTCGGGGCCCGGCCGGATGCCACTCCGGAGGGGCCCCTTCCCCCCCGGACGCTCCCGGCTCCGTCTCGGGGTGCCCCGACGCCCCGAGACAGCCCCGGCTCCTCGGGAGCCCGGGCTCCCTGCAGGACCCGCGAGCCCCCGGAAGAACGGGACCCGGTTCCCCGCGATCTTCCCCGCGAGGAACCCGAGGGCGCCGTAGTGGTCCGGCCCGGGCCCGGCGCCCGCGAACCCCTCGACCCGGATCACGAGCCGCGGCGCCCGCTCCCGGTCCAGGTGGAGGCCGTAGCAGGGGGTCTTCCCGACGATGGCCGCGGCGAGGGCACCGGGCCCGCCCTCGCGGTTCGTCCGGGCCCCGATCACCGAGTTCGCGTAGGCGACCGCCGAGGACTCGGCCCAGGCGAGGTGCTCCCCGAACTTCACGGGGAGGATCTCGTACGGGGTGCAGGTGCACTCGAGCCTGACCCCGAGCCGCCGGTACACGGCGATGACCTTCTCCTGGTTCTCCGCGAAGCCGGCCGGGATCCCGGCCTCCCGCCACCGCTCCCGGTCCATGCCCACGGGGTTCAGGATGGTCGGGACCGAGACCCCCGCGTCCAGGCTCTCGAGCCAGGCGAGGCCCCACCGGCCGATGGTCTTATAAGAGGCCCCGCTCACCTGGGCCGAGGCGACGGGGACGAGCCGTTCGGCCCCGAAGACCTTGCCGAGCCCGACCAGGAGCTCCATCATCCGCTGCCTGGTCCCGCCCTCTTCGCCCCCGAGGATCTCCTCCTCTTCACGGGTGAGCTCCAACCCCGTCCTCCCTTCCCCCTCTACTCCCGGTCCCACTCCGCCCGCCGGAACCGCTCCTCCTCGCCCATGGCCACCGTCGCGTCGACCCCGACCTTCACGTTCGTCCCGTCCTCGGCCTGGCAGGGGTCGAGGGAGGAGCCCCTTGCGCCGGTCACGACGAGGAGGTTCCGGTCGCCCCGCACCCGGGTCGCGATGGCGTACTCGACGTCGTGCGGGTCGAAGGGGTCGATGTCCTCGTCCACGACGACCACGTGCTTCAGCGAGGTGTGGGCCGCGAGGGCCGCGAGGATGGCGCTCTTCCCGTCGCCCTGCGTCGCCTTCTTTATCTGGATCACCGCGTGGAGGTACCCGCACCCGCCACGCGTCAGGTGGACGTTCCTCACCCTCGTCACCCCCGCGACGGCGCGGTAGATGATGGGCTCGTACGGGACCCCCATGAGCATCTTGTGCTCGTCCCCGCCGGGGAGGATGCTCGCGTAGATGGGGTCCTCCCTCACCTGCATGCCCGTGAACTCGATGACCGGCTCCTGGCG
>DATIYO010000110.1:0-7504 GCA_035517575.1 Methanomicrobiales archaeon
AAGTTCAACGACTTCTCGTACACAAAGATGTGGTCCCCACTGACGATATCCTTGATCGTGGGCGTCCTCGCCGCGACGGGCGAGGAGAACACCACGAGGAATACCGCGAGGGCGACAATGAGCAACTTCATTGTACTCTTCATGCGTTACCTCCTTACATTCACAGGCATGCTGTCAAAGGGTTTCGGCGATTGCCGAAATCGTGTTCACAATGCCCGATACTCCGATTGCACGGAATATGTGGTAGTGTTTGTAAACAGTTATTATATCTTTTGTGGTTGGAGTTTTGGGGAAAGTCTGCAATAGAGGGCCAGATCCCCGTATCCTGCCCGCATATCGAATCGGGCGCCGGAACAGCTCCAGAAACGCGAGATACAGGCGTCCCGTGATCCTCCGGCCGGGCGGGGATCGCCACGGAGAGATTCAGGGAGACGCAAAAGGCTGCCGCCACGCCATCCGCCGCCTGCACCCCACCTCACGCCCGTCTCCCCTCCTCCCTCCAGGGTGCCTTCTCATGGTTTAATGTCCTTCGGGATCAACCCTGTTCGCATGAGGATCATCCGTGCGCCGAACCTCGCCCGGGCCCACGAGCTCGCGGTGAAGACGGTGCTCGAGAAGGGGTGGGTGCTCGAGACCGAGGACGGCGAGGGGACGGTGGAGTGCGACGAGATCGGGATCCGGGTGGACGAGCCCCTCTCCCTCCCGATGGCGTCCCCCCGCTCGCGGTTCCAGCAGCGGTTCCTGGAGAAGTACGCGCACGACCTGATCCACGGGACCCACGCCGAGTTCGAGTACGACTACCATGGCCGGCTCTTCGACTGGGGGGAGAGCCTCTCGGCGATGGGGAGGGAGGTCCACACCGACCAGGTCGATTACATCGTGAGGAAGCTCGCGGCCCAGCGGGCGTCGCGGCGGGCCATCGCCATCACCTGGATCCCGCCTGTCGACGAGAGCCTGGACGACTGCCCCTGCCTCCAGCTCGTCCAGTGCCTCGTGAGGGACGGGGCGCTCGGGATGAAGGTGGTCTTCCGGTCGAACGACATGCTCTCCGCCGCGGGGCCGAACATGTTCGCCCTCGTCCACCTCCAGCGGCACATCGCGGACGCCCTCGGCCTCCCCTGCGGCCCCTACACCCACATCTCCCTGGTCCCCCACATTTATTATAAGAGGGACGTTGCCGACCTCCCGGCCTTCTGCGGGGAGGGCGCCGACATCCAGCCGGTCGAGGCCGTCTGTGCCGCGTGCGGCCGGTGCGGGCGGGCGAAGGGCCGGTGAGGGGAGCGGTGGCGGGGCACCCGCCGGTTCCGTCACCTTAATGAATCGAGAGATTTTAACCTGAAAGAGCAGCCCGGTAGTGTAGCGGTCAATCATGCGGGACTCTGGATCCCGCGACAGCAGTTCGAATCTGCTCCGGGCTATGCTATCCCCTTTTTCCGATTTGATGAGGGAGATGCCATTTTACCTGTACGAGCCCGCGACAGCAGTTCGAATCTGCTCCGGGCTATGCTATCCCCTTTTTCACGGTTTCACAGCTTCACGCGAGGAACGCGGCGATCACGCCCGCGAGGAAGATCCCGTCGAAGGTCCCCGCGCCCCCGATCGAGACCATCGGGGCCCCCAAATCCCGGATCCTCCCCAGGTTCAGGAGGTCGGCCCCGACGAGGACCCCCAGGGTCCCGCTCGTGTACGCGATGACGGGCGCCGCCATGCCTCCCCCCGCGGGGACGGACAGGACGAGCCCGCAGAGGAGGGCGGAGAGGGGCGGGATGAAGAGCGGCGTCGCGATGCCCAGGCCGGGGACCACCCGCGACGTGAGGCGGGCGACCACGCTCACCGCGGCCACCCCGAGGAGCGCGAGGGCGATGACCAGGGGGGAGGAGGCCACCGCGAGGAGGTACAGGGAGATGAGGATCGGGATGAGGCCGCCCCCGACGTTGATGGCGAGGGTGGTCTCCTCCGCGGGCAGGGGGATGCGGTAGAGGATGTTCACGAAGGGGATGAACTCCTCTTCGTAGGCGGGGACGCGGTTCCTGACGGTGGCGAGCGGGAGGTTCACGAAGGAGCCGGCGAGGGTGGCGAAGAGGATCAGGAAGGCCGTGGTAAAGGAGAAGCCCAGGTTCGCGAACGCGCCCCCGATGATCCCCAGGAAGACCAGGGGGAGGACGAGGAAGGCGAGCAGCCCGAAGAGGGCGAGGGCGACGAGGGTGAAGGGGTTGGAGACGTACCGGTCCATCGAGGGGTAGGTGCGCCGTCCCCCCACTTATGTCTTGCAGATGAAGGCGACATGGTCGCGGTGGTACGGGAGGAGCCAGGTGGAGTCGAGGATGGTGAAGTGCGGCCGGAGTGCGGCGGCCACCTCCCGCTCGACGGACTCGGGCTGCGCCGCGGTGTCGATGGACCGGGTCTTTACCACGAGGACGAGGCGCCCGCCGTCAGCGAGGAAGGCGCGGTTCCGGATGGCGATCTCCGCCTGGAGGGGCGAGGCGACGTCCTGGTAGATGAGGTCCACCTTCTCGACGAGGGGGGCATAGGCCTCGGGGTGCAGCGCGTCGGCGAGGATCGGGATGATGTTCCTCCTCCTCCCCGCGACCTCGAGGAGGTCCTGCATCGGGCGGGGGGCGATCTCCACGGCGTACACCACCTCGGCATAATCCGCGACATGGGAGACCGTGGTCCCGTGCGCGGCCCCGAGGTAGAGGACCCGCATCGAGCCGGCGAGCTCCACGCCCTTTCCCAGGTGATAGAGAGCAGCGAGCTTGCTCCGGTAGGGGTCCCAGACCCGGTGCCCCGAGATGACCCGTTCGCCGTAGACCCCGGCCTCGCCCGCGGAGAGGAGGGTATCCCCGATCCAGATCACCGGCGTCCCCCCGCGGCCTCGATCCTGCGGTCCGCGTCCCCGACGAACCCGGGGTCGGGGGTGCCCCGGTACAGATCAATCCTGGCAGCAATGGCGAGCCGGCCCGCGAGGACCCGGGCCACCCTCCCCCGCGCCCCCCTCGGGGCGTTGTGCACCCGGTGGTGCTGGAAGATGATCCCGTGTCTCGGCGGGGGCGTCCCGCGGGTCAGGTGCGAGAAGAGCGCGCCCTTCGCGCCGAGGACCTGGATCGAGGAGGCGGGGAGCCGGGCGAGGGGCGCGAGGCCACCCGCGAGGGTCATGATCCGGGCCGCGACCAGCCCGCCGACGAGGGCGCTGCAGTTCGGGAGGACGGCGCCCGCCCTCTCGCCGATCTCCCTCGCGAGGGCCGACCTGACCTCCCTCAGGCCGAGGATCCCGTCGAGGACCTCCTTCAGGGGCCCCTGCGCGTCCTCCCCGATCCGCCCGAGGACCTTTCGGGAATCCCGCGGGCGGTACTTCCAGGCATCGCCCGGGTGGAGGACGCGGTGCCAGTCGGCGAGGCGGTCGGTGAGCTGGCCCGCCGCCTGGTCGAGGCCGTCGAGGGCGACGACCATCTGGATGAGCTCGGCGTCCCTTCCCCGGTACCTCGCGGCGACCGCGTCCTCTGCCATGCGAAGGCACAGTTCGCGGAGCCGGGAGAGGTACCCGGCCCGGTCCCCCACGGCGCCGCAGTCCCTCGCCTTCTCCCAGTCGGGCGGGACGATGTCGTCGGGGCTCGTCCGTATCGAGCTCACCCGTGCCGCGAGAGCCGCGGGATCCCCCCCTGCCCTGGTACAGGTGCCGGCCTCGTCCACGTCACCGAACCAGTAGGAGTGCATTCTTCCGGAGATGGATGGGATCTCAACATATAGCTATGGCATAGGCTGCGGCACCCCCCCCCCTTTTCCCTGGTTCAGACGGCGAGGATCCCCAGCGAGAAGCAGATGACGGGGATCATGATCGCCCCCATCAGGAAGAGGCGGGGCACGTTCACGAGGGGCGGCACGACGCCGACGGCCGTCGCGAGGCAGAGGATGAGGAGGCCGAAGGGGCCCGTGAGGAGGACCGTGAGGAGGGCCACCCCTCCCATGACGGCGAGGTTCAGCGAGCGGACGCCGATTCCCTGGAAGATGCCCGCCGAGCGGGAGAGCCGGATGGTCAGCAGGTAGGCGCAGGCCCCCGCGATGCAACCCGCGAGGAGGACGGAGGTCAGGGGAGGGAGGTCCTGGGCGGCGAGGGCGACCATCACCCCGTTCCTCGTGCGGGAGAGGGCATAGAGGGCCGCGAGGCCGACGAAGGCGTTCACGGTGTTCGCGGCGCTCGCCGAGAGGAGGTACTGCCGCGGCTCGCGTTCGTACCCGCCTGCCGAGGCGACGAGGGCGTTCGCCGTCGCGTTCGAGAGCCCGGGCAGCCAGCCCACGATGGATCCGGCGACCGCGCCGAGGGCGACCCGTGAGGCGATCCCCCTGCCCGGGATGCGGATGCCCTCGAACCGCTGGGCAGGGAAGGGGGAGCCCGAGGCGAGGAGGAGGGTCGAGAAGCCGAAGAGCCCCGAGAGGAGGGGGAGGAGGACCGCCGTCGCCCCGAAGGGGTGCCAGGAGAGGAAGCCGTACCGGAAGGAGAAGAGCCCGAGGAGCCCGGAGACGAGGAAGATGGCGCACGCCCAGCCGGGCGCCTCGGCGGTCACGATCAGGAGGCCGGCGATGCCGACGAGGACGATCCCCATCCCCCAGTCGAGCCAGGGCTGGATCGGCGGGAGGAGGGCCATGCAGAGCAGGCAGAGGGGGACGCCCGCGACCACGGCGAGGGCGCTCCCGAGGGCCGCGATCCGCACCGCCTCCTCGCCGAGCCCCTCGAGGCAGAGGGCATGGGCGGGGAGGACCGAGAGCGCGGTGTCGGGATCGGGGATACCGAGGTAGGTGCTCGGGATGCTGTCGAGGAAGGTGTGGGTGACGAGGGCGGCGAAGAGGGCCGAGGCGAGCCCCTCGGGGCCGAGGACCGCGAGGAGGAGCCCCTGGACGGAGAGGAGGACGGAGGCCATGGTGTTCGAGTGGATGCCCGGGACGAGGCCGCTCACGCTCCCCAGGCCGAGGCCGAGGGCGCACCCGAGGAGGAGAGAGGCGAGCACACAACAGGGTGCCGCCCCGAGGGGATAAAACCCGCCGGATGGATACGGCGTGACGGACGGCGTGATGGATATGGTGATATCAGGGAAGGGCAAACGGTAGAACGATGCGCATCGCGGTCACGAGGATTGCCGAGAAGGGCGCCCGGGACGCGGCCACCTGCCGCCGGTACGGGCACGAGTGCTACCCGGTCTCGCCTCTCAGGATCGAGATCCGCGGGGAGCGCATCCGTTCCTTCGCCGATGCGGCGAACGGGGGGGAACTCGACTGCATCTTCTTCGCGAGCGCCGTGCCCGCGGTGGTCATCGGGCCCCTCCTCAGGTCGCCGCCGCGGGTCATCGCCATCGGCCCCCAGACCGCCCGCACGCTCGAGAGGGCGGGGGTCCCGTGCGAGACCCTTCCGTCGTTCTACTCCCGGGCCCTGGTCCCGTACCTCGGGGAATGGATCCGGGGCAAGCGGATCGGGCTCCCGAGGGCGGACGTCCCGAACCCGGAGCTCATCTCCGCGATCGAGGGTGCCGGCGGGATCCCCGTCGAGGTCAGGTGCTATGCCCTCGTCCCGACGGGGACCCCGCTCGCCACGGACGGGGCGGACGTACTCCTCTTCACGAGCGGGTCCTCCTTCACCCGGGCGGTGTGGCAGCCGAGGCCCGGCCTCCTCCTCGCCGCGATCGGCGAGGTGACCGCGAAGGCCATGCGGGCGGGGGGCGCACCGCCGGCGGTCGTGGGCGACGGTTCCCTCGAGGGCACGCTGGAAGCGCTGAACCTCCATCTCGGGAAGGGAGGGCAGGGAGGCGCATGACGACGGAGGAGATCCCGATCCCGGGCATCGTGGGCCAGAGGGGCCCCATCCCCCCCTTGACAGCTCCGCCTCCCTGGGAGGCGTCGCTCCCTGCGGGACCCGGGATCGTGGTCATCGACAAGCCGCAGGGGCCCTCCAGCCACCAGGTGGCGGCCTGGGCGGGGAAGATCCTCGGGGTCACCGTCGGGCACGCGGGCACCCTCGACCCCGGGGTCTCGGGGGTCCTCGTCGTGATGCTCGGGCACGCGGTGAGGCTCGCACCGTTCCTCCAGCGCGGCGGGAAGGAGTACGTCTGCCTCTGGCGGCTCCACGGCGACGTGGCGCCGGACCGGATCCGGGAGGTCGCAAAGGAGTTCGAGGGGCGGATCTACCAGCGGCCCCCGAAGAAGGCGGCGGTGAAGCGGGCGCTCCGGATCCGGACCGTGAACCGGCTCGAGGTCCTCGAGATCGACGGGAGATCGGTCCTCCTCCGGGTCTCGTGCGATGCGGGGACGTACATCCGCTCCCTCTGCCACCACATGGGCCTCGCCGCAGGGCCGGGCGGGTCGATGCGGGAGCTCCGCCGGACGAGGTCCGGTTCCTTCACCGAAGCGGACGCCCACACCCTCCAGGAGCTGGAGGACGCGGCCATCGCGGCACGCGAGGGCAACCCGGCGCCCCTCGGGGAGATGATCCTCCCCATCGAGGCGGGCATCGCCGACCTCCCGCGCATCACCATCCGCGATTCCGCGGTGGACGCGGTCTGCCACGGGGCCTCCCTCGCCGGCGTCGGCGTGGTGAAGATCGAGGGGGAATTCGCGGCAGGGGATCCCGCAGGTATCTTCACAGGGAAGGGCGAGCTCGTGGCGATCGGGCAGGCTCTCGTCGAGAACGGTAAGATCAGGCCAGGTTCGACGGGACTCGTCGCGGCTCCCCGTGCGGTCTTCATGGGGCCGGGCAGCTACCCGAAGGGGTGGAGGAAGCGGAAGGAGCGTCCCGCAAAGTGACGACACGACCAGAGAGGATGGTTTAAAAATAATCCCGACCAATGAGTTGTGCAATCCATCGGAATTTTTGCTGAGGTAGTCTAGCGGTAAGGCGCAAGCCTGGAGAGCTTGTGGGGCGTCCTGCCCCTCGGGGGTTCAATTCCCCTCCTCAGCGCTCCCCCATTCTGTCCTGTCCAGCCGTTCCCTGGCGAGGTCCAGGTATTCCTGCACGATCTCGAACCCCAGGAAGTGCCTGCCCATCGCCTTTGCCCCGACGGCAACCGTCCCCGAGCCGAGGAAGGGGTCGAGCACCAGGTCACCCGGCCGGCTGGAGAAGGAGAGGATCTTCTTCACGAGGGCGAGGGGGAGCTTCGTCGGGGTCTTCCGCTTCCCCGTCCAGTACTCGCGGTTGATCACCCAGACGTCCTCGGGGTAGTGCTCTGCCTTCGAGAAGAAGTACCGCTTCGGGTCCTTCGCGGCGAAGAGGATGTGGTAGTGGGAGGTCACGTACCGCTTCTTCGTGAAGACCCCGAACTGGTACTTCCAGATCAGGTGATTGACCGTCGAAAAACCGGTCTCGTCGAGGGCCTGGAGCACGTCGCGGAGCCGGTTCCAGCCCGAGAAGACGTAGAGGGAGCCGGTGGGGCGCATCAGCCGGAAGGCCTCGCCCATCCAGTCCCTGGTGAAGGCGAAGTAGTCCTCAGCCGCGATCTCGCGATAGCCCTCGACGACGCGG
>DATIYO010000111.1:0-4502 GCA_035517575.1 Methanomicrobiales archaeon
ACCGTCTCTGCTATGGTGCGAGGTGTTGCACCCCAGTGCACAACGCCGCCGAACTTCCCCTTCCACACGCGCAATCCCTCCCGCTCGCTCCTGCAGCAACGGGCGACGAAGGGCTCCTCCCTCACCGATTCGAGCGGGCAGATCTCCTCCATCCGCACGTCCCCTCCGCTGCATTCCTTCAGGATCCTGGCCCCAGTCATGCAGCCCGCCACCCGTTCTCCCTTCCCGACGGAGTCCGAATCAACGGTCCGCGAGAACCCCGCGGCCCGGCACGGGTACACGTCGGCCCCGATCTCCCTGATATCCCGCACATGGTGGACGAACCTCACCATGAGGTCGCCGAAGAGGCCGTCGCGTTCCAGGTCCTGGATCGTCGCCGAGAGGTGGGGCCTCTGCGGGGGGACGGCGTCGTAGACGTGGATCGCGAGGAGGGCGGAGGGATCCGGGTCGCAGACGAAGGTGGTGTGCTCGTCGAGACCACGGAAGATCGTGCACCGGTGCCCCGATTCGGCGGCGAGCATCAGGAGCTTCGTCCGGTCATGAAGGTTCACGGGCGACGGGTGCATGACCACGTCCCTGCCTTCCGCGATGGTCTCGAGGGAGTCAACCTTCCGCATCATCTGCCCTTTTTCGCCTGGTTTATGCCTGACCTCGAGGATCTCATACCCTCCCGTGACCTCGCGGATCATGTACCGGGTCAGGAAGTATACCCGGTCCCCGCAGGGCTTTCCGGTGACGTACCCGACTTCCTTGCAGTGGCCGGGAAAGATCACCGGCGGTTCCTCCAGTAGGGGACGAGCCCGCCCGCCCGCAGGATCTCGAGCATCTTCGGGGAGAGTGGCCGGGCCATGCACCGCTCCCCGTCCAGCTCGGCCCATCCCTCCTC
The DNA here is from genome assembly GCA_035517575.1 of Methanomicrobiales archaeon. Classification (GTDB taxonomy): domain Archaea; phylum Halobacteriota; class Methanomicrobia; order Methanomicrobiales; family JACTUA01; genus JACTUA01. Next base: position 887 of record DATIYO010000111.1, read on the forward strand.
GAGGTTGAACCGCACCCGGGCGCCCTCCTTGCAGGGGAGCGGGCACTCCACCAGGGGGAGCCCGATGTTGATCGCGTTCCTGAAGAAGATGCGGGCGAAGCTCGGGGCGATCACCGCGGCGACGCCGGCGGTCTTCAGGGCGATGGCGGCCTGTTCCCGCGAGGACCCGCACCCCATGTTCGACCCGGCGATGATGACCGCCCCCTTCAAGCGGCCCGCGAGTTTTGGGTCCAGGTCCTCGAAGACATGGGCCGCCCAGAGGTCCCGGTCCTTGGTGCGGAGGTAGCGGCCGGCGATGATCCGGTCGGTGTCCATATCCTTCCCGACGCAGACCGCCCTTCCCTCACCGAACATCTTCCGCCTCCGGGACCGCGACCTCGCCGCGGAGGGCCGAGACCCCCGCCGTCGCCACCGAGGAGAGGAGGATCTCCCCCCCGACGCCCATCCGGTTCGTGAAGTTCCGGTTCGCCGTGGAGAGGCAGACCTCCCCCTCGCCGAGGACCCCCATGTGGGCCCCCAGGCACGGCCCGCACCCGGGTATCCCGACGACGCAGCCGGCGCCGAGCAGGGCCTCGACGACCCCCCTCCGCGTCGCCTCAACGAGGACCCGCCGCGATGCGGGGACGACGATGGTCCGGACCCGGACCTCCTTCCCCCTCAGGATCCTCGCGAGGCGCTCCAGGTCCTCGAGCCTCCCGTTCGTGCAGGTGCCCACGAAGACCTCGTCGAGCTGGGTCCCCGCCATCGCCGCGACCTCCTGCACCCGGTCCACGCGGTGGTGGCTCGCGATGAGGGGTGGGAGCCCCGCGAGATCGATCTCCACCTCTTTCGCATAGTCGCACGGTTCCCGGACCTGGGGGGAGGCCTCCATGCCGAACCCCGCCAGGTAGCCGGTGGTCACCCCGTCGGCATAGAAGAGACCCGCCTTTGCACCCGCCTCGACCGCCATGTTCGAGCAGGTGAGCCTCCCCGCCATCGGGATTCCTCCGGCCCCGTCGCCGACGAACTCGAGGGCCCGGTAGTTCGCCCCGTCCATCCCGAGCTCCCGCACGTAGGCGAGGGCGAGGTCCTTTGCCTCGGCGGCGCCCTGGAACTCTCCCCTGAGCCGGATGGCGATGGTCTCCGGTACCCGGAACCAGGTCCCTCCCGATGCCCAGATCGCGGCCATGTCGGTCGCGCCGACGCCCGTGGCAAAGGCCCCGAAGGCGCCGAGGGTGCAGGTGTGGGAGTCTGCCCCGACGACGACCTCCCCGGGGAGCACGATCCCCTCGGCCAGGAGCTGGTGGCAGATCCCCTGCCCGATCTCGGAGAAGTGCAGGCCCCTCGCCCGGGCAAAGGACCGGAGCTCCGCCTGGAGGGTCGCGGTGGTCGTGTTGTTCGCCGGTGCGATGTGGTCGAAGAAGAGGTAGGTCCCCGCGGGGTTCTTCACCCCGTCGCAGCCCATGTCGCAGAAGGCCTCGCGGGTGAGCACCCCCGTGCCGTCGTGGGCGAAGGCCCGGTCCACCTTCACGTCGACGTACGACCCCGCGGGGCCGCCCAGGATGCGCTCGGAGAGGGTCGCCATCAGGGCGATCCCTTCTGCACGTTCTTGACGAGCTCGAGGAGGATCTCGTCGGTGATGGTGCACTTGTGCTCGCTGTACACCTTCACCCGGTCGAGGACGCTGCAGAGCTGCGCGTCGGAGAGGCTGTACCCGAGCCGGGTGACCTCGTGCTCCAAAGCGTGGCGGCCGGAGTGCTTGCCGAGGATGAACCTGCGCTCCCTCCCGACGAGCTCGGGGGGGACGTACTCGTAGGTGAGGGGATCCTCGAGGATAGCGGCGATGTGGATGCCGCTCTCGTGGGCGAAGGCGTTGTCGCCGACCACCGCTTTCGTCTTGGAGACGGGTATCCTGGAGTAGGCCTCGACGAGCTGGGAGAGGCGCTTGATCGGGGTGAGGTCGTACCGCTCCACCCCGCCCTTCAGCCGGCAGGCGACGAGAACCTCTTCCAGGGCCGCGTTCCCTGCCCGCTCGCCGATGCCGTTCACCGTCGTGTGGAGCTGGAAGGCCCCCGCCTCCGCGGCGGTGATGGTGTTTGCCGAGGCACACCCGAGGTCGTCGTGGCAGTGGATGCAGAGGGGCTTATCGGTCCAGGTGACCATCTCCGCGACCACGGCCCTCACCTGGAGGGGGGTGAGGAACCCGACGGTGTCGGCAAAGGAGAGGAGGTCGGCCCCGCGCTCCGCCCCCTTCGTGAAGACCTCCTTCAGGAAGGCGGGGTCGGTCCTCGACGCGTCCTCGGCGGCGAACCTCACCTGGAGGCCGTGCTCGTGGGCGTACTCCACCATGGAGAGGGCGCCCGCGAGGACGACGTCCCGCGGCTTCCGGTACTTGGTCCGGATGTGGAGGTCCGAGGTCGCGATGAAGATCGAGACCATGTCCACGTCGCAGTCGATGGCCGCGTCGATGTCCTCCTTCCTGGCCCGGGCGAGGCAGCAGACCCTCGCGTTGAGCCCCTGCTTCGCGATGGCGGCCACGCACTGTTTCTCGTAGGCCGAGGTGATGGGGAAGCCCGCCTCGATCACCTCGACCCCCACCTGGTCGAGGACCTGGGCGATGTTCATCTTCTCTTCGCGGGTGAAGGAGACACCCGGCGTCTGCTCCCCGTCGCGGAGCGTCACGTCACAGATCTCAACATGCCACGCGCTCATACGATTCCCCCTCGGGGCACTCACCTTCGATGACCACGGTTCGCGGCCCCCCCGCATTCCCGAGGAGCAGGGGGAGGTCCGGATGATCGGCAGGGACGACGAAGGGCCGCGCCCACGCGAGGTAGGGCAGGGGGTCGATCCCCGGCTGGCCCCCCGTCATCCCGAGCCGCCTGTTCAGGAGCACGATACAGAGGAGCGGGAGCCGCTTCTCGTAGACGTCCATGAGGGCGTTTATCCCGGAGTGGAGGAGGGCGTAGTCCCCGCAGAGGGCCACCCCCGTCGACCTCGCCGCCACGCCGATGGACGACCCGAGCCCGTACGCCGCGACCCCGACCCGGTAGGGCGGGTTCATGGCGAGGATGGAGCAGCCCATGTCGCAGATGGCCTGCATCCCCTTCTCTTTGAGAAAACCCATCACCGGCTTGAAAGGGCAGTCCGGGCAGAAGGTGCGGCAGTACCCACGGGTCGAGAACCGCTCCGGTTCGCCCGGGTCGGGCGGGGGTTCGAGCGACCGGTGCTCCCTGAGGAACGGCCGGCCGAGTTCCCTCACCCGGGTAAGCCCGCCCGTGCCGGCCGGTGGCGGGTAGACGGTGACGACATGGTTCGCACCCCCGCCGTCCGCCCCCCCGACCGTGGTCCATCCCTTCCGGCCGGTGAGGTTCAAAGGGTTCTCGGCCGACCAGCGGAAGAGTTCCCGGGTCCTGCGGTCGGCCGCCATCGCCCTCCCCCGCATCGTGAGATCGGGATCTGCCAGGGAACCGGCGAGATTGTGCCGTTCCACTGTCACCGGATCAGCATCGCCCTCGAGGACCGGCGGGGTGACCCGCAGGATCGCGATCCTCGAGAACCGCTCGGAGGCCCGGAAGGCCTCTCCAGGGCGGCGGCGCAGGTCTCACCGTCGGGCTCGAGGACGGGTGCCTGGGCG
>DATIYO010000112.1:0-13900 GCA_035517575.1 Methanomicrobiales archaeon
CGAAGGCCTTCGGCCTCTCCTTCGTCCCCGTCGCAAAGGAGCCCTACGAGCTCGTGTTCCGGGCCGAAACCTGGGAAGACCCCCGGGTGAAGGCTCTTGCATCCGCCGCCACCTCGTCCTCGTTCCGCGACGCCCTTGCGCGCCTCGGCGGGTACGACACGGGGCTCACCGGCCGGCTGCAGCGTCTCCCCTGATCGCCGATCCCGCGTCGTCCCGAGCCCCCTCTTCCCAGCGGACCCGGCCGGAACGATTCGAAAAATGCTTTCTCATGGGAGATCTAACCGGAGGAGGATGACGGGTTGCGGGGGTTCCTCGTGAAGGAGGTGGAGAGCACCTACCGGGCGGGCGAGGTGGAGGCGCGGGTCCGGGAGTCCTGGACGGCGCGGGACACCTACCGGCAGGTACGGGAGGGCCGGAGCGGGGGGAAGCCCTTCTTCTTCGTCGACGGCCCCCCGTACACCACGGGGAACATCCACCTCGGGACGGCCTGGAACAAGATCCTCAAGGACGCCATCCTCCGCTACCACCGGCTGAAGGGGAGGCACATCATCGAGCGGGCCGGCTATGACATGCACGGCCTCCCCATCGAGGTGAAGGTGGAGCACCGGCTCGGTTTCTCGAGTAAGAAGGAGATCGAGAAGTTCGGGATCGGGGCCTTCATCGACGAGTGCCGCAGCTTCGCCCTCGCGAACGAGAAGATCATGTCCGACCAGTTCCGCGCCCTCGGGGTCTGGCTGGACTTCGACGACCCCTACCTCACCGTCGCACCGGGCTACATCGAGGCCGCCTGGTGGACCCTCGCCCGGGCCGAGGAGAAGGGGATGCTCGAGAGGGGGCACCGGGTCGTGAACTGGTGCCCGCGGTGCGAGACCGCCATCGCCGACTCCGAGGTGGAGTACTGGGACCGGAAGGACCCCTCCATCTTCGTGAAGTTCCCCGTGAAGGGCAGGAAGGGCGAGTTCCTGGTCATCTGGACGACGACCCCCTGGACCCTCCCCGCGAACGTGGCGGCCGCCGTGATGAGGACCGCGATCTACGCGAAGGTCAGGGCACAGAAGGACGGGAAGTCCGAGGTCCTCTGGATGGCCGACGACCTGGTCGACCAGGTGCTCAGGAAGGGCCGGTACCAGGAGTTCGAGGTCCTCGAGAAGGTCCCCGGGTCGGACCTCGTCGGGCTCGAGTACGAGTCGCCCCTCGCCGGCCGGGTGCCCTTCCAGCGCAGCCACCACCACCGGGTCACCGAGGCCGACTTCGTCACCCTGGAGAACACGGGGATCGTCCACATCGCTCCCGGCCATGGCTGGGACGACTACCTGCTCGGCCTGAGGGACGGGCTCCCCGTCTTCTGCCCCGTCGACGGGACGGGCCGGTTCACCTCCGAGGGAGGCGCCTATGCCGGCGTCTTCGTGAAGGAGGCAGACGGGATGGTCCTCGACGACCTCGGGGACACCCTGATGGCAAAGGGCGAGGTGATCCACCGGTACGGCCACTGCTGGCGGTGCAAGACCCCCATCATCTTCCGCGCGACCGAGCAGTGGTTCCTCAAGGCGTCCGAGATCCGGGAGAAGATGCTCGCCGAGACCGCCGCGGTCACCTGGTACCCCGCGTGGGCGGGCTCGGCCCGGTTCTACGACTGGCTGAAGGAGGCGCGGGACTGGTGCATCTCGCGGCAGCGTTACTGGGGGATCCCCATCCCCATCTGGGAGTGCCCCGCGTGCGGGAAGCACCGGGTCGTCGGGACCATCGCCGAGCTCGAGGAACTCTCGGGGACGAAGGTCCCCGATCCCCACCGGCCGTACGTGGACTGCATCACCCTCCCCTGCGCCTGCGGCGGGACGATGCACCGGGTCGAGGACATCTTCGACGTCTGGTTCGACTCGGCCGTCGCCTCCTGGGCGACCCTCGGGTTTCCCGCAAAGAAGGATGCATTCGAGAGGTACTGGCCCGCGGACTTCATCACCGAGGGGCAGGACCAGACGAGGGGCTGGTTCTACTCCCAGCTCGGCGCCTCCACCATCGCCTTCGGCCGCTCGCCGTACCGGTCGGTGCTCATGCACGGCTTCGCCCTCGATGCCGAGGGGCGGAAGATGAGCAAGAGCCTGGGGAACGTCGTCGCCCCCGAGGAGGTCATCGGGAAGGTGGGCGTCGATGTGCTCAGGCTCTACATCCTGTCGGCGAACGCCCCGTGGGACGACCTGAAGTTCAACTGGGAGGGCGTGAAGACCGTGAACCGGGCGGTGAACATCCTCTGGAACGTGTACCGGTTCCCCCTCCCGTACATGATCCTGGACGGCTACTCCCCCGCGGAGGACGCCTCGGGCCGGTACGACCCCTCGGGGCTCCTCGGGGGCCTCGCGGGGATGCGCCCCGAGGACCGGTGGATCCTCTCCCGGATCGCGACCCTGACCTCCGAGGTGGACGCGGCCATGCAGGTCTGCGAGCTCCACCGGGCGACCCGGGCCCTCCTCGAGTTCATCCTCGAGGACCTCTCGCGGTGGTACGTGCAGCTCGTCAGGCCCCGGATGTGGCTCGAGGGGGACTCGCCCGACAAGCGGCATGCCTATGACACGATCGCCTTTGTCATGCGCCGGCTCGTCCTGCTCCTCTCGCCCTTCACCCCCCACCTCGCCGAGGAGATCTACGGGAACCTGCGGGCGTCGGGCGACCCCGGGAGCGTGCACCTGCTCGACTGGCCCGCCACAGAGACGGGCCTCGCGGATCCCGCCCTCGAGCAGGCGATGGCGGCGGTCCGCTCCTTCGACGACGCGGTTGCGAACGCCCGGCAGGCGGCGAAGCGCAAGCTCCGCTGGCCGGTCGCCGAGGTCGTTGTCGAGACCTCCGCCCCCGAGGTGACCCGGGCGCTCCAGGAGCTCGCCGGCATCGCCCGGGCGAGGGCGAACGCGAAGCTCCTGACCGTCGTGAAGGCGCCCTGGGACCGGATGGGGATCCGGGCCGAGCCGGTCATGCGGGCCGTCGGGCCGGCCTTCGGGAAGGACGCCCCGCGGGTGAAGGCCCTCATCGAGGCCGCCGACGGGAGGGCGATCCAGGAGCGGCTCGCCCACGAGGACACGGCGGAGCTCGGGGGGACCGGAAGGACTTACCGCATCGGCCCCGCCCACGTCACCTTCGCGCGGGTCCTCCCCGAGGGGTTCACCTCGGCGGCGATGGAGGGCGGGGCGGTGTACGTCGACGGCCGGCTCACGCCGGAGCTCGAGGGCGAGGGCTATGCCCGCGAGGTGATCCGCCGGCTCCAGGAGATGCGCCGGCAGGCGGGGCTCGCCGTCGAGGAGTTCATCAGTGCCGACGTGGTCATCGGGGACCCCCGGGTTGCCGCCCTTGTCCGGGACGGCTGGGCGGAGAAGATCAGGGGCGAGGTCAGGGCGAGGTCCCTCTCCATCGGCGGGCCCGGTTCGGAAGGGCTGGTGGAGGGGAAGGGCCGGACCGAGAGCAGCTGGGATATCGAGGGGATCGAGGTCAGGACCGGGATCTCACGGGTGTAGCGGCCCCAGGATCCCGTCGAGGAAGGCCTGCCCATCAGGGCTCGAGAAGACGGGGAGGTCCCGGTCGACGGTGATGACCCGGCGGACGGCCTCGACGGGCTCCCCCGACCGGCGGTCGAGGCCGGGCCGCTCCTCGGTCCGCCGGTAGACGAGGACCCCCCGCCGCTGCCAGGCGGGGGTCTTTGCGAGGTTCACCCCGCGGGCGAACATGAACTCGTGGAGCTCCTCGCTCCGCATGCCCGAGAGCCGGCGGGCGACCCCGGCGGGGCGCATCCCCTCGGCGAGGAGGGCCTCCTGGCAGTAGGCGTTCAGGTGGTTCCGCCAGGCCTCCCTCTGCCTCGCCGCCAGGTACTCCCGGGCGTACGCCGGTGTCGCCACGATCACCCTCGCGTCGAAGGAGAGGGGCTCGTCCGGCCCGAGGGCGATGGTGAGGGCGCTCGCGGCAAAGGAGGCGAGGACCGAGTCGATCTTCTCGACCCTCCCCCGGAAGGGGAGGTCGGGGAGGTAGAGGCTGATCTCGTCGGAGAAGGTGTAGGCGAAGAGGGGGGAGAGGCCGCTCCCCGAGAGGAGGAGCGAGGAGACCCCCGCCATCGCCGCCGAGAAGCCCTCGTCGAAGGGCCGGCCGAGGCCGCGCTCCCTCGCGAGCCGGTGGAAGGCCCTGCCGTCGAGCCGGACAAAAACGGGGGGGACGATGGCGAGGTTCCCGAAGATCTCTCTCTCTTCCATGGGGTAACCGGAAGACGGGGAAACCGGAGAACGAGGGACGGTCCCCTCCGGCCCGGGGACCGGCGGCCGGCCTGCGGTCACTCTACTCTTGCCTGAACTGCTGGGAGAGGTGGCGGATGACGATGATGTCGCCGATGGCCTTGATGATCCGGAAGGGGATCTTGATGCCCTTGAACCCCTTCACGTCGACGAGCTCGGGGTTCAGGTTCCCGATGGCGAGCGCGTCGAGCTTCTTGTTGTCCACATCGATGACCACGTCCTCCACGTCCCCCACGTAGATCGCCTTATCGGTGTAGACAGAGAGCCCGAACAGTTCAGTAATCTGCGTAATCATCCTTATCAGAGGAGGATAGTTTCTTAAACATTAAAAAGATACTCGTCCTCCATGGCCGGTTCCATCAAGATCGGGAGCCTCTTTGGCATTCCGGTGCTCCTCCACTGGTCCTTTCTCCTCGCCATCCCGCTCTTTGCCTGGATCATCGGGATCGACATCGGGTTCTCGAGCGCCCTCGTCTTCAACATCTTCGGGATCTCGAACCCCAATACGAGCCTGATCGTCCAGGGGTGGAACCCGTACCTCCTCGGGACCGTCGTCGCCATCGCCCTCTTCGTCTGCGTGCTCGTCCACGAGCTCGCCCACTGCGTCGTGGCCCTCAGGCGGGGGATCAAGATCAACAGCATCACCCTCCTCATCCTCGGGGGGGTCTCCTCCATCGAGAACGAGCTCCCCGACCCCCGGGACGAGCTCCCGATGTCCCTCGCCGGCCCCCTGACGAGCGCCGCCCTCGGCGCCCTCGCCGCGGGGGCGGTCTACCTCGTCCCCCGGCCGGTGACCGCGACGGGGGGCGTCGCCGTCTTCCTCCTCGGGTACCTCGCCCTCCTGAACGCCATCCTCTTCGTCTTCAACCTCCTCCCCGCCTTCCCCATGGACGGGGGACGGGTGCTCCGGGCCTGGCTCGCCCAGCGGATGCCCCTCCCCCGGGCGACGAAGATCGCCTCCGACGTCGGGAAGGCCTTCGCCATCCTCTTCTTCGTCTTCGGGCTCCTCACCCTGAACTTCGTCCTGATCATCATCGCGATCTTCATCTTCGCCGGGGCGAACCAGGAGTTCCTCGCGGTCCGGACCACGGTGCTCCTGAAGGACGTGGCGGTCGCCGACGTGATGGCCACGCACCTCGTCACCGTCGCGCCCGAGGCCCCCGTCCCCGAGGTCGTGCGGCTCATGTACTCGACGAAGCACCTCGGGTTCCCCGTCATCGAGAACGGCGTCCTCGTGGGGATGGTCACCCTGGAGGACGTCCACCGCACGCCGGAGATCGACCGGGACGCGAAGCTCGTGCGGGACATCATGGCGAGGAACCTCATCACCGTCCCCCCGACGGCGATGCTCTCCGAGGCCTTCCGGCTCATGTCCCGGTACGACGTCGGGAGGATCCCCATCGTCGCCGACGGGAAGCTCCTCGGGATCGTCACCCGGACCGACATCCTCAAGGTGATGGAGCTCCGCGAGGCCTAGGGCGGGGTGGGCCGGGCCGGCCCGAAGGAGAGGGCGGCATCGAGGGGGGTCTCGCCGGCGACGGCCCGGAAGGCCCGGAGATCCCCGAACGGCCGGGCGGCGGCGATGGAGGCCGCTCTCTTCCTCCCGATGCCCGGGAGCCAGGCGAGGGCAGGGAGCGGGAGCGTGTTCACCGCGACGGGATACGGGAGCGCGGTGATGGACCGCATCCCCCAGTCCACGACGACCGCGTCGATCACCTCCCGCACGGGGACCGCGAGGGGGACCCCGACGAGCACCGGGTAGGACCCCATCTGCCTGCCGAAGGAGGTCTTCCCGCTTACCTCGACGATGACCCGGCGGAGGACGGTCCCGAGGGGGAAGACCCGCGAGACCATCGGGTGGTCGAAGTCCCTCCGCACCTGCTCCTTCCACCGGCGGAAGAGCCCGTCGTGCCTCCCGAGGGTGTTGTCCCGGTATGCCCGGGTGCCCGGGAACGCCATGAGTTTCCTGATATTCACCCGCCGGACGAGGAGCCCCTCCGAGAGGACCCGGGACAGGAACTCGCCGTTCAGCCGGAAGGTCTCCCCCGTCTCCCCCGCGAGGCCGATGACGAAGTTCAGGCCCGGGAGGAGCCCGGGGATCCCCTCCCGGCGCATGCCTCCCTCCTCGTTCACGACCCGGATGGCCTGCATCACCTGCTCCGGGGACGCCTTCAGGTTGTTCGCCGCGACGACGGCCGGGTCCGCGGTCTCCATCCCGAAGGCGGCGACATCCCCCGCGGTGTGCCCCGCGACGATCGCCCGGAGGGCCTCGCGGCTTGCCTCCTCGTGCCGGGCGATCGTCCCCGGGTTCACGTTGTCGACGTGGAGGGTGAGGAGATCCGGGGCGGCCTCCCTGACCCCGTGAAAGAGGTCCCTGAGCTTTTCCGGGTCGGGGCGGGGGAACTCCCCCCCGGAGACCCCGTAGGTGAGGAGGTCGGGCTGCCGCCCCAGCCGGAAGTGGCGGGCGCCCTGCGCCGAGAGGGCCGCCACCTCTGCCGCGACCTCGCCCGGCGTGCGGAACCGGGGCGGGCCGTAGAACGGCTCCGTGCAGAAGGAGCACCCGCCGGTGACCCCCCTGCTGCACCCCGTCGCGGTCTCGAGCTCGCACATGAGGTGGGGGAAGGACGGGTGCTGCGGGATGATCCGGGCGCCGGCCACCAGCCACCCGGTCAGCCGCCGGTAGTCCCCCGCGCCCCTCGCCTCCCCGCCGGCGAGATACGAGTCCAGGGCCTCGGCCGGCGACCCCTCGAGGAGGACCGAGAACCCGGCGATCTCCCGCCGGAGTGCTCTCTCCCCGCCCCCGGGTGCGTACCCGAAGAGGATCGGGCCGCCGAGGAAGGTCCTCGCGTGCCGGAGCGTGGAGGCCACGAGCTCGACCTCGCCGAGGGTCGCGGGGGTCCCGGCGAGGTACTTCCCGGGCACGGTAACTCCGGCCACCATCGCCACCAGGTCGGCCTCGTCGAGGGAGAGGAGGAGGGAGGGGTCGCCCCTCAGCTGGTCGATGGTGTGGTACGCGACCCGGTACCCGTGGCAGGAGAGGACTCCCGCGAGGGCCCTCGCCTGGGGGGCGAGGTACGGCGGGACGCCGAGGCAGGCCGGCTCGTCGACGTACCCGTCCAGGACGACCGCGCTAGAGCTCATGGCCGGCGAGTGCGAGGAGCTCCCTCGCGAAGAGGAGCTTCCCCCGCTTCACCGGGCCGACGTCCGGGTCATCGAGGAGGAAGCCGGCGAGGAGGACCTCCGCGGCCCCGAGGGCATGGGCGAGGAAGACGGCCCGGTCGCCGTCCGAGAACCCGCCGAAGTCGTGGATGCGCCCGAAGGGCCGGCCCTGGGTGGTCCCGACGAGGGGGCCGGGGAACCGCGGCACCCACCGCCTGAGGAGGTCCATGTTGTCGCCGTGGGCGTGGACGACGATGACCGTGCCCGCCTCGTTCATCCGGACGAAGTCCTCAGTCGCGCCGTCCAGGTCGGTGACGATGGCCCCGGGCCGGATACCGCGGGCGTAGAGCCGGTTCGCCGCACCGTCGGCCGCGACGACGACGCCCCGCAGGGTCCCCAGTTCGTCGGCCAGGTTCGGGCCGTTCCCGCAGACCGTGACCGTCTTCCCCCTGATGCGTCCTTCGAGGACGGGGAGGTCGTCGCGGGCGAGGAGCGAGGCGAGGAGGGTGGCGGCCTCCTCGTCCCTCGCACGGTCGAAGCCGAAGTGGGCGAGGATCCTGAGGTAGTGAGGCTCCCAGTCCTCGAACCTCGGAAAAATGGGCCCGTTTATCCGGGACTTCATGGAGCGGTCCCGTCAGACCTCGAAGATGTCATGGGACTCCTCCTTCTCGAGCCCCACGATCCGCATGAACTTGCGCAGGATCGGCTCGAGGACCAGGTTGAGGAGGTCGTCCTTGGTCTTCACGAGGGAGAAGTAGGTGAGGGGGATGGTCGCCGCGGCCATGTTCGGGTGCCCGCCGGCCTCGCCGATGTCCCCGAAAGCCTCGGAGAGCACGTTCCCGATGTGGAGCCGGATGTCCTTGTTCCGGGCCGAGATGTAGATCGCCGAGTCCCCGATGCCGAAGACGAGGGCGGTGTTCACCCCCTCGAGGTTGATCATGAGGTCCGCGGCCTGGGGGAGGGCGTCGCGGTTCCGGACGTACCCGACGTTCGAGAAGAGGTACCCGCTCCGGATCTTCCGGTTCCGGATGGCGGCCCCGAGCACGTCCAGGGTCTCCTGCGAGATCGCGGGCGAGGTGATCTTCTCCAGGAGCTCGAGGTCGGTGAAGGGGAGGAGGAACGCGGCGTAGATGAAGTCGTTCGGGGTGACGTTCCGCCGGAAGTAGCGGGTGTCGGCCTGGATCCCGTAGAGGAGGGCCGTCGCGACCTTCTTGTTCACGACGATCCCGAGCTCCTGCAGGTACTGGGCCATCATGGAGGCGGTCGCCCCGATCTCGTCCCGGATGTCCACGAAGTCGGCCTTCACCTCGGGGATCTCCCCGTTCGTGTGATGGTCGATGACGATGTTCACCTGGGTCTTCTTCGAGAGGTCGTTGTTCATCCCCGGCCCGAGGGAGTCGACGAGGGCGAGGTAGTCGCACTCCCGGAGCACCTGGGGGGTGATCCGCTCCATGTTGATGTCGAGGAGGTTCACGAAGGCCCGGTTCTCCTGGTGGCCGATGTTCCCGCCGTAGAGGATCCGGCAGGAGAGGTTCTTCGGGTTCGCCTCGGCGGCGATGGCGACGAGGGCCATCGCGCTCGAGATGGAGTCCGGGTCCGGGTTCGTGTGGGTGACGATCCCGAGGGTCCCCTCCCAGCCGGCGATGAGCTCGAGGAGCCGGCGGGCGAGCCGGGAGGAGTGGAGCTTCTTCAGGTGGCTCTCGACCTCCCGGGCCACCACCTCCTGGGGATAGAGGACGAGGTCGCCCCCTGCCTCCTGGAGCATCCCGATGGAGACCGGGTCGGTGGCCCGGGCGACGATGTGCGCCTTCGGGTACGCGGCCCGGATGGTGCGGAGGGCGGCGAGGTTCGCGTCCTTGTCATTGGAGAGGACGAAGGCGACATCGGGTTCGGGGAGGCCGGCGATGAGGTTCGGGCTCGTGAGGTCCCGGACGATGGCATTGAACTTCTGGACCCGGAGGTCCTCGACCCTTTTTTCGTCCCGGTCGATGATCAGGATGTCCGGGGTCTCGCGGAGGAGCGCCTCGACCACGTTGTATCCGGTGCTCCCGCAGCCGAATATCAGGTATTTGACCTTCTTTTTCGCCCTGTCCACCCCTGTGCCGGCCATATGTACAGAATTGCACACTTCACCATAATAAGGGATTGCGAAAACCCTGCGGGTTTTCTCATCGGGGATCCGACATCCCACAGGGCATGTCGCACGCCGATCGCGAGAACGGAGGTGCGGAGTCCCGCAGGGACGACGGACCTCCGCGGAGAGAATCCCGAAGGGATTTTCGACCCGCGGGGAGAGCTCCGAAATCCTTATGGGAATCCGTACACCACGTAATACGTTCCATCCGGGTGGGCCTGTAGCTTAGTCAGGTTGAGCGATGGACTCTTAATCCATCGGCCAGGGGTTCAAATCCCTTCAGGCCCGTTCTTCGTTTCTCGCCTCACATCCCCGTGCCCCCGCCGGTTCCCTCAGGGGATGCCCGCGACCTTCTGGGGCAATTCATATATATTTGTGGTTTTATACCGGTTAATCAATGAAGTGGCTGATGGAACCCGCCATGGTCGTCATTGGCATCATCGTCGCCATCGTGATCATCGTCCTCTTCGTGGACGTCGGCCTCCACATGAAGCAGTCCCAGCCCGCCGACGTCAACCTCCCGCCGTCCTTCGCGCCGGAGACGCTCCCGCCCTCCACTCTCCCCACCACCACCGAGGAGACGACCCCGCCGACCACCGAGACCACGCCACCCACCCCGACCCCGGTTTTGCCGAGCACCTGGGCGAAGGCGACCGTCCCCATCGTCGACCCCGAGTACCACGTGCTCCCCTACTACTCGACCGTCTACAACCCCGCGGGGAACCTCCCGCCCGTCATCTTCCAGCAGTCCTATGTCTTCAACTACCAGTACGAGGCGGTGCTCGTGAACGTGGTGAAGGCCCCCCTCGTCATCGACTTCGCGGTCTCCCCCGGCTCGGACAGCCCCATCCGATCGTTCTTCATGCTCACCGTGCGGGATAACGCGACCCAGAAGCTCCTCGCCCAGGACGGGTACTTCCGGACCTACAGCAGCAACAGCCCGAAAAGGCTCTACTTCTCGTTCCCGGGGACGTTCCACATCAACATGTACGGGTCCTTCGTCTCGGCGAGCCTGACCCTCCGGGCCCCGACCCCGTGAACTTTTCCGAAGAGTCACCGGAAAACCGGTTTTTCCGGGTTCAGTTGCCGATCTTCACGAGCATCTGCTCGAGGGTCGGGTAGTGGGACTCGACCCGCTCCACCCGGCCGCCGGCGGCGGGGAGGGCGCAGGAGAGCTCGTTCATGGCATCGATGTCGAGGCCGTCCACCGACCAGTAGACCCCGTCCTTCCGGTAGTCCCGGTGGTTCCCGAGCCGGGCGAGGTCGCCGATGGAGAAGGTGAGGGTGTAGGTGATGGACCCGAACATCTCCCGAAGCTCCCGTATGGTGCCGCAGGCGACCTCTTTCCCCCGCCTGAGGATCATGACCCGGTCGCAGATCTCCTCCACCTGGTAGAGGTTGTGGGCCGAGAAGACGATGGTCTTCTGCTGCTTCCGCAAATCCTTCAGGAACTCGATGATGGTGCGGGAGGTCATGGGGTCGAGGCCCGAGGAGGGCTCGTCGTAGATGAGGACCGCGGGGTCGTGGAGGAGGGAGCGGGCGATGGCCACCTTCCGCTTCATCCCCTTGGAGAGCTCCCCGATCTTCTTCTCCCCTGCCTCGAGGCAGAGGGTCTCGAGGAGCTTCCCCGCCTTCTCCCGGATGGCCTCCCCGGGCATCCCGTAGATCTCGCCGAAGAAGGTGAGGTACGACCGCACCGTCATCGTCTCGTAGAGGTGCGAGTCCTCGGGGAGGTAGCCGAGGGTCCGCTTGAGCCCGACCGGGTCCCCCACCACGTCGATCCCGTTGATGCAGAGGCTCCCCTCGGTCGGGGGCACGAGGCCCGTCATGATCCTGAGGAGGGTCGTCTTCCCGGCCCCGTTGTGCCCGATGACCCCCAGGATCTCGCGGTCCCCGAGGCCGAAGCTCACGTCATCGAGGGCGAGGAAGCCGTTGTACCGCTTGGTGAGCCCGCGGGCGGTGATCATCCCATACTATTTTCGCTATTCAATTGATAAAATTTATGTTCTGATATAAACGACATTTAAAGGTATATTAGGTAATTATGGGAATTTTTTCGGATATCTGGACGATCGCCGCGTGGGAGGTGAGGAAATCCTTCTCCACCATGGGGAGAAACGTCCTCCCGATCGCGGTCGTCCTCTTCCTCCTCCTCGTCCTCACCACGGGCTTCGTCGCGAGGAGCGGGATGCACCTCCAGGACGGGATGTACACCATCGCGACCGACGACCGGCAGGTCGCCGACCTCCTCGCCGCCGACGGGAGGTTCACCGTCTACCTCGCCGACGCCGCGACCATCCTCCCGCGGCAGTCCGCCTTCGACCTCGTCGTCCTGAACCGGACCGTGCTCGTCCCCTTCACCGAGCGGGGCCAGGCCGCCGAGAAGACCCTGAGCCGCGACTATTCCCAGTACGTCGCCTCGGTGTACGACCAGGAACCGGACCTCTTCGCCGCCTATCCCCTCTGGATCGACTCCCAGTACGTGAAGAGCGAGCTCGACTTCCAGGCCACCCAGAGCGGGCAGTACCTCTCGGTCAGGCAGAGGTCCCGTGCGCCCCCCGTGCCCGAGGGGCCTGTCGTGCAGGTCACCCCGCCCGCCGGCTCCATCCCGTCGGCAGACGTGCTCCGGAAGGCGCTCCAGCAGGACACGGGGAAGAACGACCAGATCGCCCGGTACACGAACCTCTTCACCCAGCTCCCCTCCTCCTCGTCGACCTTCAAGACCCCCTCGCAGCTCTCCCCCACCCTCCCCTTCGACTCGATCATCTTCATCTTCGTCTTCATCTTCCCGCTCTACTTCACGTCGCAGTTCTTCATGATGTCCATCATGAACGAGCGGATCGGGCGGAAGGGCGAGATCCTCCTCTCGGGCCCGATCCACCCCCTCGTGATCATCGCGGGGAAGATGCTCCCGTACCTCGCGGGGATGCTCGTCACCTCGACCGCCGTCATCCTCGCGGCCCGCGCCTCCCTCCTGATCCTCCTCCCCCTCCTCCCGGTCATCCTCTTCTTCCTCGCCTCGGCCCTCCTCATCGGGATGCTCTCCCGGTCCTTCAAGGAGCTCTCCTTCATCTCGATCTTCTTCTCGACCCTCGCCACCTCGTACCTCTTCTTCCCGTCGATCTTCGCGAACGTCCACGTCGTCTCCCTCGTCTCCCCCCTCACCCTGATCATCCTCCAGGTGCAGGGCACCGGCTTCACCGCCGCCGACTACCTCTACTCCACCTCCCTCTTCTACCTGACGAGCGGCGTGCTCCTCTACATCGGCGCCGTGAACTTCAATGCCGAGCGGCTCTTCGACCTCCACCCCTTCCTCCCCCGGCTCCGCGAGTTCGTCGGGTCGGCCCTCTCCCGCGCCCACCCCTACCGGTCCCTCTTCATCGCGAACCTCCTCCTCATCCCCTTCGTCTTCATGCTCCAGATGATGGCCCTCGTCCTCCTCTTCAACCTCCCCATGCCCCTCTCCCTCGTCCTCCTGATCGCCCTCGCCGCCTTCATCGAGGAGCTCGCGAAGTCCGTCGGGGTGTACAGCCTCTTTGCCGGCGAGTTCGCGACACTCCCCCTCCGGACCTGCCTCCTCGCCGCGGCGGCGACCGCGGTCGGGTTCCTCGCCGGCGAGAAGCTCTTCCTCCTCGCGATGCTCTCCCAGATCACCGACTCGGTCTTCGGCTCCATCCTCTTCCTCCAGCAGGGGGCCCTCCTCCTCTGGATGCCCCTCCTCCTCCACTTCGCCGGCGTGCTCATCGTGATCCTCGCCCTCCGGTACGGGGGGCGGCGGTGGTACCTCCCGGGCGTCCTCGCCGCTACCGTCGTGCACGGGATCTATAACCTCACCTTCATCCTGGGGGCGATGCGATGAACGGCCGGAACTCCTGGATCGTCGCAAAGAAGGAGCTCTCGGGGATCAACTACGAGAAGACCATCGTCTTTGCCATCCTCCTCCAGCTCTTCGTCGCGCTCTTCTCCTCGTTCCTCATGGTCGGCCTCACCTCGCTCTACGACCCGTCGTCGGTCTCCCAGTACTCCCGGTTCCGGTACAGCATCGGGTACTCGGGCGCGAACTCCTCCCTCCTGGACCGGCTCCAGACCTCGGAGGACTTCATCGTCTACGACCTGGACCTCTCGCCGGCCCTCGAGTCCCTCAGGGAGCGGAAGCTCGCCGCCGTGATCTACGTCCCCGACACCGCCCCCGATGCCCAGGGACCGGTCCAGATCACCCTCTACACCGTGCAGAACGACCTGCAGGCCACGGTGGTGGGGGTGAAGCTGAAGGACGTGCTCGTCGGGTACGAGAGCGACCTGCGGGACGCACGGTCGGCCCGGATCACCGAGCGCCCCATCG
>DATIYO010000113.1:0-5623 GCA_035517575.1 Methanomicrobiales archaeon
TATTAAACCAGTCAGAATCCACGTCCACACGCTATAGACCATTCTAATCGGCTGAATAACGCTAAAATCAATATATCTACATACGCTATATTTATATACAATAAGTATCATATATGCCCTTACCGAAACGGGTGAAGGATAATGAGGCGTGCCTACATCCTGTGTATCGGGATCCTCCTCCTAGTGGGAACTGCCTCTGCCCTCAACCCGGTGAACGTCGCCATCACGAGCTCGAGCGCGTGGGTCACGGCAGACAACCTGGACTCGAGCTTTATCACGGTCTCCGTGACCGACGGCACGAACAAGGCCATCGGGGGGGCGAGCATCCAGCTGAGCGTCGCGTCGCCCTGGGCCCTCCAGGACGCCGCGGGGGTAACCCCGGCCGGCGGGCAGTTCACGACCCGGTTCCTCCCCACCACGACGGCAGGCGCCGCCGTCATCACGGCCGTGGTCATCGCCCCCACGAACTCCGTCGACGGCGCCCAGGCCGTCACCGTCATCCAGACCTTCACCCAGAACGTCACCGCCTCCACCCCCGCGGTCGCCACGAGATCGTTCCCGACGAGCGGCTCGGTGGGGTCCATCGCCGACATCACCCTCCGGGTCACGGACGCGAACGGGAACCCCGTGAACTCGAGGAAGGTCAGGAACGTGGTGAGCTTCGCGACCACGCTTCTCGGCGACAACGGCTTCACGGCGTCGGGGTCGAAGACGAAGGCGAAGGCCGTCTCCGTCGCCCTGAACGACACCGGCTATGCCGACATTGCCTTCACGCTGAACTCGAACCCCGGGGATAACTACGTGGTCATCACCCCGCCCTTCCCGCTCGGGATGGCCATCATCGACATCCAGGGCGTCGCGAACCTCCCCGCCGCCTCCATCTCCGCGACGGTGAGCCCCGCGGGCAACCCGCCGACCCTCACGACCGACGGGATCTCGAAGTTCAACATCACCTACCAGCTCACCGACCAGTTCGGGAACCCGTCCACGTACCGGAACCTCACGATCTACTCGAGCGCCGGCGAGACCCGGCTCGTCATGTCGAACAACCAGGGGAAGGTCGCCATCTCCTATGGCCCGAAGACCGGGCCCGGCCGGTACACCCTCACCGCCGTCGCCACGGACAACACCAAGATCTCGAACCAGCTGGTCGTCCAGTTCGTGAGCGGGAAGCCCACCGGCATCTCCTTCACGGCGAGCCCCCAGACCATGGCGAGCCACGAGGTCGACCCGTCCGCGAAGGCCTACCTCATGGCAAAGGTCGTGGACAGCCTGGGGAACCCGGTCCCGAAGCAGCCCGTGTACTTCAGCATCCAGTCCGTGTCCACCGGGTCCTACAACCAGGTCTCATCGCCCTCCATCCAGGGGACGGGCACCGCGACCTCCGTCGTCCAGCAGGAGGTGAGCGCGGTCACCGATGAGACCGGCTATGCCCTCGGGACCTTCATCCCCGGCTCCTTCACCGCTGATACCACGAACGGCCAGTTCAGCCTGATGGCCCAGGGGACCGCGAAGGTGCGGGCGCGGTGGTCGAACAAGTACGTGGACCTGAACCTGAGCTACAAGAACTACCCGTACCTGAGCGTCTTCACCTCCGTGAGCCCCCCGACGACCTCGACGAACGGCACGGTCGACGTCTCGGTCCAGGTGAAGGGGGACGGCTATGCCCTGAAGCCGAAGCCGGTCGACTCCTACATGGTGACCGACCGGTCCCAGTCGATGTCCTCGGGGACCCCCACCCGCATGTCCCTCGTGAAGAACGCCGCGATGGCCTTCATGGGCCAGTTCGACTACACCGTGGACAACCTCGGGCAGTTCTCCTTCTCGGACGACGTGAGCCAGGACCTCGCCCTCTCCAACCAGCCGGCCCAGATCTCGGGCGCCATCCAGGCCCTCTCGCCTTCGGGCCACACCGCCCTCCGCCTTGCCCTCTACCAGGCCATCACCGCCCTGAAGAATGACCCGAACACGGGCTCGGTGAAGGGCATCGTCGTCCTCTCGGACGGGGATTACAACGTGTACGGCGACCCCCTGGCGCGGGGGGAAGGGAAGACGGCGAGCGCCCGGGATCCGACGGATTCCACGTACTACTACGATGACACGCAGTACTGGACCATGTTCACCCCGAGTAACATCCCGCAGAACATGTCCGAGTACGCGAGGCAGAACAACATCCGCATCTATGCCATCGGGTACTCGAGCAGCATGACGACCACCGGCCAGCAGACGCTCCGGACCATCGCCGAGAGCACCTATGGCAAGTACTACTATGCCCTGACCCAGGACGACCTGGTGAACTTCTACGGGCAGATCGCGGGCGCCCTGAAGGACACGGCGGGGGTGAACACCACCCTCACCCTCGACTTCTCGAGCGTGAACGTGAACAACCTCCCCGTGACGCCCGGCTCGGCGGCCCTCCAGTACCAGTACATCGACGGCAGGTCCACCCAGGTGGTCCACCCCGACGGTACCTGGGAGACGAAGGACTCGACGCCGGACTGGAAGACCGGGAAGATCAACGTCACCCTCGGGACCATCAGGGTGAACGACCTGTGGATGGTGAACTTCACCTTGAACGCGATCATGGCGGGGAACATCCAGGTCATCGGGTCCAGCTCGAAGGCCTACTTCAACGACAACCAGGGGAACCCCGCCTCGGTCCCCGCGCCCGACACCTTCGTCACCGCGATACCGGGCGGTACCGACAAGGGGGTGACCACCCCGGTCTTCGCCATCACCGACCTCCAGAGGGCGAACTCCCAGAACGACCGGGACACCGCGATCTTCATCTGGAACCTGAACTACACGGGCACGGACAGCCGGTACGAGGAGGACATCGACATCGCCCCCCTCAACTCGGAGGCCTACATGTCGCGGGGGACCACGTACGCCCAGAACGGCGACAAGTCAGGCAGCTACTCGCTGCGCATCAGCGACCTCAACCCGGGCATGTACAAGATGAGGGTGACCGGGTTCCCGTCCGATGCCCCGAGCGCCTCGAACATCACCCAGTTCACCATCGACGGGACGGCGCCGAACCCGTCCATCGTCATCCACTGATCGCCCCCCCATTTTTCCCGTCTCCCCCCTGACTCACGCAGGGGGCGGGCTTTTCAATAAGAGAAGCGGTCCTCGGGGTGACGGGCAGACCTCGAATGAAGGTGAAAACCGTTGAGGAAAGCTGAAAGTCCGGCGGGCTTTCAGTGGATCCAGCCGATCTCCTCGTCGTCCTTTTTACCGCGGGCCCGGGGTTTCTTCTCCGGTTTCCCCGTCTCCTTCCCGGCGCCGGAGGTGTCGATCCCGTCGAACCTCCGCCGTCCCGGGTCGAGCTCCCGGGGCTGGCCCGCGGCAGGCACCTTCCCCTTGCCCGGGGTGAGGAGCGAGGCGTCGGTCGGCCTGGCCCTGCCCCTCACCTGGACGTCCCGGGAGGTGAAGAGCGAGTCCTTTGCCTGCTCTCCCGGGCCGAACCTGACCCCCCTCGCGCCGAGGGCCTCGTCCCGGGGCCGGTTCGCGCGGGGCACGCCGAGGTCGGCCGCGCCCTCGGAGGGCCTCCCGCCCGCCCGGTCCACCCGGATGTCCTTCAGGCCGAAGACGGTGTCCTTCGGGGCCTGGGCGCCCTTCACCACGGCCTTCCTCGTGATGTCGGTGGGCACCCCGCCCTCCCGGCCCTGGGTCTCGCCGCCGCCCCGGACCTTCCCGATGGACATGTTGAGGCCCTCGAAGAGGGGCGCCGACCTCCCCGCCTTCGGGGACCGCTTCGGCCCGGGCAGGGTGACCATCCGGTCCCTCCGCTCGCCCGCGGCGAGGACGGGCGCCGGTGCCTCCGGCGTCCCGATCTCCTCAACGGGGGCCGCGGGGCTCCCCCCGGAACCGGTCAGCTCGTCCTCGCTCCCGCGCACGTCCTGCTCGAGCTCCACCCGGTACTCCTCCCTGCACTGGGCGAGCTCGTCGAGGCGCGGGATGTTCTCCATGCCCGAGAGCATGACGATGATCCCGACGTACCGCGTGTTCTGGATGGGGTAGTCCCCGGACCGCATCTCGAGGCCGGCGATGGACCGGTCGATCCACTTCCTGACCGTCTGGAAGCCCCGCATGGAGAGTTCCTGCGACGGCCCCGCGATGAGCACGAGGGCCTTCTCGGCGCTCGTGAGGTCGCAGGGGATGGAGACCTCCTCGTAGATGGCCTTCTTCGCGAGGGAGACGATCCGGGAGGCCTTGTTCTGGGAGTTCTGGATGAAGTAGCTCGCGGGCCGCCACCGGTTCAGGAAGTTCAGGTACCCGCCCGGGAGGGTCTCGGCCGAGTAGCCGATGGCGACATAGCCCATCCCGACGAGAGTGTTCAGCACCTCGCCCGCGTCGAGGACCACCTCCCCCACCTCGACCCCCGCCTCCGAGAACTCGCCGGCATGGAGGATGAGGCCCATCTGGCGGGCGATGTGGGTGTTCAGGAGCCCGTGGATGTACTCCTTCCGGTTCAGGGGCTGGGAGAGGATCTTCTTCGCGAGCCGTTTCGGGATCTCCTTCTTCGCCACCTTCTCGTCGGTGATGGCGAGCTCGTCCTTGATCTTCCGGTACCAGGTCTCGTTGTCGAAGAGGATCACCGCGTCCACGAGGGGCTTCAGGCGCTCGATGTCGTCCGCGGCCTTTGCCGAGCGCTTCTTCCCCTCGCCCCCGCAGGGGAGGGTGACCCCGGCGAAGATCGGCTCGATGAAGGACTTCCGGAGCTCGGGGATGATGAGGGGGGCCGCGTCCACCATGCTCCCGCCGAGGCCGGCGAAGATGAGGATGGAGTCGATCTCGATGGTGTCGACCGCCTGGATCTGGGTCATCACCTGCTCGATGTCGATGGTGGTCTGGACGTCGTAGGGTGTGGTCGGGTCGATGGGCGGGAAGAGGATCCTCGCCTGGGGCGGGAGGTGCTTCAGGCGCATGAGGGTGTCCACGTCGAAGTCCACGGCGAGGGCGGCCATGCAGTGGATGCTCCCCGAGAGGTCCTGCCCGTAGAGGGTGTCGACGATCCTCGCCCCTGCGCCTCCGAGGCCGATTGCAAGTACCCGCATGATCTAGACCGTGAGGAGGAGACGATCCCGCACGCTCAGGATTACGAGATAACGGGCCAGATACTTCCTCCTTTCATAGATCGGACTTCCCGGGGTATTAGGCTTGTGGAGGTCCCGGCAGGGCCTTCCGACGGAGACCGCACCGGCTGCGGGTCCCTGTCCCGGCGGCGGGAACCCTGCGCGACGGTGCCCGGCCGCCCGCACGCGGCACCGGAAGGAGCGGGCCACCGTCGCGGGGCCGGACCGCGGAACTCAGCGCTCCTGAGGGTCCTCCGGCGCGCCGGCATCGCCGGACCGGGCTAAAATGATAATATATATCACCTCTCGTGTCGGTATACTGTGCTGAGGTGAAAGCCTTGTCTTACGGAATAGAATTCGTCCCCGGAAACGTCAATGTCAGGAATGTCGTCAAGTTCTGCAAGCTTGCCGAGAACAAGGACATTGACTTTGCATGGATCACCAACCACTACAACAACCGGCACTGCTATCCCACCCTCGCGGCGATCGCGAAGGAGACCACGACCCTCCAGATGGGCCCGGGTATCATGAACTCGTTCACCGAC
>DATIYO010000114.1:0-6136 GCA_035517575.1 Methanomicrobiales archaeon
CCGGCATCGTCACCTCGGTTGTCCTCGCCATGATGCGCGCCATCGGGGAGACCATGGCGGTGGTGATGGTCATCGGGAACTCGCCGCACATGCCAACCTCCATCCTCGATACCGGCTACACCATGACCTCGAAGATCCTGAACGACATCGGATACTACCTG
This sequence comes from Methanomicrobiales archaeon, assembly GCA_035517575.1. Classification (GTDB taxonomy): domain Archaea; phylum Halobacteriota; class Methanomicrobia; order Methanomicrobiales; family JACTUA01; genus JACTUA01. The sequence continues at coordinate 162 of DATIYO010000114.1, forward strand.
GGAGAGCCCGAACCCCGTTCCGCCCTCTTCGCTATAGCCCTTGTCCTGTTCGTCATCGAGCTCGGGATGGTCGCGGGGGTCAGGATCTTCACCGACCGGCTCGCGAAGGGAACGAGATGACGCTCCGGGGACGGATCCTGAAGGAGAAGATCGTGAAAACGATCTGCTTCCTCGCGGCGCTCTCCGCATCGGTGACCCTCTTCCTGATCATCGGGACCATCTTTCTGAAGGCGGTCCCGGCCCTCACGCCGTACTTCCTCCTCACCACCGAATCGGCGGCAAAAGGGGTGGGCGGGGGCATCCTGAATGACATCGTCGGCACCATCCTCCTCTCGTTCACGGCCACCCTCATCGCGACCCCTGTCGCTCTCGGGACGGCCGTGTACCTCCAGAGGTACGCGCGCCCGGGCCGGCTTGTCCGCTGGATCCGGCTCTTCATCGAGGTGCTGTCAGGGACTCCCTCCATCGTCATCGGGATGTTCGGGTTCCTGGTCTTCGTTTACTACATGATGTCGGTCACGGGCGGGTACTCCCTCATATCCGGATCCATCGCCCTCGCAATCCTGATCATGCCCGTGATCGAGCGGTCGATCGAGGACGCCATCGTAACCGTGGACCACACCCTCGAGGAGGGCTCCTATGCGCTGGGTGCGACGAAGTGGCAGACCATCCGCGGGATCACCCTCCCCGTGGCGATCTCAGGGATCTTCACCGGTACCATCCTGGGTTTCGGCAGGGCCGCAGAGGAATCTGCGGTAGTGCTCATGACGGCCGGCTACACGCAGTTCATGCCGGAACTTGCGGTGAGGGCGAACCCGAAATACCTGCTCGGGGTGAAGATCTACCCCTTCCAGGATCTCGTCGGGACCCTGCCCATATCGGTGTACAACGCCTACGAGAATGCGAACGTGATCCCCCTCTCGAACGGATTTGCGGCGGCATTCGTCCTCATCTGCGTCGTCCTCGCCATCAACCTCGCCGCGAGGATCGTCCTCCGCTACGGCATGGGCCACGGGAGAGGGGTCTCTGCCCCAGCTCGCCTGAGCCGGTTCTTCGCGCCCCGACGGGTAGACAGGGTGCTGGAGGAGACGGCGGCTGTCCCGGGCCGCGAGTCCCCCTGCCCCTTCAGGGAACTCGGCCTGGCAGAAGCCGGAAGATCCCTCGTGAAGAACGATGAAAGATCCTCCGACCCCCGGGAGCCCGAATTATGAGCCCAGGAAGGTGGAGGAGCTTTCTTCTGATCGTCTTCTGTATCGCCCGATGCCCGATCCCCTATCGGGCAAGAGAACCGGAGAAGCAAACCGAAGAACAGGAGCCCCGCACTGAAGGCCGAGAACACGGGGGAGTGGCACGATGAGGAAGATAACCGATAACGAAAAAGGGCGAAGGGTTACCGATAACGGGAAAGGATCGGGGGGGCGCGGGGTCGCCGATCCCCTGGGCAGCCTGGATCCGGAGGCGCTCTGGGCGCAACTCGGAATCGATGTCGCGAGGTCCGGTGACCGGCGGAACGGGGAGAGCGTTTCGGGTACCGGCCAATCCTCCGGGTGGCGTGTCCGGGAGGTGAAGGCCCGGAAGGATGATCGGGAAGGCGGCACCCGGGATCCCCGGCCACTCCCGCCTCCGTGGAGGGCCACTCCCGCTGAGGATACCGGGCCAGTGGTGGCGGTGCCTGCTCCTGCCGGCGGGATTCCTGCCCGGTATGAAGGAGGTGAAACATCGGGCGATCCTGACCTCCTCGATATCTTCCGCGAGGTGGCGTCAGGGAGGGAGAACCCGCCCGGGAAGGAGGTGATCAGGGATGAGAGGGAGAAGCTCCGGCTGTTTTCACTCGGCGGGTTCCTGAAAAGGAAGGGCATGTCCCGGGGGGAAGCCGGGGGTGAGGTGAAAGCAACCCCTCGCGCGGCGGATGAGGGTGCCTCGCTTCCAGAGTCACCCGACTCACCAGCGGGGGCCACGTCCACGGCTCCAGCCGCGAAAAGGTCCGGGGGTCTTCACCGGTTCGTGGGAAAGCTGCGGGACCGGCTCGCCCCTCCGCCGAAGGAGATCGCGGCCCTCGCCTTCGACCCGGGGCCGCTTGCGCAGCCCTCGTTCGAGGGCACCATCAGGGAAGTATCCCTCACCTATCCCGTGGACCCGCCCTACCAGTTCGTCCACATCGGGTTCTCCTCCCCGGAGGGGGCCCTGGTCTACTCGGTCGTGGAGCCGGGCCTCTCGGAGGACGAGAAGGATGCCATGGAGATCGTCGAGAAGGCCTTCGGCAAGATGATCGTCTCGAACGCGCAGATCATCACCCCGGCTGCGAGGGAGGTGTACCTCAGGGACAGGTACCTGACGATCACGAAGATCTTCGACCTGCGGTTCGCAGACGAACAGCGGGAGCGGATCTTCTTCCACCTGAGGAGGAAGTACCTCGGCTACGGCCGGCTCGATGCCCTGATGAAGGACCGCTATATCGAAGACATCTCCTGCAACGGCCCCGGGATGTACCTCTACATCCTCCACCGCATCTACGGCTCCATCAGGACGAATGTCATCTACGACGAGGTGGAGCTGAACAACTTCGTACTCCGGCTCGCGCAGCGGTCCGGGAAGCACATCTCCCTCCTCCAGCCCATCCGGGACCTCTCCCTCCCCGACGGGAACCGGGCGAACATCACCCTGGGGAGCGAGGTGACGAAGAAGGGCTCGACCTTCACCATCCGGAAGTTCCGGTCGAACCCCATCTCCCCCGTCGAGCTCGTGGAGTACGGCACCATCGACCCCGCCCAGCTCGCCTACCTCTGGATCCTCATGGAGTACAAGCGCTCCATCATCGTCTCGGGAGGGACCGCGACGGGGAAGACCACGCTCCTCAACGTCCTCTGCTCCTTCATCCCGCCCGAGTTCAAGATCGTCTCCATCGAGGACACCGCCGAGCTGAACCTGATGCACCCGAACTGGATCCAGTCGGTGAGCCGGAGCGGCTTCGGGGGCGAGACCTCCACCTCCTCACTCTCGGGGGTGAGCGGGATCTCCTCCCGCACGCCGGGCGATATCTCCCTCTACGACCTCCTCGTCGCCGCCCTCAGGCAGCGCCCCGAGTTCATCATCGTGGGCGAGGTCCGGGGGACCGAGGCCTTCACCCTCTTCCAGGCCATCGCCGTCGGCCACGCGGCCCTCGGGACCATCCACGCGGGCTCCATGGACGAGCTCCTCGCCCGGGTCGAGTCGAGCCCGATGAACGTCCCGCGCACCCTCCTCGCGAACCTTGACGCCGTCATCTTCGCCATGTACCTGAAGCGGGGGGACCGGAACGTGCGCCGGATCACGAACATCGTCGAGGTGCTCGAGCTGGACCGGGAGACGAAGGAGATCGTGACGAACACCGCGTTCAGGTGGGTCCCCGAGAATGACACCTACCAGTTCCAGGGCCGGTCCTTCCTCTTCGACAAGATCCGCGAGACCTACGGCGTGGACCAGGACGTCCTCACCCGGGAGCTCGTGGACAGGGCGAACTTCATCTCCTGGATGCAGAAGCACGGCATCCGGGAGTACGGCGAGGTGACCGAGCTCGTCCGGGCGTACTACCGGGACAAGAAGGAGGTCGAGCAGCTCATGAACTCCGAGCTCTCGGAGAAGCTGGGGATCGGGGACCGTCCCGCTCCTGACGGGCACCTGGCCGAGAAGCCCCGAAGTATATAGACTCTAGCGAATAGATATATAGATAGATAGTATAAGCGGATTCATTATATATTTTCCGGTCCATCTCTCTCTATGGCGAGGAACACCGTGTGCGAGAACTCGGACGGATGCACGAGCGCGGTCCTTGAGCGGCTGGTTATCGACCCCCGGCTCAAACGGGAGAACCCGGGGCCCGTCACCCTGTCCTGGTGGTCCGGCAACGACGGAAACCTGGAAGAACTCACAGGGGATGGGGACCGCGGGGCCGGAACCGGTGGACCGGAGAGGTTCCCGGCCTTCGAGCTGGGCGAGTGGCGGTTCACCGTGAAGACCCTGGACCTGCGCCTCGTGGAGGACCTGAAGGCCTTCTGCAGGGAGATCTCGGGTTCCCCACGGGCGGACCGGAAGTTCACCTTCAAGCTCATCCGGTGCACCGAGATGGGGCGGCTCGCGGGCTGGGCCTGGCAGAAGGAACGGGCCCGGATAGCGTGAAAGGGATGGGCGTGCAGGGAAGTACTATACCCGGCTCCGGATCCACCGGTGAGAGGGGACACCGGCCTCACAGCTGGTGGATCTTCCGCAGGATCCGGAGACACCGGCCGGGGAGAATCAGGGAGCGTTGCGTGAAGGGGAACCAGAAGGTCGTTCTTCCGGCCTGAACTTCCCCTTCTTTTCCCGTCTAAGGGTCTGCCCCGCCGGATCAGGCCTTTGAATTGGAAACGATGCCGGGCATGTGCTCTGCCACGGCATGGTTGATGATGTTCTCGCAGATATCCTCGGTATACTCCCCGATCCTTCGGATGGACCCGATGATCCGCCCCAGGGAGTTCGCCACCTCCCCCTTGTGGTGCTGGGCCATGGTGTCCATCCCGGCACAACGGGCCTCGAGGGGGGCCACGTCCTCGATGACCTTCTCGGACGGCCCCGGGTCATCGGAGGAGAAGGCCTCGACCCCCCGGGTGAAGAGCCGGAGGGCCATGTCCATGGACTCGGAGAGGGCGGTGCGCTCGGAGGGCTCGAGGCGCTTCTCCGCCAGGCTTTCGGCGTTCTCGGCGATCCGCACGGCATGGTCGCCGATGCGCTCGATGAGCCGCGAGTGGATGTAGAAGCTCGAGGCGGTCTGCTGGGTGATCTTCATGCTCCGGGCGAGGTTCGGGTCCGAGAGGATGAGGTTGTACTGGCGGGCGACGAGCCAGTGGAGCCGGTCCACGTCCTTGTCCCGGTTGACGACGTCGGCCGCGAGGTCCCGGTTCTGGGTGAGGAGGGCGGTCATGGCATCCTGGTGCATGGAGCGCACGATGACCGCCATGCGGGAGAGGGTCCGCTCCATCGGCATCTCCCGCGGGTTCAGGAGGTCCTTCACCGTGATGGAGTTGTCGGTCTCCTCGGCCACCTCCTGGCCGATGGTCATCTGGGTGAAGTCACGGACGACGGCCCGGACGAAGGGGGGGAGCCGTTCGTGGGCCCGGATGCGGATCACCGAGAACCCCGCGATGTAGGTGGCGATGAGGAGCCGGAAGAGGTAGACGGGGTCCATGTCCCGCTTCACCTCGAAGACCCGCTCCCGCTGCACCCCCTCCCCCGAGATCTTCGGGGTGACGAGGAGGGTTCCGTCGGGCTGGATGAGGACCCCCAGGGGGTCGTTCTTCTTGATCTTCTGGGACCGCGCCCACTCCTTGGGGAGGGAGATGATGTAGGACGCCCCCCCCGTTACCTGGACCTTCCGGATCTCCATGGATCTCCTCATCTCTATGTATCTATAGGGGGTATATATAGAGATAGAGTCTATTTCGGGCATCACTATATATGCGCCGCGCCGACCTGTTGAGCGGTGACGGAATCCTTGAAGCAGCATGGTCTATTCACCCTTCTCGTGGCCGGGGTTCTCCTCCTGGCCATCGCGGCCGCCGGATGCACCGGCGGCAACGCCCCGCAGGCATCGCCCGCGACCGTAGCGACGACGCAGGCCCCGATCCCGGCCACGACCGCGCCGGCGACGCAGGCACCCGTGCCGGCCCCGGCCGCGGTGACCCCGGCACCCGCCGCGAGTCCCGCCCCGTCTGGCACCTACGCCGTCCAGCAGATCGCAGGAAAGCTGAGTGTCACCGGTTCGACCACCCTCTTCCCCATCGCCCAGGCGGCAGCCGAGGCCTACATGGCGATGAACCCCCGGGCCGATATCCAGGTCTCCGGCGGAGGGTCGGGGGTCGGGATACAGGCCATCGGCGCGGGCACCACCGATATCGGGATGTCCTCGCGGGACATAACCAGCGCCGAGATGGCCAAGTACCCGAACCTTGTGCCGACGGATG
>DATIYO010000115.1:0-4837 GCA_035517575.1 Methanomicrobiales archaeon
ACGGTCGTCCTCGCCTTCTCGGGCGGCCTCGACACCTCGGTCTGCATCCCCCTCCTGCGGGAGAAGTACGGGTACGGGAAGGTCATCACGGTCGCCGTGGACGTCGGCCAGCCCGAGCACGACATCCGCTCGGCCACCGAGAAGGGGCGGAGGTTCGCCGACGCCCACTACACCATCGACGCGAAGGAGCGGTTCGTCGACGGGTACGTCTTCCCCTCCATCCGGGCGAACGGCTCGTACGAGGGCTACCCGCTCGGGACGGCCCTCGCCCGCCCGCTCATCGCCGAGGAGACCGTCGCCATCGCGAGGTCGAACGGCGCAAAGGCGGTCGCCCACGGCTGCACGGGCAAGGGGAACGACCAGCTCAGGTTCGACTTCATCATCCGCTCGTCGGGCCTCGAGGTGATCGCCCCGATCCGGGAGCTGAACCTCACCCGGACCTGGGAGATCGACTACGCGAAGAAGCACCGGATCCCCGTGTCCGTCGCGAAGAAGAACCCGTACTCGGTGGACGAGAACTGCTGGAACCGGTCCATCGAGGGCGGCCGGCTCGAAGAGCCATCCTTCCACCCGCCCGAGTCCATCTACCGCTGGACCGTCTCGCCCGAGAAGGGCCCCGCGAAGCCCGAGGAGGTGACGGTCGGCTTCGAGGCCGGTGTCCCCGTGTCCCTCGACGGAAAGCGGATGGGGGGGTACGACCTCGTCCAGGAGATGAACCTCCGGGCGGGGAGGAACGGCGTCGGCCGGAACGACATGATCGAGGACCGGATCCTGGGGCTCAAGGCAAGGGAGATCTACGAGCACCCTGCCGCGACGGCCCTCATCACCGCCCACGCCGACCTCGAGCATTTGGTCCTCACCCGCGCCGAGCTCGCCTTCAAGCGATCGGTGGACGACCGGTGGTCGGAGCTCGCCTACCAGGGCCTCGTCCACGAGCCGCTCTTCCATGCGCTTTCCGCCTTCATCGGAAAGACCCAGGAACGGGTGAACGGGGAGGTCGACCTGGTCCTCTACCGCGGCTCGGTGCGGGTCGCGGGGAGGTCGTCGCCCGATGCCCTCTACTCAGGGGAGATGGTCTCCTTCGACAGCACGAGCCTGGACCAGGGGCATGCCGAGGGGCTCTCCCGGTTCCACGGGATCCAGGCCCAGATGTTAAAAAAGATGCGGGACAGGTAGGGGGAGAGGGTCAGGCGACCTTCTTCCCCGCCGAGGCACCCGGGGTGCACTCGAAGACCTCGGTGAGGGAGAGGACGAGGAGCGACTTCGCGGGGAACTTGTCGTTCTTCGCCTTGATCATCGCCTTCACCTTCTCGTACTCGGGCCCGCTCGTCTTCACCGCCACCTTCCCCTTCACCTGGAAGCACCGCTTCGTGTCCGGGTCCCAGAACTCGATGGCCATCCAGGGGTTCTCCTTCACGTTCGCGAGGGTCTTCACCATGTAGTTGTCCCCGAGCCAGATGGTGTCGTCGGAGACGATCTGGACAAAGGCGATCGGGGCGACGTTCGGGACGCCGCTCTTCGAGGCCGTCGCCACGGGGAAGATCCTGTTCTTCCCGAAGACCGCCTTCATCTCGTCGGTTAGTTTCGCCATGCCATCACCTCACATCTCGCGAATCCCTCCAAACGGGCCGCGGGTGATATGCCCTCTCCCTTTTTTTCTATATATGGATATTGGATACGCTCCGGAGGCCTGAAAAGAGGGGAATCCGCACCCGGCCTCAGGACCCGATCCCCTTCAACTCGGCGACGATCAGGTAGTAGGCGGCGAGCCCCTTCCAGGCACCCCAGGCCTCGGCGATCCGCCGCGCCTCGCCCGCATCGATCCTCCCGGCCCGCGAGTAGAACCGCGAGATGACCCTGCGGATGCCCAGGTCGTCGGCGGGGATCGCGTCGAGGCGCGACAGCCCCCGCAGGGCGGCGAGCTCGGCGGTCCAGGTCCCCACTCCGCGGATGGCGGTGAGCCCCTGGACGATCGATGAAGTATCCTCGTCCGGCCCGTGCGCCTCGAGATCCAGAGTCCCGTCGCGGACCCCGCGGGCTATCCCGAGGATGTACTCGGCCTTCTTCGAGGAGAGCCCGCACGCCCTGAGCGCGTCGACCGAGGAACCTGCGAGGCGTTCCGGCGACGGGAAGGCGTGGTACGTCGTCCCTTCCCATGCGACGGTGTCGCCGAAGGTGCGGACGACCCTCCGCTCGATCCCGTGGGCGGCGGCGAGGGAGATCTGCTGCTCCACGATGGAGTCGACGAGGGCCTCGAAGAGCGTCGCCGTCCGCGGGGATTTCAGCCCGCGGAGCCGACGGGCGAGGGCGGACATGACCGGGTCGCCCTTCACGGCCTCGGTAAAGGGCGCGAGGTCGAGATCGAGGTTGAAGAGCTTCGAGACCGCAGCCCCCGCGGCCTCCGTCACGCCAGTTCCGACAGGGCCCGGGCGGACCCCGACCCTGACGAGAGGCTTATCCACCGTCCCTTCCGAGGTGACCGTGACGAGGACAATTCCACCGCCCAGCCTGAGAGCCTGGCGGAATGCCCCGTCCCGATACGAGCGGATGTCCGGATCTCCGCCGGAGAAGATGGAGGCCGAGAGATCGAAGTCGAAGGGGGGGACCGGCGAGAGCACGATAGCGTCCCCTGCATTCCGGGATCGGGTATGGCCGGGGGAGGATGGCCTCGACCCGGGCTCAGGACCCATCGTCCCCCGCGGTGAAGAGGACCGTGTACCTCGGGGTGGCATCCAGTTCCGCCGTGTCCCCCGCGGCCGAGATGTCGAGGACATGCCCGCCCCTGCTCCGGTCCGCGGTGATGAAATGGAAGTGGTATCCGGCGACGTTCAGCCCCGCCGCCGCTGCCGGCGTATAGAGCCCCACCACCGTTCCGGTCACGTTGTGGTATTCGTAGACCACCTGGTGGGCCAGGGCATCGGCGAGCGGGGGATAGGGCTTCACCTGGGCAGGAGGGCTCCTCACCTTCACGTACGGGAACGTCCCGTCGATCCTGATGGCGTAGAAGAGGTTGGGATCCGTCAGGTGGGCATTGATCGCGTCATCGAGCCGGGTCAGGTTCCCCGCGACGATGCCCGGAACCGTGATGTCCGGCGAGAAGAAGGTCACCGCGGCGAAGGGCACCCCGAGGGAGGGGTCGGCCGGCCGGGCGATCCCGTCGGACCTCACCTGGTAGCAGGTCCCGTCCACCACCACCATCTCCCCGTTCAGCCCCTCGAAGGTTCCGAGGCCGAAGTCCCCGTTTTCCATCAGGGCCCGGACCGGCTCCACGGGGTCGTACGCGCCTCCCGCGAGGGCCGAATACGTCGAGACCTGGTACAGGAGATCCCGGTCCCGGACGGGCTCCATCGACGGGAGCACCCCGCCCGACACGTAGCCTAGGACAAAGACGAGGACCAATCCCAGTGCCAGCAGCAGTATCGTCTTCCTTTCCAAGACCTTCCCTCCGAAACAGAGGATGGGTTGATCCCGGGGATGATAAAAATGCGGGGCGGGATTCCTCAGATTATCCCCACGAACCAGGCCACCATGTTGTGGAGGCCCGTCGAGATCACCGTGACCGGGTCGATGAGGAATTTGAGGAGGAAGACGGCGTAGAGGAGGGTCCCGAGCAGGCTCCCGGCGTTCGCCGCCGCCGCGACGAGCACCACCTTGAAGAGCGGGATCCGGGACATGTCGGTGAGGGTCTCTGCCTCGTAGATCTTCCGGAAGTCGGTGACCTGCGGGTTCCGCACCTTTGCCTCGACGGCGGCCGCGATCCACCCGACGTGGAGGAGGGGGTTTAACGAGGTCATCCAGGCGACCCCGAGGCAGGTGAGGGCCGAGTACGGGTGGCCCCCCGCGGCGAGGGTGAAGGCCGCGGCAAGGACCCCGTGGATGACCACCCAGAGGAGGAAGGCATAGAGGAGCGTGTTCCAGCCGACGCCCGAGAACCCGATGGCCGCGAGGAGGAGGAGGAAGAGGACCGTCACGGCGAAGCCGAAGATCGTCCCCCACGGGAAGCTCCTCGGCTGGCGGGTCAGGGACTCGACGGGCGGGAGGGTCGCGGGCGCGTCGAGGTACCGCTGGATCCCGTGCACGTGCCCTGCCCCGACGACGGCGAGGATGCGGCCCATATCCTTCTCCTTCAGCATGAGGAGGTTGTGGGCGATGAAGGCGTCCCGCTCGTCGATGAGCGACCTCGCGCCCGCGGGGGAGAACTTCCGGAACTCGTCCATCACCATGTCGATGACCGACTGGTCCTTCATCTGCTCGACGTCGATCTCGAACTCGTCCACCTCGGCGATGGAGTAGAGGAGGGCGAAGAACATCTTGACCTTCCCCCAGATCCCGAGGGACTGCCAGAACCGGAGGAGCGTGACCCGGATGTCGCGGTCGACGAGCGAGATCGTGATCCTCCGCTTCTCGGCCTCCTCGATGGCGGCCTTCATCTCCGCGCCCGGCTCCACCCCGACGTCGACCCCGATCCGGCGCTGGAGGTAGGAGAGGATCCACTGGATCAGGAGCTGGTTGAAGTTCCTGAGCTCGAGCACCTCGCTGACGGTTGGTTCGCGCCCGATCTTTCTTAGGGCCTCGAACCGGCCCAGGTCCAGCTCCACGGCGACGATGTCGGGGTGCCACTCGTCGATGGCCTTCTTCACGTCTTCGACGCTCTGGGCCGATACATGAGCGGTGCCGACGAGGCGGATCTCGGACAATGCTTCCCTCGATAATACTTAGCTTAGAAGATGGATGGTACGGGGATTTATAGGCGATGGGGGGACCCAATTATTCTCATTTTGATTGACTCATTATTCGTAATATTTACTGATTCTAGTATAACCCGTTTTACTATATC
>DATIYO010000116.1:0-9158 GCA_035517575.1 Methanomicrobiales archaeon
GGGCGAGACCCGACCGGTACTACAACCGGCTCCTCGACGAGAGCATCATGGCGGTCCTGCGCCAGGCCGCCCGGATCGTCCTCCTCCGGCCGTCCCTCCTCGCCTTCGCCGCCCGGACCATTCTTCACCAGCGGAGCGCCGCCGCGAGGCGGGGGGAGCTCGCCCGCGAGGGGCTCCAGGTGCCGGCGGTGATGATCGTCTCGGTCACGAACCGGTGCAACCTCTCCTGCAAGGGGTGCTACATGCGGGCGATGCAGCACCCCCGCGGCCCCGAGATGACGCCCGAACAGCTCCGGTCCGTGGTCGCCCAGGCAGGGGACCTCGGGATCTCCTTCATCGTCCTCGCCGGCGGGGAGCCGCTCGTGCGGGCGCCCGAGATCCTCGCGCTCGCGGCGGAGTTTCCCCGGATCATCTTCGGGGTCATCACGAACGGCCTCCTCGTCGACGACCGCATGGCGGGTACCTTTGCCTCGCAGAGAAACATCGTCCCGGTCCTCAGCTTCGAGGGCTTCCAGGGAGAGACCGATTCCCGTCGGGGGACAGGGGTCTACCGCCGGCTGATGGAGACCTGCTCGGTCCTTTCGCGCTCCGGCATCTTCTTCGGGTGTTCCCTCACCGTGACCCGGCTGAACCACGGCCTCGTCACCGACGAGGCCTTCGTGGGGCGGATGATCGGCGCGGGGTGCCGGGTCTTCGCCTTCGTGGAGTACGTCCCGGTCCAGGCGGGGACGGAGGACCTCGTCCTCTCCGCCGACCAGAGGAGCGCGCTCGTCGGCTGCCTCCGCACCTTCCCCGGCCGGTTCCCCGCCCTGTTCCTCGGCTTTCCCGGGGACGAGGAGGTCTTCGGCGGCTGCCTCTCCTCGGGGAGGGGCTTCCTCCACGTGAGCGCCTCGGGCGACCTGGAGCCCTGCCCCGCCGCCCCCTTCTCGGACACGAACCTCACGGCGACCCCCCTCAGGGAGGCCCTCGGGTCCCGGTTCCTCCGGGAGATACGGAGGCACCATGCGATGCTCACCGAGACGCAGGGGGGCTGCGCCCTCTGGACGAACCGGGCCTGGGTGGCCTCGGTCCTGGGCGGGGGGCCGGGAGACGAGCCGGCGGGCGGGGCGAAGGACCCGTCGCCATCCGAGACCTGAAGCTCTCCTCCTCTTTCTCCCGGCGGATTCCCCGGACCGGTGCTCTGGGGATGGCAACCGGGTTTCCCCTGTCCCATCCGAGGGTATTTCTCCCTCCTGATCCAACCGGCATTATCAGAGTCTCTCGGTGAGCCGAAATGGGGAAAAAGGGCAGCAGGGCAGGGAAGTCGGGGGGAGCGGGCAGGGAGAAGGGCGGCGAGGCGTGGAGCTTCCTCGGGGAGAGCTTCCCGGGCGTCGACCGGGGGACCGTGAAGCGCCACCTCCTCTACCTCGTCCTCGTCTCTCTCGCGACCAGGCTCGCGGTGCTCGTCGCCACTCCCGCCGTCTTCCACTCCTTCGTCGACCTCTTCGACCTCGGCTTCTACCTCCAGAACGCCGGCCTGCCCCTCCTCCAGGGGAAGATCCCGTACCTGAACTTCGGCATCGACTACCCCGTCCTCGTCTTTGTCCCCATCGTCATCGCCCTCGTCCCCGCCATCCTCACCAACAGCGGGATGGCCTTCATCTACTCCTTCCAGTTCCTCATGGTCCTCTGCGACCTCGGCATCCTCGCCTGCGTGTACTTCACCGGCCTCGGGCTCCGGGGCGAGCGGGCCGCCTGGACGGCCGGCCTCGTCTACGCCACGTCCTTTGCCGCCGCCTACTTCGTTCTCACCAAGTACGACGCCTTCCCGACCCTCTTCTTCATGGGCGCGGTCCTTTTCACCGTGTACGGGAGGGGGCTCAAGGGGTACGCCTCCGCGACCCTCGGGTTCTTCGCGAAGATCTTCCCCGCGGTCGCGTTCCCCTTCATCGTCCTCTACCGGGCGAAGGACACCTCCCTCAGGCAGGAGATCGTCTCGGCGGCGAAGGTCTTCCTCCCCTTCGCGGTCGTCCTGTTCCTCCCGCTCGCCATCGTCCGGCCCGACACCATCAACGCCTACCTCTTCGCGACCGGTGCCTCGGTGGGGGTGTACGTGAACACCGCGACCTTCACCCTCTACTCGTGGCTCCACGACGTGGCCCGGCTGGGGGTCTCCGAGGGGGGCGTTTCCCTCGTCATGTACCTCCTCATGGGGCTTTCCATCCTCCTCCTCCTCTGGGCTGGCTGGAGAGAGCCCCGCGGGAGGCCGGCGAGCTTCCTGAAGCTCCTCGCCGCCGCGGTCTTCGCCTTCGTCTTCTTCACGAAGTTCCACAGCCCCCAGTACCTGGTCTGGTACACGCCCCTCCTCGCCCTTCTCGTGGCAGACGACCTGAAAAAGATCGGGGTCTTCTACCTCACCCAGGCCCTCGCGTACATCGAGTTCCCGCTCATGTTCAACGCCTACTACGTGAACCTGAACTACACGAACCCGGCCGGCTCGGGCGGCTGGTTCCTGACGCTCGCCTTCTTCACCGTCGAGAACCTCGCCTTCCTCCTCCTGTTCGGGCTCGTGCTGCGGCCCGATGGCGGGTTCCGTGAGAAACTCGCGGGCCTGAACCCCTGGCCGGCTCGGAAGGGTTGAGGGGGAGGGCCCGGACACCATGAGAATCGCCGTCGCCGCGGGGACCCGCCCCGAGTTCATCCAGGTCGAGCCCGTCATCCGGGAGCTCGCGAAGCGGGGCACCGACTGCCTCTTCATCCACTCGGGCCAGCACTATGACTACGAGATGGACCGGATCTTCTTCGACGAGATGCACCTCCCCGACCCCACCCATTACCTGGGGGTCGGCTCGAAGCTGCCAGGCGAGCAGGTCGGGGAGATCCTCATCGGGTCCGAGCGGGTGCTCTCCGCCGGGCGGCCGGACGTCCTCCTCGTCACCGGCGACACGAACACCGCCCTCGGGGTCTCCCTCGCCGCGACGAAGACGAGGGTGCGGATCGGGCACCTGGAGGCGGGGATGCGGAGCTTCGACCGGTCCATGCCCGAGGAGATCAACCGGATCGTCATCGACCATGTCTCCGATTGCCTCTTCGCCCCCACCCAGAGGGGGGTGGAGAACCTCCGCGCGAGCGGGATCGTCCGGAACGTCTGCCTCTCCGGCGACGTCATGCTCGACTCGATCCTCCACTACCGCGACCTGATCGAGAAGCCCCCCGCGATCCTCGAGACCCTCCCTCCCGGGGGCGGGGAGTACCTCGTCCTCACCCTCCACCGCGAGGCGAACACCGACGACCCGGCCCGGCTGCGGAACATCCTCTCCGCGGTCTCCCGTGCCCCCCTGCCCGTGGTCTTCCCCGTTCACCCGCGGACGAGGAAGAGGATGCAGGACTTCGGGATCGCCCTCCCGGGGAACGTCCACCCGGTCCCGCCGCAGGGCTACTTCGAGTTCCTCAGGCTGCTCCACGGCTCCCGCAAGGTCCTCACCGACTCGGGCGGGGTCCAGAAGCAGGCCTTCTTCCTCGCACGCCCCTGCATCACCCTCCGCCCGAACACCGAGTGGGTGGAGACGATCGAGGCGGGGTGGAACGTCCTCGTGGACGACGACCGGGAGAGGATCCTCGCGGCGGTCACGGGCTTCGACCCCCGCGGTTCCCCCGACCTCTCCGCCTTCGGCGAGGGGCGGGCCTCGGCGAGGATCATCGACGCCGTCGAGAGGGTCGTTGGGCAGGGCCCGCGGGCCTAGGCGGTCAGGCTGCGGGCGAGCCCTCTCTCAGGAACCAGCTCACGTACTTCGCGATCCCCTTCCTGATGTCGATCTTCGGCGTGAACCCGAGGGCCTTCCGGGCGCGGGTGATGTCCGCCGTGAAGCGCATCACCTCGCCCGGCCGCTTCGGCAGGTGGACGGGCCTGAGCTTCCCGTCGAGGTCCTTCCCCGTCTGCTCGGCGACCGTGTCGATGATGATCCGGGCGAGCTCGTTCACCGAGGTCTCCTTCCCCGTGCCGAAGTTGATCGCCGTGCCGAAGAGGTCGAGGTCGGCCCACTTGTCGATGATCAGGGAGTACGCCCCGATCAGGTCGTCGATGTAGTGGAAGTCCTTCGTCTGCCTGCCGTCGCCGTAGATGGTCGGCGGGCAGCCCGCCACCGCCTGGGAGACGAACTTCGGGATCACGGCGGAGTACCCCTTCAGCCGCTGGTTGGGGCCATAGGTGTTGAACTGCCGCAGGATGATGACAGGCAGGTTGTAGACGTGGTGGTAGGCCGAGCAGAGCCGGTCCGCCGCCGCCTTCCCCGCGGCATAGGGGGACTGGGGGTTGAAGGGATGGTCCTCGTCCATCGGGACGTACCGGGCCGTGCCGTACACCTCCGACGAGGAGGCGTAGAGCATGAGCCTGAGGGGGTCCCGCCGGATCATGCTCCGGCGCACGGCCTCGAGGACGTTCTGGGTCCCGAGGGTGTTCACGGCAAAGCTCGGGACCGGGTTGTCGATGGACTCCTCCCAGTGGACCTGCGCCGCGAGGTGGAAGACCATGTCGACGCTGCTCACGAGCCGGTCCACGAGCTCGAAGTCCATCACCGAGCCGTTCGCGAAGTAGAAGTGCGGCGAGTAGTTGTAGCAGGCCCGGATGTTGTCCGTGGAGCTGCGGGAGAGGTCGTCGAGGACGACCACCTTGTGCCCCCGCTTCAGGAGGAACAGCGCGAGGTTGCTCCCGATGAATCCCGCTCCGCCCGTGATGAGGACCGTTTCCCTCTCTTTACCCCTTGCCATGTTTATTACCCCCGGAGGAGGCCCGAGGGGCCCCCGATTCCCTGTACAGACCGGGGATGGGATGAGTGATAAACCCTCGCCGAACCGGCGCCCGCTACTCCCAGCGCCCCCCGAGGAACCGCACCCGGAAGATCCTTCCGAGGATCCGGAGGTTGTTCCGCACCTCCTTCTTCACGTCGAGCTTCGACTCCCCGAACTCCCGCCTGTGGAGCCGCACCCCGATCTCCCGCACCGACCTCCCCCCGAGGATGAGCTTCGAGATGATCTCTGCGTCGATCTCGAAGTTGTTCGAGGTGAGGGTGAGCCCGTCGAGGGCCTCCTTCCGGTACAGCCGGAAGATCCCGCTCACGCAGGTGATGTCGTTCCCGAGCAGGATCCGGTAGAGCAGGTTCACCCCCCTGCTGACGAGGAGCCGGAAGGGGGAGGAGACCTCGTCGGCGAGCCCCTCGCCCCGGTACGGGGACGCCGAGATGCAGTCCGCCTCCTTCTCCCGGTAGGCCGCGAGCAGCCTCGCGATGTCCTCGGGCCGGTACGTGAGGTCGGAGTCCATCGTGATGACGAGGTCGCCCTTCGCATGGGCGAGCCCGGTCCGGATCGCGGCACCCATCCCCCTGTTCACGCCGTGGGGGACCACGGTGATCCGGTGCCCGCCCTCCCCGAGGGCGAGGGCAAGGGCGTCGAGCCGTTCCAGGGTCCGGTCCCGGCTCCCGTCGTCCACGAGGACGAACTCGCAGTCCTCCCCGTAATTCCGGATGGCCGACTCTGCCACGGGGATCAGGCGTTCCGGGTAGAGGAGGACGTTCTCCTCCTCGTTGTAGCACGGGACGATGACCGAGATCATGATGGCCCTCCCGCGGGTTCGCCCGCGAGCCGGTCGGCGGCGAACTTCGCAAAGACGAACCCGAGCGCCATGACGAAGTACATCGAGATCAGGCGGGAGGAGAGCACGATGGCGAGGGAGTCGGCGGAGGCGACGCCCAGGGTCGTGAGGAGGTAGCTCATCGACCCCTCGGTCACGCCGACGCCGAGGGGGACCTGGGAGACGAGCCCCGCGAGGATGGAGAGGGAGAAGAAGATGGTGAGGAGGACGGGGTTCAGGAAGTACCCGAAGGCGAGCGCGACGATCCAGATCTGCAGGAAGTCGAACCCGAGGGAGAGGAGCGTGATCACGAGGACCCCCGCGATCCTCGCGGGCGGGATCTTCCGCACCTGGACGTCGGGGACGACCCTCGCGAGGGCGGGGATCCGGGCGGAGAGCCGCTTTGCGAGGCCGAGGACGAGATCGATCTTGTGGTACGAGATCAGGAGGAGGACGAGGACGATGGCGACGAGCTCCAGGAGGACGACGGTGATCCCCCGGAGCTGGGTGAGGACGACCCCGCAGGCGATGAGGAAGAGGATCACGAGCTCGAAGAACCGCTCGTAGAAGATCATCGAGACCCCGTCGGCGAGGCACATCCCGTGCCCCTTCTGCATGAAGTACGCCTTGTAGATGTCCCCGATCTTCCCCGGGGTGATGTTCGCGTAGAAGAGCGAGGCGACGCTCACCACCCAGGACTCCCGCCAGGAGATGGAGGCCCCGTACTCGGTGCAGAGGTACCGCCAGCGCCAGGTGCGCATGAGGAGGACGGCGAGGGTGCTCCCGACGGCGAGGAGGTAGAGGAGCGGGTTCACGGTGAGGAAGACCCGGTAGTTCCCGATGATCCCGGAACTCGCGATGAAGTACCCGAGGATGAGGAGCCCGGCGCAGAAGAAGATCCATCGGAGCGGCCGCTTCAGGTTCCCGGTGATCCCCATGAGGCTCACGATTCCGTGCTGGAAAGACCTGTGGTACCATGGGCGCCGTTCCGTTATAGCGCAATCGGTGCGGGCGCGTCGGGCCCGCGTGAAGGGATTATGTCATCCGGGTGCGAGACGCTCATGCATGAGGGGCGATCGGGCGGGAGGCACCCCGCCCGCGCCGGCCTGCCGGCGGTGGCGGCCGTGACCCTCGTCATGGCCTTCGTCGGGGCGTCCGGCGCGGTGATGGCGGGGGACATGCGCGAGATCGGGTTCCTCGGCGATAAAGCGGCCGTGGGGAGGCTCGAGGAGGAGCTCTACTCGGGAGCCCTCGCGACCGACGGGGATCTCCTGCAGCGGGCGGGGGATCTCGGGGTGAGGCTCGCGATCCGGGACGACAAGGCCAAGGTCTCGGAGGAGGAGGGGGTCCTCGTGGGCGAGGTCACCTCCCTCGAGGGCGGGGTGCTCTCGCGGCGGAGGCTCTATGCCTCGGCCGGCTCCTATGCCATCGTCGATATCGTCGGCCCCGCCGTGACCGTCAGGGGGCGGGGCGGCGCATCGAACTTCGTGGTGCTCGGGAACGAGCTCGCGAAGGCGGTGGCAAACCGGATGATAAGGGAGCGGTGGAGGGACGGGACCCTGGAGGACGCGGCGGGGATCCTCGTCCGCTCGATCGAGGCGGCATCGGCGGCGAGCCCCTCGGTGGGGAGGAATTTCCTGGTCGTGCAGACCCGGAAGCGGGTGGACCTCGGGAGGTTCCTTGGAAGGGCGGGGGAGTGAGAGGGAAAGGGGAAAAAGAGAAAAGGGGGAAGAGGGACGGGAGCGGTCAGACCGACTCGACCACGACGTCGTACTCCTTGACGACGATGTTCTGGATGTCGGGGATCTGGCACACGAGGGTCTGGGCCCGGAGCGGGTTCCCCGCGCAGGTCATCTTCCCCTCGAAGTTGTTCGGGTTCGTCATGTAGTTCATCCAGGCGAACCCGTACCCGTCTGGGGTGACGGTCTGGTTGTTGTTCGGGGAGTACGTGATGGATATGGTATAGCCACTCCCGAGAGGACCGAAATCCGTGGGACTGGTGGTCATGTTCGTCCGGGCGAGGCGCATCCGGACGTTCCCGACTCCCGTCTCGGAGAGCGTGGGCCCCGAGCTCGAGATGGTGCTCAGGTTCATGAGGTTCACGACGAGGGTCCGCCGGTTCGAGGAGTTGTCCAGGTACCAGCGCGGGTCGGCGAGCATGAAGGACCCGTTCGTGGTGAGGGGCTTCTCGATGACCGCCCCGTTCTCGATGGTGATGACCGTGTCGTCGTTCGTCGAGAAGTAGCGGAGCTCGCCGGGCGTGAAGGGAGGGAGCAGGGCATTCACCGGCGAGTTCGGGATGGTCTGGATCCAGAAGGTCTGGCAGGTCACGGTGAAGGGGTAGACGGAGAGGGTCCCGCCGCTCACCCGAAGGGAGGTCTCCTTGTAGTTCGCGAGCTTGTAGGTGAGGGACTTGATGTCGTTCTGGAGCACGATCATCGACTGCTCCATGTTCCGCATGTTCGCCGAGCTCTGCTGCTGCATGAGCAGCGGGTACCCGTAGAGGGTGATGAGCCCGATCCCCGAGAGGATGAGCCCGAAGATGATGAGGTACCCGATGCTCTCTGACACTGCTTCCCGTTTCAGTTCCATACCCGTTCCTCCCATACCCGTTCCTCCATCTAGAACCCCGCCGAGTTGTAGGTGATCAGGTTCCACCCCGAGCTCGTGGTGTTCCCTGTCACGCCCTTCGTCGCCCCGATGCCCGCGATGAAGATCTCGGCGGAGACGTCCCCCCGCTCGACGATGATGGTCTGGTTCTTCCCCTCGGGGGTGACCTTCGCCCGCACGAAGTAGTCCTGGCCCGCGACGTCCTGGGGGAGGATGAACCGCGTCGAGATGGTGCCGTTGAAGGGGGCGATCACGTAGAGGTCCACGATCCGCACGCTCATCCCGTTCCCGATGTCGGTGAAGGCGTAGTACCGGAGCGTGTCGCCCGGGCCCTGCATGAAGACGGAGTTCACCGTGAAGAGGACGACGACGAGGAGCAGGAGGAGGATCCCCGTGATGGAGATATACTCCACGAGGTTCGTCACCCCGTCCGATTTCTCCGGCCCCCTAGCAGTAGATCCTGATCTCGTACTCATCATAGGTGGTCACCCCGTTGTTGTAATGGATGTATACGTCCCTCTGCGGCGGACTCCCGGAGCACTGGGGGGGGATGGTGTAACTCGCGATCGCGCTCTTCCGGTAGAGCGCGATCTGCTGGATCTCCAGGGAGATGTTCCCCATGATCCTGCTGCATGCCAAAGCCCCCAGGGACGAGCATTGCGGCGATCTGTTGAAGTACTCCACTTCGAGGATGTCGTGCTTCAGGTCCTGGATGTCGTTCTTCGGGAACTCGAGCACCCCCTCGGCAGTGGTCTGGCCGACGAGGGTGGACTGGCTGATGATGATGGCGAGGAAGAAGATACCGAGGGAGACGAGGAAGCCCATCATCACGATCCACTGGGCCTCCGACTTCAGGCCTTCCACATGACCACCTCCAGGAGGACCTCCTGGGGCTCGTTCTTCATGTCGGCGGGGACCGAGGCCGCCGGGCCCGGCATGTAGT